>NZ_CP095740.1:670000-988125 GCF_023078455.1 Luteibacter aegosomatis | reverse complement strand
ATCTTCGCCTGCGGGGTCTTGTAGACCTGGGCGTTACCGATGATTTCCGAGGTGAGCAGGCTGTAGTCGAACGAGCGGCTGTCCGGGTTGTTCGGGTCGGACGTCCAGTTGGTCGAAGCGAGGGTCTGGCCGTTCAGCAGCAGGCGGTTCAGCGCCGGGTCGGTGCCGAGGATGCTGACCTTGTCGCCTTCGCCGAAGTTGCGGTCCACGCTGATGCCGGGGAGGTGCGACAGCGACTCGGCCACGTTGGTGTCCGGGAACTTGCCCACGTCTTCGGCCGAGATGGCATCGACGATCGAGTCGGAGTTGCGCTTGAGGTCGAGCGACTTCTGCAAGCTCGCGCGGATGCCGGTCACGGTGATGCCGGTAAGCTCGGCCGCGTCCTGCGGTGCGGCCTGGTCGGCGGTGGTCTTCTTCGCGTCGCTCGCGGCCGGGGCGTTGGTGGCGGTCTGCGCCATCACGCTGCCGGTGGCGAACAGACCGGCCAGGATGGCCATGGAAAGCGCGCTGAAACGGTGGTTCACATCGATCTCCTGAAAGGAAAAGAGGCAGGGCTCGCTTGTCGGCCGGGCCCAACCCCGCGTCTGGTTTTTTTTCGAGCGAACGGGACCGCGCTGGCCATGGGCCAGCGTCGGGACGTTCGCTTCGTTGGGGTCTTCTGGTGCCCTTCTTCACTTTCGCGCGCCCTTGACGGGGTATCGCGCGCAATCACGGCGTACCGTGTTACTGGCGGATTCTTGGGTGAGTTGACAACGTTGTCAACTGATTTTTAACTCGATCCAAGGATAGACAAACTCTTGCAACTCCATGATTTACATGGATAACGCAGGAATACCAAAATAGTGCAGTGCGGAATGTGGCCCGACTATTTGGATCGATCCAGTAGCGCTCGATTTTGTCCGAAATCACGCGCAAGCCATTGGTGGCAGGGGCTTTAGGTCCGATTGGCGCAGCGCAACGAGCGCGATCGGTCGGCGCGAGCGGTATTGCTGCGATGCATCAAAAAGCGCGCAGCCATCCATGGCGCCGAGCGCCTGGGGACGCCCTCCTCAACCGTCCTTAAACGGCTCCTTCAAAGCGCAAGGCCTTGCGCCTCCAGACAGCGCCCAGTCACGCGCCGAAAACGACATTGGCGCCACACCGGATCCGCACGCGACCCTGGACGAGAGGCCCCATGAAATACCTTCCGAAGGATGTCTTTCTGATGACCGCGCTATCGGTCGCGACGCTCGGCATGCTGGCGGGTTGCCAGCGCCAGGCGCCGGCGGACGAAGCGGCTGCGCCGTCACCGGCACCCGCCGTCACGGCGGAACAGCCCGCAGCGGCGGCCTACCAACCGCCGACCGCGGAACAGCTCTACGCGCTGGTCTCCCCCATCGCCTTGTTCCCCGACAAGCTCGTCGCGCTGACGCTCGCCGCCTCCACCCACCCCGACGACGTGCATGCGGCACGCGGGTTCCTCGAAGACCGGCGCAACCTCAGCGGCTCGGCGCTGATCGATGCCGCCGCCGACGAACCGTGGGATCCCAGCGTCAAGGCACTGGTGGCGTTTCCCGCGGTGGTCGACCAGCTGGACGGCCATGACGACTGGACCGCCGCACTGGGCGCGGCCTACGCGGCCGAACCGACGGACGTACTCAACGCGATCCAGGTGATGCGTCAGCGTGCCCGCGCGCACGGTTCGCTCCGCGATACGCCCCAGCAGACGGTACGCGTGACGGACGCGCCCGAAACCACGACCGTGGTCGACGAACGTCGTGTCGTCGAGCCGCCGGCCCAGACCATCGAGATCGAACCGGCCCAGCCGGATGTCGTCTACGTGCCCAGCTACGATCCCGACGTCGTCTACGGCGAACCGGTCTATTCGCGCGTCTACACCACCGAACGCTGGTACGAACCGGCACCCGACCGCGGCGATCTCGTCGCGACCGGGCTGCTGTCGTTCGGCGCAGGCGTGCTGGTGGGTGAACTGTTCGCGCACGGACACCACGACCATCCCTGGGGCTGGGATGCCTGGCGGACCTCCTGGGGCGGTCCACGCGGCGGCGGGTACGGGCGGCCGGCCGTGGTCTACGACAACCATCCTTACGTGGTGAACCGCACCACCGTGATCAATCGGTACACCCACATCGACCGTTCCGTGCACATCGACAACCGGCACGACTTCGGCAACGTCTCGGTGCACAACACCTTTGACCGGGGTGCGCCCGCTCCTGGACCGAGCCGCTTCGCGCCCCCTGCCGCCTCGCCACGGGCCGTGGATTTCGCGCACATGCAGCGTCCGAGCTTCAGCCCGGCCATGATGCATGCCACCGCGCCGAACGGCCGCCCCGCCCTGCCGTCTCCAGGCGCCGAGCGAGCGGCCTTCGCAGCCCACGCCGGGAACGAGCCGCCCCGGCCGCCGGAAGCACACGCCCCGGCCGCCGGTGGAGCGATGGAACCAGGCAGGCCGCACGCCTTCGACCCCGCGACGGCGCAGCGCCATGACCGGCCCTCACCGACACCCGTCGCGGCGCCGCGACAGGAAACCCGCGACGATGTCCGCATGCCCCCGAGGGACACGCGCCTGGCCCAGCATGTCCCGCCGCCGACGGACCCTGGCCTGATGACGCACCGCGCGGAACCGCGGGTGGAACCACGCGAGGAACCGCACATGGAACCGCAGGCACAGCCGCACATGGAGCAGCGCGTGGAACCGCGCGCGCAGCCGCGCATGGAGCAGCGCATGGAGCCGCACATGGAACCACGCATGGAAGCGCACGCGCAGCCCCACGTGGAGGCTCGTCCGGAACAGCACCAGGCGTCCCGCCCGGCGCCTCACCATGACGAGCGTCGCCCGCCCGCGCACGAGGACAAACACGACCACTGAGCGATAAAAAAGGGGCCTCGCCGAAGCGAGGCCCCTCGTCCGTCACCCGGCCGACGACTTACCTGCCGCGCGGGCGGGTCGCCGGCGTCCGACGGGTGGCCGTCTTCTTCGCCGTCGTCTTCCTCGCAGCCGTTTTCCGCGTGGCCGTCGTCTTCGTCGCGACCTTGCGGGCGGAAGCCGTCTTCGCCGCCACCTTCTTGCTCGCCGCTCGGCGAACCGCGCCTTTCTTCGCTGCGCCCTTCTTCGCCGCGGCGCGCGGCGTATCCGCGGCGGCCGACGGCGCCGCCTCGGCCTTCGCGCGCACCGGCTTGCGGGCCAGCGGCTCGCTCGACGAATTCAGCGGACGCCATGAACGGCCGCCCATGGCGAGCAAGGTATCGGACGAGGCCGGGCCGGCGCTGCCCGAGGCGTAATTGGGAAAGTCGGCCGGCAGACGCTGCGCCCACTCATCGAGGATCGGCTGCACGGCGCGCCAGCAAGCCTCGACCATGTCGGCGCGCTGGAACAGCGTGGCGTCGCCGGTCATGCAGTCGTACAGCAGCGTTTCGTAGCCCACGTTCGGCTCGGCGCGGAACCAGTCGGCGTACTTGAAATCCATGCGCACGGGCGCGAGCTCCACGCGCGGACCGGGACGCTTCACGTCGAACTGCAACGAGATGCCCTCGTCGGGCTGGATCTGCAACACCAGCCAGTCCGGTCCGAACGCATCCATCCCCGTGCCGCGGAACGGGGCGAACGGCGCCGATTTGAAACGGATGGCGATCTCGGTGGTGCGGCGGCCCATGTGCTTGCCCGTGCGCAGGTAGAACGGTACGCCGGACCAGCGCCAGGTGTCGATGGAAAGCTTCATCGCCACGAACGTCTCGGTGACCGAATCGGGGGCCACGTCGGGCTCCTCGCGATACGTGGTGGCCAGCTCGCCGTTGACGGCGCCGGGGCCGTACTGGCCGCGTACGGCATCCTCCGGTTGCACGGGCCGGATCGCTTCGATCACCTCCGCCTTGCGCGTGCGCACGGCTTCGGCATCGAACGAAGAGGGAGGTTCCATCGCCACCATCGCCAGCAACTGGAAGAGATGGTTGGGCACCATGTCGCGCAGGGCACCGGTTTGCTCGTAGAACGTGCCGCGGCGCTCCACGCCCACCGTCTCGGCCACGGTGATCTGCACGTGATCGATGCGGTCGCGGTTCCAGATGGGCTCGAACAGGCCGTTGGCGAAACGGAAGGCCATGATGTTCTGCACCGTCTCCTTCCCGAGGAAGTGGTCGATGCGGTAGACCTGGTCCTCGCGCAGCACCTTGAGGATGCGTTCGTTGAGCGCGCGTGCCGAGGCGAGATCGTGGCCGAACGGCTTCTCGATGATGACGCGGCGCCAGAAGCGGCCGTCCGCCCCGCCGTCGTCCACCAGTCCCGCCTCCTGCAGCTTCTCGATCACGTCGCCGAAGAAACGCTCCGGCGTGGCGAGGTAGAAGAGCACGTTGCCCTGGGTGCCGCGCTTGCGTTCGATCTCGCCCAGCTTCACCGACAGGCTCTGGAAGGCCTGCTTATCGTCGAAATCGCCGGCGTGATAGGTCATCTGCCCGCTGAGCCAGTCCCAGGCTTCTTCGTCGAGCTTGCGGCCGCTGGTGCCCACGTAGCGCTCCAGCGCCGTGCGCAGGCTGTTGCGCCAGGCGTTGTCGGTCATCTTGCCGTGGTTGAAGCCGACGACGGCGAAGTTGTCGGACAACAGCCCCGTACGGCGCATGTTGTAGAGGGCCGGTACCACGAGGCGGCTGGTCAGGTCGCCGGCCGCGCCGAAGATCACGACGGTACACGGATCGGCCGGATGGGCGCGCGAACTGATGCGCTTGGCGGTGGCTTGGCTCATGCACGAACTCCTGGGGAAGGCTGGTTCAAGGTGGATTCTGGACTGACATGCATATCCGCCGTGGCGCTGCTTCGACGCGCCAGGCTAAAGGCGGCGTTGACCAGCGCGACGTGCGAAAAGGCCTGGGGGAAATTGCCCAGCAGGCGCTTCGAAACGGGATCGTACTCCTCCGCGAGCAATCCGAGGTCGTTCGTCAGCCCGACGAGCCGGACGAAGAGCTCGCGCGCGTCGTCCATGCGGCCGAGCAGCACGTAATTCTCCACCAGCCAGAAGCTGCACGGCAGGAACTGCCCCTCGCCCGGCGGCAGTCCGTCCACGCCGCTGCGCGTGTCGTAGCGAAGCACGAAGCCGTCGACGAGCAGGTCTTTCTCGACCGCGCGAATGGTGGCGGCGACACGCGGATCGTCCGGCGGCAGGAAATCGGTGAGGGTGACCAGCAGCAGGCTCGCGTCGACCTCCGTCGAACCGTACGACTGCACGAGGCAGCCTCGCTCGAGATCGACGCCCTTGGCGAGGATGTCGGCGCGGATCTCGTCGGCGATCCCGCGCCATCGCCTCGACAACGGCGAGCCTTCCGCCCGCGGCTGTTCGGAGGCCCGCTGGAAGGCCAGCCAGGCCATCACCTTGGAGTGCACGAAGTGGCGGGGTTCGCCGCGAATCTCCCAGATGCCCTCGTCGGGTTCGCGCCAGATGCTGGCGAGGTGATCGAGGAACACCTCCTGCACGTCGTCGGCCTCGGGCTGCAAGGCCACGCCATGGCGGACCGCATGCGCGAAGGCGCCCACCAGCTCGCCGAAGATGTCGAGCTGGAACTGGGACGAGGCGGCATTGCCCACGCGGACGGGACGCGAGCCTTCGTAGCCCGGCAGCCAGGTCAGTTCGTATTCCTCCAGGCGCCGCTCGCCCGCGAGCCCGTAGAGCACCTGCAATTGGCCCGGGGAGCCGGCCACGGCGCGACGCACCCAGTCGCGCCATGCGCTGGCTTCGTCGTGATAGCCCGCGTTGACCAGCGCGGACAGTACGAAGGTCGCGTCGCGCGCCCAGCAGTAGCGGTAATCCCAGTTGCGCTCGCCGCCGATCCATTCGGGCAACGAGGTGGTGGGCGCGGCGACGATGCCGCCGGTGGGCAGGTAGCTCAATCCCTTCAGCACCACCAGCGAACGGCGAACGATGTCGGTCCATTCGCCCATGCCGAGGCAACGGCCCGACCAGTCTTCCCAGAAAGCGAGGGATTCCTCCAGCGCGGCGCGTGGATCGATGGCTTCCGGCGGAGCGAGGTGCGACGGCCCCCAGGTCATCGTGAACGCCACCGATTCCCCGGCCGATACCGCGAAGCGCGCCACGCTGTGCATGTTCTCCCCTTCCAGCGGCACGGTACTGCGCAACACGACGAGGTCGGGGCCGGCGACGGCGGTGAGGGTATCGTCGTCGACGCGGCTCACCCAGGGCACGGCGTTGCCGTAATCGAAGCGGATACGGAGCAGGGTCTCGAAGTCCACCCGCCCCTCGATGCCCTCGACGATCCGCGTGACGCCGACCTGGTCGCCCGCGAAGGGCATGAAGTCGGTGACCCGCGCGCTTCCGGTGGCGGTCTGCCATTCGGTGAGCAGCACGAGGCTGCCGTCGATGTACTCGCGCCGGGACCGGGCCTCGCCGTCTGAGGGAGCGAGCCGCCAGCAGCCATGGTCTTCGTCGCCAAGCAGTGCCGCGAAGCAAGCCGCGGCATCGAACCGGGGCAGGCAAAGCCAGTCGATCGATCCGTCGCGCGATACCAGGGCCGCGGTGCGGCAGTTGCCGATCATCGCGTAGTCTTCGATGCGGGGGGCCATCGTGTCCTCTTGCGTCAGGGCCAACCGGCGGAACGTTAGCCAACGAGGCGTTAGCGGAGCGTGTCCAGGCTCACGCAAGCTCGAACCGCTTCGCCGTGGGCACCGGCCTTCGCCCGGTTTTCGCAAAGAAGCGATGCGGATTTTTAATGATGCGATGGCACGATCGGCACCGGAAACGCCATCTCCACCATCCGCCGCGCCAGCTCTTCCTCGCCGTACACGACCTCGCTCGCGCCGAGCCCCGACAGGTGCCCCATGCATTCCTGCGAATGCGCGCGCGCCACGATCGGGAGGTCGGCGCGCAACGCACGCGCCGCACGCACGACCTGGCCACCCTCGAAGGGGTCGGGCACCGCCACGATCAACGCGCGTGCGGAGGCCAGATTGGCCTCGGCCAGCACCGGCGCCGCGGCGGCATTGCCGATGACCACTTCCGCCTTGCCGCTGTCGCGAAGCTCGCGCACGGCGTCTTCGTCGGTCTCGATCACCAGGATCGACGTACCCGCCGCACTCAGCTCGGCGAACACGCGGCGCCCCACCCGGCCGAAGCCGACCAGCACCGTATGCCCCCTCACCTCGGGGTGCTCGTCCGGCGCATCGGCGTCGTGCCTGGCCACCCAGCGATCCAGCGCGACGAAGAGCAACGGGTTGACCAGGATGGAGACGATGGCCGCGGCGAGCAGCACGTCGCGCGCCTGCTCGCTCAACAGGCCCAGCGAAACGCCCAGGCCCGCGAGGATGAAGGAAAACTCGCCGATCTGAGCCAGGCTCGTCGCGATGGTGAGCGCGGTCTTCGGCGGCCGGCCGAACGCGCGCACGATGGCGTAGGCCGCGGCCGATTTGCCCACGATGATGATCAGGCACGCCGCCAGCACGATCCACGGATGCTGCACCACCACGCCGGGGTTGAAGAGCATGCCGATGGAGACGAAGAACAGCACGGCGAACGCGTCGCGCAGCGGCAGGGTTTCCTCCGCCGCCCGCTGGGACAGCTTGGACTCGCCCATCATCATGCCCGCGAAGAAGGCGCCCAGTTCGAACGACACGTCGAACAGGTGCGCCGCGCCGAAGGCCACGCCCAGCGCGATGGCGAGCACGGCCAGGCGGAAGAGTTCACGCGATCCGCTGGCCGACACGGTCTGCAAGGTCCACGGAATGACGCGCTTGCCGATCACCAGCATCACGGCGACGAACAGCACCACCTTGCCGATGGTCCATGCCACGGTGCCCAGCAATTCGCCGACGGAGGGTGCCGCCGTGCCCCGATCCGCGCCGAGGAAACCACCGATGGCCGGAAGCAGCACCAGCGCCAGCACCATCGCGAGGTCTTCGACGATCAGCCAACCCACGGCGATACGCCCACGGTCGCTGTCGAGAAGCCGGCGTTCTTCCATCGCACGCAACAACACCACCGTACTGGCCACCGACAGCGCGAGGCCGAACACGAACCCCTGCGCGGGCGGCCAGCCGAGCGCCCAGCCCAGCAGCATGCCCATGCCGGTGGCCACGCCCATCTGTCCCGCGGCGCCGGGAATCGAGATGGATTTCACCGCGAGGAGGTCTTTCAGCGAAAAATGCAGGCCCACGCCGAACATCAGCAGGATTACGCCCAGGTCGGCAAGCTCCTGCGCGATGTGCGCGTCGGCCACGTAGCCGGGCGTGAAAGGCCCCGCGACGACGCCGGCGAGCAGGTAACCGGCCAGTACCGGCAGGCGAAGGCGATGCGCGATGGCGCCGAAGACGAAGGCGAGGACGAGTCCACCGACGATGGTGGCGATGAGTGGCGTGGCGTCGTGCATGAGGGCTCCCTGGATCGCTCTACGATGTTTGGGGGTCGAACTGCCGTGACGCAAGCTTTTGCGAATTATCTCAACATCGTCGTACCGACAGTCGCGCTCCGTAGGCATCGCGGACAGGGTCCGCGATGCCTACGGAGCGCTTCACTCGGCCGCCGTCAGTACCGCCAGAAAATCCTTCCCATACCGCTTGAGTTTGTTCTCACCCACGCCGCTGATCGAGCCGAGCTCATCCTCATCCTGGGGCAACGCGCGGAGCATCGCCAGCAGCGTGGCATCGTGGAAGATCACGTAGGCGGGCACGCCATGCTGCTTGGCCAGTTCGGCACGGACGCGGCGAAGTTCGTTCCACAGCGGCTGTTCCACCGCCTCGATGCCGAGCGACGCGCCGGCCACCGCGGGCGACGGTCGCGAAGAGCGACGGCCACGCGCGGGCCTGGCGTCCTCACGCAGTGACACCTTGCGTTCGCCCTTCAGCACCGGTCCGCTCGACGCGGACAGGCGCAACGTGCCATATCCCTCGGGATCGGCCTCGACCAGGCCGGCCGCCAGCAACTGGCGGAAGACCGAGCGCCACTGCGTGGCATCCATGTCGGTGCCCACGCCGAAGACGCTGAGCCGGTCGTGGCCCAGTTCGCGCACGCGCTCGCTCGCCTCGCCGCGCAGGATGTCGATGAGGTGACCCGCTCCGAAACGCTGGCCGCTGCGGTAGATGCACGACATCGCCTTCTGCGCGGCGACCGTGGCATCCCAGGTCTTCGGCGGCACGAGGCAGTTGTCGCAGTTGCCGCACGGTTCGGCGTACACCTCGCCGAACGCCTCGAGCAGTAACTGACGGCGGCAACGCGTGGCCTCGGCATAACCGAGCAGCGCATCGAGCTTGAGCCGCTCGATGCGCTTGCGGTCGTCGCCCGATTCCGACTGCGAAATCATCTGGCTCATCGTCACCACGTCGCCGAGGCCGTAGACCATCCAGGCTTCGGCGGGCAGGCCGTCGCGGCCCGCGCGACCGGTTTCCTGGTAGTAGCCTTCCATGCTGCGTGGCAGGTCGAGGTGCGCCACGAAGCGTACGTCGGGCTTGTCGATACCCATGCCGAAGGCCACCGTCGCCACCATCACGACGGCATCCTCGCGCAGGAACCGTTGCTGGTGTCGCATGCGGGTATCGGCATCCAGTCCGGCGTGGTACGGCAACGCCTCCACGCCGGAATCGGCGAGCCATGCCGCGGTTTCGTCGACCTTGCGCCGGCTCAGGCAATACACGATGCCGGCCTCGCCACGATGCGCGTCGAGGAAATCGAGCAGCTGCCGGCGCGGATTGTCGCGTGGCGCCACGCGATAGCGGATGTTGGGGCGATCGAAGCTCGACACGAAGCGACGTGCCTCGTGCAGCCCCAGGCGCTCGACGATCTCCTCCCGCGTACGTTCGTCGGCCGTGGCGGTCAGCGCGATGCGCGGCACCTCGGGAAAGCGTTCGTGCAGGAGGGTCAGCTCGCGATACTCGGGACGGAAATCGTGTCCCCACTGCGACACGCAATGCGCCTCGTCGATCGCGAACAGCGCGATGGGAATGCGGTCGAGCAAGGCGAGGAAACGCCCGGTCAGGAGACGCTCGGGCGCCACGTAGAGCATGTCGAGCTCGCCCGCCACGAGCCGGTCCTCGATCTCGCGCTGGGTCGCGGCGTCGAGGCTCGAATTGAGATAGCGCGCCTTGACGCCCGCTTCGAGCAGCGCGTCGACCTGGTCCTGCATCAACGCGATGAGGGGCGACACCACGATGCCGGTGCCGTAACGCATGAGCGCGGGTATCTGGTAGCACAACGACTTGCCGCCGCCGGTCGGCATCAGCACGAGGGCATCGCGCCCCGCGGCCACCTCTTCGACGATCGCCTGCTGCTGGCCGCGAAACGCGGGATAACCGAATACGGAGTGAAGGAGATCGAGGGCCGAGGACTGCATCCGCCCATGCTAGCAAACCGTGATGCCGCCTCGACGGCCACCGGGCGCTGAAAGCCGGATGCCTACGGCGATTTTCGGCTAACTCCCTTGCCAAGGCTTCGCCGCGGGCAGCTAATGGAGCCGGGACCGTCAGCGTGTCTCAACGGACGGATTTTCATACGTTTTCTTCACGGGAAAGCCCTCATGAAGCCATTGCTGCCGATCACGTTAGTCCTCTGCCTCGCGTCGCCGGTCTCGGCCCAGACGGGTACCACCGGCACCGCCCGCTTCGCGGGCCGCATCGTGCAGACCACCGAGCACATGGGCGCGACCGTCAGCACGCCCGACGCGCACGTGGCACGACGGACGTGGCGCAGCCACCTCCTCGACTATGCGATGACGCGCACCCCCGCCGGCGCATGGCGCACCGTCGTCGTCGAATATCGCTAGTCCCAACTCCAGATGGCGCGGTCGAGGTCGTGATCCAGGCCGAAGGCACTCATCGGCACGCGACCGTCCTTCACCGTCACGCCTTCGGCCTTGAGAAGCCGGCATTGCTCGCGAAAGCCGCGCGTGCCGACGGGGATGCCTATGCGGCCGTCCGCGCGCAACACGCGATACCACGGCAGGTCGGGCCGGTTGGGCGCATCGCCCAGCACCCGGCCGATCAGGCGGGCGCGGCCTGGGTACCCGGCGCGCGCGGCGATGGCTCCGTAACTGGCCACCCGGCCGCGTGGGATGGCGGCGACCGCGGCGAGGATGCGTTGGGCACGCAGCTCGCGGGCCTCGTCGTCGTCGAGTTCATCGTTCATGGTCGAAACGTGCATGCTGCCTGGACGCGGTGAGCGTACCATCGGAGACCCGAACGACGGACCTGCACGGCCATGCGTCATTTCGAGGCGATTCGCTCCCATCTCGGCGGCATCCACCGGCTACGGCAGAACGAGCCGTATCTGATCAGTTTCGACCTGGAGCTCCCCGATGGACGCCACCAGGGGATTTACCTGGCGGAGCTGGAGGACGACGACGGCCAGCGCTACCTTCGCCTGTCCACGCCCATCGGGCCGCTGGCCGGGGTGGACGCGCGGCGCTGCCTGCGTTTCAACTGGGAGCAGCGCACGGGGTACCTCGCGGAGGCCGACCTCGACGGCTCGCCTTACCTGCACCTATGTGAGAACCGGCCTTACGACTACCTCGACGAGCCGGAGCTGGCGCGGCTGATCGAGGAGTTGGGTGCGACCGGCGATCAGTTGGAGCAGGTGGTCAACGGAGACGCCGACGCGCTGTAGGTTCGCCGATCCTATCGGCGAACCGGGATGCCTCAGAACAGCAAGCCACCCAGCTTGACCAGCCCATAGCCGATCCCCGCCGTGATCGGCAGCGTGAGAATCCACGCCCACACCATCCGTTCCACCACCGACCAGCGAATCGCATTGAATCGCTTGGCGGCCCCCACGCCCATGATCGACGCGGACACGTTGTGCGTGGTGGACACCGGCACGCCGAGCACCGAGGCGGTGAGGATCACGGCCGCCGAACTGCCTTCGGCGGCGAAGCCGTTGATCGGATGCAGCTTGACCATCTTGTGGCCGAGCGTCTTGATGATCCGCCAGCCGCCGCCGGCCGTACCCGCGGCCATGGTCAACGCGCAGACCACCTTGACCCAGACCGGGATCGGGAAGCCGCCGGCCGCCGAGGGGTCATGCGGGATGCGCAGGAAATGCAGGAACGCCGGGAGCTGGTCGAACTGCCCCGCCGCCGTGGCGCCGGCCAGGGCCAGGGCGATGATGCCCATGCTCTTCTGCGCGTCGTTCATGCCGTGCGACAGGCCCATCGCGCTGGCGGACACGATCTGCGCCTTGCCGAAGAAGCTGTTGACGAACGGCGTGCGGCCCAGGCGATGCAGGAAACCCCGGCGACTGGAGAAGAAGCCCAGCAGGGCGTACAGGCCACCCATGATGAGGAAGCCGATCACGAAGCCGAGGAACGGCGAGACGATCATCGGCACGATCACCTTGGGCAACACGCCCTTGCCCAGCCACCAGTGGGCGCCACCCTGCCACCAGATGATGGCATGCAGGTTGCCGTCGGACGCCGCCAGCGCGGCACCGCACAGGCCGCCCACCAGGGCGTGGCTGGAGCTGGACGGCAGGCCCAGCCACCAGGTGATGAGGTTCCAGATGGTGGCGCCGAGCAGCGCGCTGATCAGCAGGTGCGACCCCACCTCGACCACGCCGGTGTCGATCAGGCCCGAGGCGATGGTGGCGGCCACGGCCGTGCCCCAGAGGGCGCCGGCGAGGTTGGTGACCGCCGCCAGCAGCACCGCCTGGCCGGGCGTGAGCACCTTGGTGGCGACCACGGTGGCAATGGAATTGGCCGTGTCGTGGAAGCCGTTGATGTAGGTGAAAGCGAGGGCGATCAGGACGACCGCGAGAACCATGCTCATGGGGCGCCCGCCGTCAGGAGTTCTTGAGCACGATGGAATAGACGACGTTGCCGACGTCGCGGCACTTGTCGACCGCCTTCTCCACCAGCTCGAAGAGATCCTTCGCGAGCACCGCCCGGATGGGATCGGAGCCCTCGGCGTACAGGGAACGGTAGGGATCGAGCAGCAGGCGGTCGGCTTCCGATTCCAGCGCCTGGAGCTGGTCGCGCAGCTTTTTCACCGGGTCGATCTTCAGGCCGTGGCGCAGCTGGCCGATCATCGACACCACGACGTCGGCGGCGCGTTCGAGCAGGGCCGCGCGCTGGCCGAAATCGATACCCGGCAGTCGTTCGGCCACGATCACGTAGCGCTCGGCGAACTTCTCGATGGTCTTGGGAATCTTGTACAGGGCCGAGTTCAGCGCCTCGATGTCCTCGCGGTCGAGCGCGGTGACGAAGGTGTTGACCAGTTCCTCGCCGATCTGCCCATGCAGCGCCTTCTCCCGGGCCCGCGCGGCCGCGAAAGCCGCCATGACCGGTCGGCGGTCGGTCTGGGTGACCAGTTCGTGCATGGCACGCGCGCTCTCGCGCGCGGCCTCGGCGCTGGCCTCGAGCAGACCGTAGAACTTGTCGCCCTTACCGAAGATCGTCTGAAGTGAAAACATGGGGTTGCCTGGGGGTACCGGGGAAAATATGACCGTTATGTTACCGGACCACCCCGATATGCCATACCACCGGCTTCGCATGGGTCTGGTATAAGACCCGGCACATGCTCACCGAACTCCTGCTGGTCCTCGTCCTTTCCCTCGGCAACGGCTTCTTCGCCTTGTCCGAAATGTCCGTGGTGGCCTCGCGCAAGAGCCGCCTGAAACACATGGCCCGCGACAGCCGCCGGGCCCGGATGGCGCTGCAACTTGCCGAATCTCCCGAGCGGTTCCTCTCGACCGTCCAGGTGGGCATGACGCTGATCATCCTGGTCACCGGCGCCGTGGCCGGCGACCAGTTGGGCGAGCACTTCGCCGCCCTGTTCCACGGCGACGGCCCGGCCTGGCTGGAGCCCTACATGCGCGTGCTGGGCTGGTTGGCGGGGTTCCTGCTGATGTCGCTGGTGCAGATCGTGGTTGGCGAACTGGTGCCCAAGCGGGCCGCGCTGACGGCCCCCGAACGCATCGCCTGCCAGATCGCCGTGCCGATGCTGGTGGTCTCCCGGATCACCCTGCCCCTGGTCTGGCTGCTCAACCACGTTTCCACCGCCATCCTTCGGGTGATGCGCCTGCACCGGAAAGGCAACTCGGCCGCCACCGAAGAGGAGATCCGCCTGCTGGTGGCCGAGAGCGCCGAGCAAGGCATCCTCGACAGCGACGAACGCAACATGGTCAACCGCGTGCTGCGCCTGGGCGACCGCACGGTCGGCTCGGTGATGACCCCCCGCAAGAAGATCGCCTGGCTCGACGTGGCCGCGCCGCGCGAGGAAAACCTCGAGGTGTTCCGCGCCACGCCGTTTTCCCGTTACCCCGTCTACCGTCGCGACGAAAGCGAGGTGGTCGGCACGGTCGAGGTCAAGTCGTTGATCCGGTCGTTCGAGGGCGGCGGCGAGATCGACCTCTTCGCCCACGTGGGCCGCCCCCTTTTCGTGCCCGCGACGGCGCGAGCGCTCGACCTGCTCGAAGCCTTCCGCGACGCCGATACCCAGCTGGCCCTGGCCGTGGACGAGTACGGCGACATCGAAGGCCTGGTCACCCTCAACGACCTGCTTTCGGCCGTGGTCGGCGCCACCGCGCCAGCTGCCGACGACGCCAGCCAGGGCGGTCCCATCGTCCGCCGCGACGACGGCAGTTGGCTGATCGACGGCGCCCTGCCCGCCGACGACCTGAGGGAACTGCTCCAGCTCGATCGCCTGCCGAACGAGGAGGAGCACGATTTCCGCACCGTGGCGGGCATGGTCACCACGCAGTTCGGCTACATCCCCCAGGCCAGCGAATCCTTCGAATGGCAGGGTTACCGGTTCGAGGTGGTGGACATGGACGGGGCGCGCATCGACAAGGTGCTGGTGAGCGCCGTGTCCGTGAAGCCGGAGGCCGAACACTGAGGCATCGCCCATCGACGGCGTTCAATGGTCATTCAACGCATCTTGGCGAGAGTCACCCCATGACCTCCCATGAACCCCGCGAAGACAAGACCGCCGCCCTCCTTCGCGCCGCCGCCCTCGCCGCGCCCGGCGAGCGGATCACGGTCGACGAATTGCTCGAGCCCCTCAAGCGCCGCGCCTTCGGCTTCCTGCTGCTCCTGCTGGCGATCCCCAACTTCATCCCCGTGCCGCTGGGCATCGGCGGCATCATGGGCGTGCTGGTGGTGGCGCTGGGACTGGAAATGCTGGTGGGCCTGGAACACCCGTGGGTACCCGGCTTCCTGAAACGGCGCACCATGTCGCGCGATGGCCTGCTCCGTTTCCTCGATCGCATCGAGCCGATGACGCGACGCCTGGAGAAGGTCTGCAAGCCCCGCTTGCAACGCCTCACGCGCAGCCCTTTCACCTTCGTCTCCGGCGCGATCATGATCCTCGTCGGCCTCCTGCTCGCGCTGCCGATTCCCTTCACCAACTACGTGTTCGGCGCGATGCTCATCGTGTTCGCCTTTGCGCTGGTCGAGCGCGACGGCGGCCTGCTGATCGCGGTGTGGCTGACCACCGTGGCGATGGTGGTGGCCTCGGCGACCTTCAGTCATGCGCTGCTGCGCTTCTTTCGCGACCTGGTTTAAGACGCTGGGTTCCTGCCTTCGCAGGAACGACGAGCCGCACGATTGACCGCTGCGTGTCAAACCGCCTCACGTCGTTCCTGCGAAGGCAGGAACCCAGCGCCTTGCGCCGGGCCAGGCGACAACGTTCATTCGCGCTTTTTGGCCAGCCCCGCCATCCGCTGCGCATCCGCGAAAATCCCATGGAGGATGCGCAACTCCCGCACCTCCGGCCGCGCCCGCAGGAACAGCTTGCGCAACTTCAGCATGATCGTCGTCGGCGAACGCCCCTTGTGGAACTCGATGTCGTCGAGCGTCTCGCCCAGATGGGTGAAGAACCGCTCGAGCTGTTCCGCATCGGCGGGAACTTCGTCCGGATCGGCCTCGACGACCGCGGGTTTCGCCTCGTCGCCGAGCAAGGCGATGCGCAGCTCATAAGCCACCACCTGCACGGCTTGCGAGAGATTGAGCGAGCTGAAGTCGTCGACGCTGGGAATGCGCACCATCGCATGGCAACGCGACAGCTCGTCGTTCTCCAGCCCCGTGCGCTCGTTGCCGAACACCAGCGCCACCTGTTCGCCACGGCGCGCGGCGGCGATGGCCTGGGCGGCACCCTCGCGCGGATCGAGTTCGGGCAGGTTCACGCCGCGACGGCGCGCGGACAGGCCCAGGGCGAAGGTCGTGCCGGCCAGGCCCGATACGAGGTCGTCGTGGATCGCCGCCTGGCCCAACACGTCGTCGGCACCGGCGGCCAGCGCCGTGGCCTCGGGATCGGGGAAGCGGTGCGGCGCCACGAGCGTGAGGCGGTCGAACCCCATGGTGCGGATCGCCCGCGCGGCCGAACCGATGTTGCCCGAATGAGAGGTGCGGACGAGGACGAAGCGAAGACGGTCGTGAAGCTCGGAAAGGGCCATGCGCATGCCGGTTGGACGTGACGACCGGAAAGTCTACACCGGCACGGGCTTTGGCCTCCTTGCCACCCGGTGGTAAACTCCCCGGCCGACGCGGCTTTCGACCGCTTCCCACGTTCTTTTGCCAAGCCGATCCCCATGCCAAGACCCGCCGTCAACGTCGCGGCGCGCGCCGCGCGCTCCGCAGGAAACATCATCCTGCGCTACATGAACCGCATCGAGGGCCTCTCGGTCGTCGAGAAGCAGCGGATGGACTTCGCCTCCGAGGTCGATCGCCTCGCCGAAGCGGAGATCATCAAGGAGCTGCGCCGGGCCTACCCCACCCATGCCATCCTCGGCGAGGAATCGGGCCAGACCGGCAAGGGTCCGCTCATGTGGGTCATCGATCCGCTCGACGGCACGCACAACTATCTGCGTGGCATCCCCCACTTCTGCGTCTCCATCGCCCTGGTCGAAAAGGGCGAGCCGGTGTACGGCGTGGTGTTCGATCCGCTGCGCGACGAGCTGTTCACCGCCAGCAAGGGCGACGGCGCCTACCTCAACGATCGCCGCATCCGCGTGGGCAAGCGCGACAACCTCACCGGCGCCCTGCTCGCCACGGGTTACCCCTATCGCGTGCGCAACCACATCGAGTCGCAGCTGGCGATGACCCAGGCCCTGCTCCAGGAAGCCGAGGACATCCGCCGCATGGGTTCGGCCGCGCTCGATCTCGCCTACGTGGCCGCGGGCCGTCTCGACGGCTATTTCGAACCGGGCCTGGGCCTGTGGGACATCGCCGCCGGTGCCCTGCTGGTGCGCGAGGCGGGCGGCGTCTACAACGATTTCTCCGGCCGCGAAGGCCTGCCCGAAAGCGGCAACCTCATCGCCGCCAACCACAAGGTGGCGGCCGCGATGACGGAAGTGATCGGCGCCAACGCCACGCCGCGCCTGTTGGGCGTGTCGGCCTGACAGGTCGAGAGCCGACGTGGGAGCGGACCCTGTCCGCGAACCCTCGGGACGGCTATCGCGAACGAGGCTTTGCGCTGATCGGGCGAGCGGTTGGAAGCTCGCCCGATCAGCGCAAAGCCTCGTTCGTATCCAGGCCAGGTTGAGGGTCCGCTCCCACCCGGCCGACACATCACTCTTTCAGCAGCGACCTCAGGAACGGCACCGTCACCCGCCGCTGCGCCGCCAGCGACGCGCGGTCGAGGGTGTCGAGGAGATCGAGCAAGGCGCCCAGGTCGCGCGCATGATGCGCGAAGAGCCAGTCGAGCACCGTGTCGTCCAGCTCGATGCCCCGTCCCGCCGCCTGCTCGCGCAGCACCTGCCGGCGCTGTTCGTCGCCCAGCGGCTTCAGCACCGCCTGGGTCAACGAGCCCAGGCGCGACCGCAGGTCGGGCAAGGCGATGCCCAAGGTGGCCGGCGCGGCGGTCGCGGCGAACAGCAGCGTGCACCCCTCCGCGCGATAGCGATTGAAGGTGTCGAACAGCGCATGCTCGGCATCGGCCTCGCCCGCCACCGAATCCAGGTCGTCGATCGCCAGCACGTCGCTCCCGGCCATGCCGCGAATGGCATCGGCGCGCGAGCCGCGCAGGCCGGCCAGCGGCAGGTACTGCGCCGTGCGCCCTTCGTCGATGGCCGCCTGGCAAGCGGCGATAAGCAGGTGGGTACGTCCGCTGCCCAACGGGCCCGCCACGAACACCCAGGGTGCCGAGGCGCTACCCGCCGCCGCCCGCAACGCCTCCAACGCCGCGGCGTTTTCGCCGGCGTGGAAGTGTTCGAAGCGCTGCCGACGTGGCCAGCGCAACGCGAGCGGGAGCTGCTGGCTCGTCATGGTGCGTCGTCACCCGGGCCCGAGGGCTTCAACGCGACGTCGACCTGGACGTCCACGTCGAGCCGCTCCGTTTCCGCTCGCGGCGCGGGGTCCATGTAGAGATCGCTCTCGCGGTAACGGGCGAACACGTAACGCAACAGCACCACCACGACCGAGGCGGCCGGCAGGGCAAGCAACACGCCGAGAAAACCGAACAGGTGGCCGCCGGCGAGCACGGCGAAGATCACCGCCACCGGATGAAGGCCGATCTTGCCGCCGACCAGGCGCGGCACCAGCACATAGCCCTCGAGCAACTGGCCGATGGTGAACACCACCACCACGAGGATCACGTGCATCCAGTCGCCGTACTGCACCAGCGCGGCGATCAGCGCGGCCACGAAGCCGATGATGAAACCGAGATAAGGCACGAAGCTCAACAGGCCGGCGATCATGCCGATCAAGGGGCCGATGGAAATGCCGACCAGGGTCAGGCCCAGGCCGTAGAACACGCCCAGCGCCAGCATCACCAGCAGCTGGCCACGCACGAAGGCACCGAGCACCTGGTCCGATTCGCGCGACAGGCGCACCACCGTGGGCTCGATGGAACGCGGCAGCAGGCGCTGGATGTGCGCGATCATCGTGTCCCAATCGCGCAGGAGGTAGAACGCCACCACCGGGATCAGCACGGCATTGGTCATCCACGTGATGATGCCCATGCCCGACTGCGTGACCTTGGCCACCGTGCGCGCGGCGATGCTGCCGATGGAGCCGATGTGCTCGCGGATGGTGGCCAGCACGCGGTCGGTGTCGAACGTGCCCGGGTCGAGGTGAAGCCGCTGCTGCACCCACGGCAGCGCGGTGCCACGTACCCAGTCCACGTAGTGCGGCAGGTTCTCCGAGAGGTTTTCCACCTGGTGGCTGATCAACGGCACGAGCAGGAGCAGCACGCCGATGAAGATCACCGCGATCACGGTGAACACGATGCTGACCGCCCAGGTGCGGCCCATGCCCAGGCGTTGCAGGCGATCGGCCAGCGGGTCCCCGAGATAGGCAAGCATCCCCGCGAGCGCGAACGGCATGAGTACCGGCGCGAGCAGCCAGATCACGAAGACGATGACGGCGGTGAGACCCAGCAGCTGCCAGCGGCGCGAATTGTCGTGAGTCATGCGGTTCCGTAGTCAGCCAGGGAGCGATCCGCCACGATCCGGTGGCGGAAGATGCTGCGATTGTCGCGGAAATACCCCCGATCTAGCCAATCCGGCGTCTCAGGGCACCCAGCGCACGGCGAGATCCGCGCCCGGATGCGCATCGGCCACCAGGACATGGCCGCCGGTGGCGTAGGCGGCCACGAGACGGGCCAGCGGCGCGCCGGCGGCGACGCTGAACAGCACGCCGTCGGGGTTGGCTTCCAGCGGCGCCACCGACTTGATGGCCGGGTCGTTCTGGAACGTGGTGAGCAGACCGGCGTAGTCGGCCGCCGAGCGCAGGCCGGAGACCCACACCTTGCCGCTGGTGCTGCCGCTCTGGGCCGCGGCGAACTGGCGGTCGAGCTTGTCGGCCATGGCGTTGGCGCCGTTGGCGAGCAAGGCCGCCCGCGCTTCGCCGCTGTCTTTCCAGTCGCTCTGCTGACCGGCCGAGACCAGGGTCCAGTCGATGCCGCCATCGGCGCCGAGCTTGCCGACCAGCACCGTGCCGGTGTTGTACTGGCGGGCGATCGAGGCCAGCACGGCGGGGCTGCCCTTGACCACGGCGTCGGCATCGACGCCATCGCCCGCGCGCGGCGTGACCACGGCATAGCCACGCCCGTCGGCTGCCTGGGCCAGGGGGGCTAGATCCTGGGCACCGAGCAGCTTGCCCGACGCGTCGCGCGCCACCACCAGCACCGGTGGACGGGGCGCCGCCACCGCGGCGTCGCCCACCGCCAGCACGCGCCGGATGGCGCCGGGGTCGAAGGTGACGTCCAGGCTCAGCGGCGCGCCGTTGGCGCCGCCCGTGCGCGAATATTGATACTGCTGCACCAGGCCGCCGGGCTGCTTCATGGCATCGGCGTAGCCGGGCTTGCCGCGGGGGTCCGCACCGTTGCTGGCTCGCGCCAGCACCTGGGTAAGGGCGGTGGCGAAGGCCTGGTCGCGCACCGTCGCACTGGTGTCGGTCACCGGCACCGTGACCGTGTACATCGCGGTCTGCGCCAGGGCTGGGCCCGCGAAGGCGAATGCGGCGAGCATCAGGATGGCGAGGAAACGGACTGGGCGCATGGCGGGCACATCGCTCTGTTCAAGGCGACAGAGTCTGCCCAAACCGTGCCATGGCGTCCATCGAGAGGTTGTGAGCCTGCTATCATGCGCGGTTTCCAACGTGCCGGAACCGTCCATGTCCACCGACCAGGGCTCCCTCACCTACCGCGACGCGGGCGTCGACATCGATGCCGGCAACGCGCTCGTCGAGCGCATCAAGCCGATGGTCAAGCGCACCTTCCGCCCCGAGGTCATGGGCGGACTGGGCGGCTTCGGCGGCCTGTTCGACCTTTCCGGCCGATACAGGGAGCCCGTGCTGGTCTCCGGCACCGACGGCGTGGGCACCAAGCTCAAGCTCGCACAGCAACTGGGCCGCCACGACACCATCGGCATCGACCTGGTCGGCATGTGCGTCAACGACGTGCTCGTGCAGGGCGCAGAACCCCTGTTCTTCCTCGACTACTTCGCCACCGGCAAGCTCGACGTCGATACCGCCGCTTCGGTGGTCTCGGGCATCGCCCGCGGCTGCGAACTGGCCGGCTGCGCCCTCATCGGCGGCGAAACGGCCGAGATGCCCGACATGTACCCGCCTGGCGAATACGATCTCGCCGGCTTCACCGTGGGCGCGGTCGAAAAGTCCGCGATGAACGACGGCTCGGCCATCGTCGAAGGCGACGTCATCCTCGGCATCGATTCCTCCGGCCCGCATTCCAACGGCTACTCGCTCGTGCGCCGCATCCTCGAACGGGCCGGTTCGCCGCTCGACGGCGAGGTGGGTGGCGTGAAGCTCGTCGACGCCCTGATGGCGCCGACCACCATCTACGTCAAGCCCATCCTCGACCTGCTGTCGAAGGTGAAGGTGCACGGCATGGCGCACATCACCGGCGGCGGCCTGAAGGAAAACATCATCCGCGTGGTGCCCGACGGCCTCGGCCTGTCGATCGACGCCTCGTCGTGGGAGCTGCCGCCGGTGTTCCAGTGGCTGCAGCGCGAAGGCAACGTCGCCCGCGAGGAAATGTGGCGCACCTTCAACTGCGGCATCGGCTTCACCGTGCTGATCGCGGCCGACCAGGTCGACGCGACGCAGGCCGTGCTGAACGGCCACGGTCTCGCCTCGCGCGTGATCGGCAAGGTCGTCGCCGCCAGTGGCGACGAGCGCGTCCACATCGCCTGAGTCGCCCTCCGTGGATCGTCCGCTTCGTGTCGCCGTGCTCGCTTCCGGGCGCGGCAGCAACCTCGGTGCGCTCATCGCGGCGCGCCTGCCGGTCGAGTTCGTGCTGGTCGGCAGCGACAAGGCGACCGCCGGGGCGCTCGCCCTCGCCGCCGAGGCAGGCATTCCCACGGTCAGCCTGAGTCCGCGCGATTACGCCGACCGCGTGTCGTTCGATCGCGCCCTGTTCGGCCGCGTGGCCGAGGCGCGCCCCGACCTGCTCGTGCTGGCCGGTTACATGCGCATCATCGATGCCGCCGTGATCGCCGACTGGGAAGGCCGCGCGATCAACATCCACCCGTCGTTGCTGCCCAAGTACCGCGGCCTGCACACGCATCGCCAATGCCTCGAGGCGGGCGACGCCGAGCATGGGGCCAGCGTGCATTTCGTCACCGCCGAACTCGACGGTGGCCCGGTGGTGGCGCAGGCACGTATTGCCGTGCGACCGGACGACACGGAAGCCTCGCTGGCCGAGCGGTTGCTCGCCGAAGAGCATCGGCTGTTGCCCGCGGTGGTCGGGGCGATCGCCTCCGGACGACTGCGCTGGGATGATGGCGCCGTGTTCGACGGCCTTCCGCTGTCCGCTCCGCTGACCCCAGCCGATCTCTGACGTCGCCAGCTTCGCATGTTCGCGGACAGGGTCCGCGATTCGTTCAGGCGACGGGTTTACACTCCCATCATGACCAAGCCCACCCTCCTCCGCGCCGGCCTCGCCTTGGCCCTCACCCTGCCCGTCGCCGCGTTCGCCGCGGACGTGCCGCAGTCCTTCACCGCCACCTATCACGTGCTGCAGGGTGGAAGCCCCCTGGGCGACGCCACGCTCACGCTCAAGCCGGCGACCAACGGCCAGTTCGAATACGTGAACCGCACGCAGGGCACCTCCGGCCTTGCCGCCGCGCTGGGCGCCAGCGTGTCGGAAACCTCGACCTTCACCTGGTCGGGCAAGGTGCCGCAGGCGGTCTCTTACCGTTATGAACTGGCGTCGGCGTTGAAGCCGAAGAGCCGCGCGCTCACCGTGCAGGGCAACACCGTGCAGGTGCAGGACAACAAGAAGTCGTACAGCTACGCGGCCGTGCCAGGCATGGTCGAGCGAAACACCCTGCCGCTGGCCCTTGGCGTCGCGCTCCGCGGCGGCGCGCAACAGGTGAACCTGCCGGTGGCGGTCAAGCAGCAGGTGGAAAACCAGCAGTTCAAGGTGGCCGGCAAGGAGAAGGTCACCGTCCCGGCCGGTTCCTTCGACGCCGTGCGCGTGGAGCGCGCCGACGAGGCGAAGGGTTTCAGCGCCTGGTACGTGCCTGCGAAATATCCTGTTCCGGTAAAGCTCGCCCAGAGCGACGGCGGCGATCTCACCCTCGAGCTGGTGAAGTTCGAGGGCAAATGACCCGATGGAGCCCGCCTGCATGGCGGGCTCCGCATTTTCGGCACGCCGCTTCCCGAAAGGAGTTGCCGGTAGCCGTGAGTGGGGTCGCTTCCCGGATCAGTGCCCTTAAGGAAGAAGACATGTCCCTCAGATACGCTGCGGCCACCCTCCTCCTCGCCTGCGCCTCGGTGGGCGTCGCGAACGCCGCCGCACCGGAGACCATCAACGGCATCGCGATCATGCCGGGGGTGGAACGGCTCTCTCACGTGTCCGACACGTATTACGGCGTCCGCCCGGCCTACGAGGCCTGCGTGGATGGAACCAAAGGCCGCGTCGCCGATCAGGGCGATTGCGCCGACGACGAATTCACCTACCAGGACGGCCGGCTCAACAAGGCCTACAAAGCCCTGATGGCGCAGTTGGCGACGGACAAGCAGGCGACGACCGACGCCCAGGCCGCGCAGCGCGCCTGGCTGGCCTTCATGCAGAAGGACTGCGCCGCACGTGCACCGCGCTTCGGATCCGATGCCGCGCCCGCCACCGAATCGATCTGCCGGATGGAGGCCACCGCGCAGCGGGCCCAGCAACTGGAAGACTGGCTCATGTCGCTCACCAAGCGCGGCAGGAGCTGACGCCGGAAGGAGCCCCGGTCGCATAACGAAAAACCCGCCGGTCATCGGCGGGTTTTTCGTTGGCGGCGCAGAACTGGATGGTACGCCGCGGGGCCAGGTTATCGCGGGACTTACCCGGGCAAGCGACGGATCCGCGCACCGAGCACGCCGAGCTTCTCCTCGATGTTCTCGTAGCCGCGATCGATGTGATACACGCGATCGACCGTGGTGTCGCCCTCGGCCACCAGGCCCGCCAGCACCAGGCATGCCGACGCGCGCAGGTCGGTCGCCATGATCGGCGCGCCGCTCATCTTCGGTACGCCGGTAATGATCGCCGTGTTGCCTTCCAGGCGGATGTCCGCGCCCAGGCGCTGCAATTCCAGCGCATGCATGAAGCGATTTTCGAACACCGTCTCGGTGATCACGCCCACGCCCTCGGCCACGCAGTTGAGCGCGGTGAACTGCGCCTGCATGTCGGTGGGGAATGCCGGATACGGCGCGGTGACCAGGTTCACGGCTTTCGGCCGGCGTCCCTGCATGTCGAGTTCGATCCAGTCCTTGCCGGTGCTGATGTGCGCGCCGGCCTCCTCGAGCTTCTGCAGCACCGCGTCGAGCGTGTCGGCGCGCGCGCCGCGCGCGCGCACCTTGCCGCCGGTCATCGCCGCGCCGACAAGGAAGGTGCCGGTTTCGATGCGGTCGGGCAGCACTTCGTAGTGTGCGCCGTGCAGGCGCTCGACGCCCTCGACGATCAGCGTGGACGTGCCGATGCCGTCGATCTTCGCGCCCATCGCGATCAGGCAGTGCGCGAGGTCGACCACCTCCGGCTCCTGCGCGGCGTTCTCGATGATCGTGGTGCCTTGCGCCAGCGTGGCGGCCATCAGGATGTTCTCGGTACCGGTGACGGTGACCATGTCCATCACGATGCGCGCACCCTTCAGCCGGCCGGAGCGCGCCTTGATGAAGCCGTTCTCCACGGTGATCTCGGCACCCAGCGCCTGCAGGCCGCGGATGTGCTGGTCGACGGGACGCGAGCCGATGGCGCAACCGCCCGGCAGCGACACCTCGGCCTTGCCGTAGCGCGCCACCAGCGGCCCGAGCACCAGGATCGAGGCACGCATGGTACGCACCAGTTCGTACGGTGCCACGCAGGAATTCTCCGGGCGCGGGTCGATGTGCATCTTCATGCGGTCGTCGAGCACCACGCTCACGCCCATGCGGCCGAGCAACTCGATGAAGGTGGTGACGTCGTGCAGGTGCGGCACGTTGCCGATGCTGACCGGTTCGTCGGCGAGCAGGCAGGACGCGAGGATCGGCAGCACGGCGTTCTTGGCGCCGGAAATGCCCACCTCGCCGTGGAGCGGCTGGCCGCCGCTGATGAGGATCTTGGCCATGGAGGGTGATGCCTTCGAAAGGAAAAACGAGGGGAAAGCGGCGGCGCGTCAGCGGCCGGCGGCTTCTTCCGGGGTGAGGGTCTTCAGGCCCAGGGCATGGATGGCGCCGCCCATGAGGTCGCCGAGGGTGGCGTAGACGAGACGGTGGCGGGCGAGCGGCAACTTGCCGGCAAACTGCTCGGAAACGACTTCGGCTTCGAAATGGACGCCGTCGTCGCCTTGCACGTTCACCCGGGCGCCGGGCAGGCCGGCTTCGATCAATGCCTGGATGCGGGCAGCGTCCATGGATTCTCCGATAAAGGGGGGGTCGCCGCAGCCGGGAGGTTCCGAAACGGAGCCTGAATCGCCGGTCGATGGCAGCGACGATAAAATGAGAATATGTAATGGTAATGGAAATCCGGTGTCGCAGAAATGGACATCCCGGGTTCACTGCCCCGACCCGGACTCACGAGGCCGTATGAACGCCCGCACCGCTCCGCACGCCGCCGACCCCATCCTCGTGAACGCCGACACCGTCGTCCATAGCGCCCGCACCGTCATCGCGACCGAAGCCGCCGCCATCCGCGCGCTCGAGCAGCGCGTGGACGCGAACTTCGTCCAGGCCTGCCAGATGATCCTGGCCTGCAAGGGCCGCGTGGTGGTGTCCGGCATGGGCAAATCCGGTCATATCGCCCGCAAGATCGCCGCGACCCTGGCTTCCACCGGCACGCCGTCGTTCTTCGTGCATCCGGGCGAGGCCAGCCATGGCGACCTGGGCATGATCCAGCCCGACGACATCCTGCTGGCCATCTCCTACTCGGGCGAAACCGACGAACTGCTGTTCATCCTGCCCGCCGTGAAGCGGCAGGGCATCGCGCTGATCTCGATCACCGGCAACCCGAAGTCGTCGCTGGCCAAGCAGGCCGAGGTGAACCTCGACGCCAACGTGGCCTGCGAAGCCTGCCCCCACGGGCTGGCGCCCACGGCCAGCACCACGGCCGCGCTGGTCATGGGCGACGCCCTGGCCGTGGCCCTGCTCGACGCGCGCGGCTTCACGCCCGACGACTTCGCCCGCTCGCATCCGGCCGGGAGCCTGGGCCGCCGCCTGCTGCTGCGCATTGCCGACGTGATGCACGCCGGCGACGACGTACCCCGCGTGCCGCTGACGGCCTCGCTCAGCGAGGCGCTGGTGGAAATGACCCGCAAGCGCCTGGGCATGACCGCCGTGGTCGACGGCGACGGCCGGCTCCTGGGCGTGTTCACCGACGGCGACCTGCGCCGCGCGCTCGACGACGACGGCATCGACCTCCGTGGCGCCACCGTGGCCAGCCTGATGACCCGCGGCCCGAAGACCATCGGCTCGGACAAGCTGGCCGGCGAGGCCGCCCAGCTCATGGAAAAGCACGGCATCAGCGCCCTGCTGGTCACCGACGGCGACGACCGCGTGGTGGGCGCCCTGAACATCCACGACCTGCTGCGCGCCCGCGTGGTCTGACCGGTCTTCCCCGCCCGGCCCTCCGCCCCCAGATCCGTCCCCATGGCCTATACGCACTATTCCGACCTCCCCGCCGACGTCCTCGAGCGCGCCGCCCGCGTGCGCGTGGTGGTGTTCGACGTGGACGGCACCCTCACCGACGGTCGCCTGTGGTACGCCGAGGACGGTCGCGAGACCAAGGTCTTCCACGTGCATGACGGCCTCGGCCTGAAACGCCTCCAGGAAAACGGCGTCAAGGTCGCGATCATCACGGCGCGCATCAGCCACCCGGTGTCGCTGCGGGCCGAAGAACTCGGCATCCAGCACGTCTACCAGGGCCAGAAGGACAAACGCGCCTGCCTGACCGAACTCGTCGACGCCCTGCGCCTCACGCCCGACCAGGCGGCCTTCGTCGGCGACGACCTCCCCGACCTGCCCGCCATGGGCATCTGCGGGTTGGCCGTGGCCGTGGCCAACGCCCATCCCTGGGTCGCCGAGCGCGCGCACTGGCGCACCCGCCTGTCCGGCGGCTTCGGTGCCGCGCGCGAGGTGGCCGACGCGATCCTCGCCGCCCAGGGCAAGGCCGAGGCCGAGCGGGACCGCTGGCTGTGAGCGTGTTCAACCTGTTCCGCGACCGCAGCGCCACGAGCGTTGCCGGGGCCCTCGCCGCCGCCCTGGGTGTCAGCGTGCTCTTCTATTACTGGGTCGCTCCCGAGAAGAAAGTCCAGGATTTCGTCGGGCCGCCACGCTCCGGCTACGTGCTCACCAACTTCCACCTCGACTCCTTCAACGAGGACGGCAAGCTCGCCTTCGTGCTGATCGCGCCGCACCTGGAACGGCGCGAAGGCGACGATTCGCTTTACATCAACTCCCCCGATTTCGTGCTGCCCTCGGTCAAGGACCCCACCAGCCCGCCGTGGAAGGGCCACTCCCAGTACGGCTGGGTGAACAAGGACGGCAGCCTGCTCAAGCTGCAGGGCAAGGTGCACATGGACCGCGTCGCCTTCCTGACCAACCCGCCCGCCAGCATCGATACCTCCGAGGTCACCGCGTGGCCGAAGGAAAACCGCCTGGAAACCGCCGAGGCGGCGCGTATCGTTCAGGGAACCTCTACAATGGATGGCGTCGGCATGCGCGCCAACCTCGATTCCAAGCACCTGGAGCTCCTCGATGCAGTCCACACCGTCTACCAGCCGCGCAAGCGCTAAGGCTCTCCTCGTGGCGCTCGGCGTGGGGCTCCTGGCGAGCGTGCCCGCGATCGCCAAGCAGTCCGATCGCAACGAGCAGATCCACGTCGACTCCACCTCCTTCGACGGCACGCAGCAGCAGCCGAACGGCAAGGAGCCCGGCAAGGTCATCTGGACCGGCAACGTGGTGCTCACCCAGGGCACGATGAAAGTCACCGGCAACAAGGCCACCGGCTACCTCGACGGCGACAACCAGCTCACCCGCGTCATCGTCGAAGGCAACGCCCACATCCAGCAGCAGGACGAACAGAACCTGTGGATGCGCGGAAACGCCGACACCATCGATTACAAGGCCGACCAGGATTTCGCCGTGCTCACCGGGCATGCCCACGTCGAAAAGGAAGTCGATCCGGCCGACCGCAAGAAGCTCAACCAGAGCAACGGCGACAAGCTCACCTACAACACGGCCAACAGCACGATGACCGGCGAGAGCAACGGCGCCGCCCCCGTGCACATGATCTTCCAGCCGAAACAGCAGCAACCCGCCGCCGCACCGGCCCAGCCGCCGGCCGCGCCCGCCGCTCAACCGAAGAAGCCCTGACACGATGCTTTCAGCCCAAGGCCTGCAGAAGCGCTTCCGCGCGCGCCAGGTGGTTCGCGATTTCGCCTTCTCCATCCGCGAAGGCGAGGTGGTGGGCCTGCTCGGCCCGAACGGCGCCGGCAAGACCACCTGCTTCTACATGGTGGTGGGCCTGATCCAGGCCGACGGCGGCTCGATCAAGCTCGACCAGCAGGACATCACCGGCCTGCCCATGCATGCCCGCGCCAAGCTCGGTATCGGCTACCTGCCGCAGGAAGCCTCGGTGTTCCGCCGCCTCAGCGTCGCCGACAACATCCTCGCCGTGCTCGAACTGCGCGAAGGCATGACGCAGAAGCAGCGCGAAGACGAACTGGAAAGCCTGCTCGACGAACTGAAGATCACCCACATCGCCGAGCAGAAGGGCATCAGCCTGTCCGGCGGCGAGCGCCGCCGCGTGGAAATCGCCCGCGCCCTGGCGGCACGCCCGCGCTACATGCTGCTGGACGAACCCTTCGCCGGCGTCGACCCGATTTCCGTCGGCGAGATCCAGCGCATCGTCCGCCACCTGAAGGAACGCGGCATCGGCGTGCTGATCACCGACCACAACGTGCGCGAGACGCTGGGCATCTGCGATCGCGCCTACATCCTCAACGACGGCGTGGTGTTGTCCAGGGGCACGCCGCAGCACATCCTCGCCGACGAAAAGGTGCGCGAGGTGTATCTGGGCCGTGAATTCCGTATCTGACGTCACGGAAATCCCCCGTCGCCCGGCCTAAGCCGGGCGGGACGGTGGTAGGGCCGGCCCGGTAGGGGGTAGGATGGATTCGGTATCCCGAGCAACAACGGCATGAAACCCGGACTTCAGTTTCGCCTCAACCAGCAGCTGACGCTGACGCCGCAACTCCAGCAGGCCATCCGCCTGCTCCAGTTGTCGCAGCTCGAGCTCGAAGCGGAACTCCGCCAGATCGCGGAAGGCAATCCGCTGCTCGAGTTCGCCGAAGATGCCGAGTCCGAGGCCGAATCCGAGACCGAAGCCTTCGACGCGCCGGAATTCCCGCTGCGCGATGAAGCACCGGCGAAGGCCTCGAAAGAAGAAGACAACGCCACCGCCCCGGCCGAAGATCTCACCCCCGACTGGGACGACGACCGCTTCCAGGGCGAGGCGGGCGACTACGGCGGGGCATCCTCGCGCGGCGCCGGCGGCGACGACGACGGTCTCGAACCCCAGAACGCCGCGCCGGAAAGCCTCCAGCAGCACCTGGAGTGGCAGCTCAATCTCTCGCAGTTCTCGCCGCGCGATCACGCCATCGCCATGGCGATCATCCACGCGCTCGACGAAGACGGTTACCTGCGCGATGGCGTCGAAGCCGTGGCCTCGGCCCTGCCCGCCGAACTGGGCGCGAGCGGTGAAGCCATCGAGTCCGTACGCCAGCGCGTCCAGCGCTTCGACCCCACCGGGATCGCCAGCCTCGACCTGCGCGATTGCCTTGCCTGCCAGCTTTCGCAGTTTTCGTCCGATACGCCGCACCGCGCGCTGGCCTTGCGCGTGGTCAACGACGAACTCGAACTGCTCGCGCGCAACGACATCGCCCGCATCGCGCGCAAGCTGAAAGCGGCCGAGGACGAGGTCGCCGCCGCCGCCGCGCTCATCCGCACCCTCGACCCCCGCCCGGGCGCCGCGCTCGACGCCACGCCGGTGGAGTACGTCGCGCCCGACGTCTACGCCCGGCGGGAGAACGGCCGCTGGAAGGTGAGCCTCAATCCCGACGCCCAGCCCCGCCTGGGCCTCAACCAGCACTATTGCAGCCTCATCGCCCGCGCGCGCGGCGACGATGCCACCTGGATGAAAGGCCAGCTCCAGGAAGCCCGCTGGCTGCTGAAGAGCCTGCAATCGCGCGCGGAAACGCTCACCAAGGTCGCCGAGGCCATCGTCCGCCGGCAGAGCGCGTTCCTCGATTACGGCCCCGAGGCCATGCATCCGCTGGTGTTGCGCGAAGTGGCCGAGGAGGTGGGCATGCACGAGTCCACGATCTCCCGCGTGACCACGCGCAAGTACATGCATACCCCGCGAGGCACGTTCGAGCTCAAGCACTTCTTCTCCAGCGGCGTCGCCACGGAAGACGGCGGCAGCGCGTCGGCCACGGCCATCCAGGCCATGCTGCGCAAGCTCATCGGCGCCGAGGACGCGCGCCGCCCGCTGTCCGACCAGGCCCTCGCGGAGGAACTCCATCGACGCGGTATTCAGGTCGCCCGCCGTACGGTGGCCAAGTATCGTGAGGCACTGCGCATCCCCAGTTCGAGCGAGCGCGTACGCGCCGGTTGAACGGGCTCCCGGGAACCCCCACGGAGGTCATAGGTCTCATCCGAATGCTTTGAAGGACGCGGCATCCCCGCCGCATCCGCTCTCGCCGCCCCACGGCGGCACCCTCAGCAAGAAGGAGGCGTCATGCAAATCCAGGTCAGCGGCCAGCACATCCAGATCACTCCCGCCCTGCGCGAGCGCGTGGAACAGCAAATCGGCCGCTTCGAACGCCTTTTCGACAACATCACCGCCCTCGACGTCGTCCTCAGCGTCGACAAGGCCGAGCACAAGGCCGGCGGCACGCTGCACTGTTCCGGCACCCGCCTCCACGCCGAAGGCCACGCCCGTCTCGAGGACGGCGCCCTCGGAGACCGCATGTACGCGGCCATCGACGAAATGGTCACCAAGCTCGCCGACCAGCTGAAAAAGCACAAGGAAAAGCTCAAGGACCACCATAACGCCGAGGTTCGCGAGGCCCGCGCCGCGACCTGACCCGGCTTTCCGGTCCGCCCAGGCCACGCCGGGCGGACCGATTCCACGCTTGATGGCACAATACGCACAGCCGGTGCCCTCGCGCCGGCTTCGTTTTTCCTTATTGGGACCACCGCGTGGATCGGCTGACCGCCAGACAACTCTTCGACGGCGTGCACGAGCGCATGGCGCTGCGCTGGGTCGCGGGCATGCGCGGCGAAGCGCGCGTGCTCGAAACCAACGCCAAGCAGAGCCGCCGCCCGTCGCTGGTGGGCTACCTCAACGTGATCTACCCCAATAAGGTGCAGATCATCGGTACCGAGGAGCTCAACTTCCTCGACGGCCTCGATTCGCGCCAACGCTGGGAGGCCATCCACAAGATCGCCGCCTACCAGCCGGTGGCGCTCATCGTCACCAAGGAGCAGTCGATTCCCGCCGACCTGCGCGAGGTGGCGGAGGAAACCGACACCCCGTTATGGCAGAGCACCAAGCGCGGGCATGAGCTGCTCACCTACCTGCAGTACCACCTGGCGCGCACGCTCGCGCCGCGGGTCACCCTGCACGGCGTGTTCCTCGAGGTGTTCTCGATCGGCGTGCTCATCACCGGCGAGCCGGGCTCGGGCAAGAGCGAACTGGCGCTGGAACTGATCAGCCGCGGCCACCGCCTCGTGGCCGACGACGCCACCGAGTTCACCCTGATCGCGCCCGACGTCATCGACGGCGCCTGCCCCGAGCTGCTGCAGGATCTACTGGAAGTGCGCGGCCTGGGGGTGCTCAACATCCGGGAAATGTTCGGTCACACCGCGGTGAAGCCGTCCAAGTACCTTCGCCTGGTGATCCACCTCAAGCCGCTGCGCGACGGCGAGGAAACCGATGCCATGACCCGCCTTACCGGTGACGTCAGCCGTCGCGACGTGCTCGGCGTGGACGTACCCAAGATCACCATCCCCGTCGCCCCCGGCCGCAACCTCGCGGTGCTGGTCGAGGCCGCGGTGCGCAGCCACGTGCTCAAGAGCAAGGGCATCGATCCGGCGCAAACCTTCATCGACCGGCAGGCGCACCAGATGCGCCGCTTCTCCCCCTGGTGACGCCATGATCGAAGAAACCACAGCGGCACCGCCCATCGTCGATCCCGACGCCATCCACCTCGTGGTGCTTACCGGCATGTCGGGCGGCGGCAAGACGGTGGCGCTGCGCGCGCTGGAAGACCTCGAGTTCTACTGCGTCGACAACATGCCCGCCGAGCTCATCCAGCAGCTGGTGGCCGCGGTGAGCCAGGGCGAGCATCGCCCGCGCCGGCGCATCGCGGTCGGCGTGGACATTCGCAACCGCCGCACCGACCTCGAACGCATGCCGCATGTGCTATCGGAGCTGTCCGCCGCCGGCGTGCACGTGCACCTGATCTTCCTCGACAGCCGCGACGACGTGCTGATCAAGCGCTACTCGGAAACCCGCCGGCGCCATCCGCTGGCCGCCGAGCGCCTGTCGCTGGCCGACTCCATCGCCGAGGAGCGCCGCCTGCTGCGTCCGCTGGTGTCGATCGCCGAGAAGGTGATCGACTCCAGCGACCTCAACGTGCACCAGCTGCGCCGCCTGTTCGCCACCGGCTACGCCGCCGCCAGCGACGGCACCACCCTGCTCTTCGAGTCTTTCGCCTACCGCCGGGGGCTCCCGCCGGACGCCGACTTCGTCTTCGACGCCCGCTGCCTGCCCAACCCGCACTGGGATCCCCGCCTGCGGCCGTTCTCGGGCAAGGATCTCCCCGTGCGCGAATTCCTCGACGCCAACCCGCTGGTGAACGAATACTATGAGGACGTCGCCCGCTGGCTCGACACCTGGTTGCCGCGCTTCGAAGGCGAAGACCGCAGCTACGTCACCGTGTCGATCGGCTGTACCGGCGGGCGGCATCGTTCGGTCTACCTCGTCGAACGGCTGGCCCGGCATTTCCGCTCCGAACGCGGCAACGTACTGACTTTCCATCGCGAACTGGAGTGACTCCCATGACCCTGCCCCAGCCGACACGGAGCACCGGGCGATGAGCGTCGGCGTCCTCCTCATGACCCACGAAGCCGTGGGCAAGGCGCTGGTCTCGGCCGCGCGCCACGTGATGCCCAAGCTGCCGCTCACGGTCGACGCCGTCGAAGTGCCGCCCAACGCCGACCCCGACGTGATGCGCGGCCTCACCGCCAAGCACGCGCGCGACCTCGACACGGGCGACGGCGTGCTGGTGCTGGCCGATCTCTACGGCGCCACCCCCTGCAACATCGGCCTGTCGCTGGCCGAACTCGGGGTGCACCTGCGCTGCGTGTCGGGGCTGAACCTGCCCATGCTGCTGCGCGTACTCAACTACTCGGAAAAATCGCTGCCCGAACTGGCCGAAATCGCGGCCACCGGCGGGCGCGGAGGGATCTTCATCGACCATGCTTGAGCAGGACATCACGGTATCCAACCGGCTCGGGCTGCATGCCCGCGCCTCGGCCAAGCTGGTGCAGCTGGTGGCCGGCTTCAAATCCACGGTGCACCTGATCAGCAAGGGTCGCGAGGTGAATGCCCAGAGCATCATGGGCGTGATGATGCTGGCCGCGGGGCTCGGCACGCAGCTCACCATCCGCGCCGAGGGCGCCGACGAGGAAGCCGCGCTCGCCGCCGTGATCAAGCTGTTCAACGACAAGTTCGACGAAGGCTCCTGACCGATGCGCCACCACCGCCACGCGAGGCCCTCATGAGACACCTGCTGACCGGCACGCCGGCCGCCCGGGGCATGGCCCTGGGGCGCGCGCGCCTGGTCCAGCCGAGCATCTACGCGGTGGACACGCGCATGCTCGAAGACGCCGAGATCGGTCCCGAGATCGACCGCCTGCACAAGGCCATCGACACCGCCCGCACCGAACTGCACGAATTGCGCGGCAAGCTGCACGGCGCGCTCGCCCGTGAAGTGGGCGACTTCATCGACGCGCACAGCCTGCTGCTCGACGACGAAGAACTGCTTCGCGGCCTCGACGAGTTCGTGTCGGTCGGCCACTACACCGCCAGCGCGGCCCTGAAGATGCAGCGCGATCGCCTCGCCGCCGTCTTCGACGCGATGAACGACCCTTACCTCAAGAGCCGCGGCGAAGACATCGACCAGGTGATCGGCCGCGTCATGTCGGCCTTGCAGCAGCAGTCCAGCCGCGAGGAACGCAAGCTCGCCTCGCGCGTGGGCGAGATCGTGGTCAGCGATACCATCGCGCCCGCCGAGATGGCGAGCATGGCCGGGCAAGGCATGCTCGGCGTGATCGCCAGCGCGGGCAGCGTCTATTCGCACAGCGCCATCCTCGCGCGCAGCTTCAACCTGCCGATGCTGGTGGGCACGAAAGACGCCCTCGCCACCATCACCGACGACGACCTCGTGCTGATCGACGCCGAGCACGGCGAAGTGATCGTGCATCCCACGGCGCAGGATCTCGCCCGCTACCGCCAGTGGCAGCGCCAGGCGGCCGCCGAAGGCCGCCGCCTCGCCGCCCTCGCCTCCGCACGCACGCTGACGCGCGACGGCGCGCACATCCGCCTGTACGCCAACGCCGAACTCCCCGGCGACGTCACGCTGGCGCGCGCCCGCGGTGCCGACGGCGTGGGCCTGTACCGTTCCGAATTCCTGTTCCTGCGCCAGCGCGGCCTGCCTTCGGAAGAAGAACAGTTCGTCGCCTATCGCAACCTCGTGCTAGGCATGGGCGGCCTGCCGGTCACCATCCGCACGCTCGACCTCGGCGCCGACAAAGCGGACGCGGCCGGCCTCGCCCTCCGCGGCGAAGACAACCCGGCGCTGGGCGTGCGCGGCATCCGCCTTTCGTTGCGCTACCCGGACATCTTCAGCGTTCAGTTGCGCGCGATCCTGCGCGCCGCCTGCTATGGCCCCGTGCGCGTACTCGTGCCGATGATCACCCACGTCGGCGAGTTGATCCAGGTGCGCAGGCTGGTGAAGCAGGCGCGCGAGACGCTGGCGGCGCAAGGCCAGGAGCTCCCCGAGCGCATCGACATCGGCGCCATGATCGAAGTCCCCGCCGCCGCCATCGGCATCGGCCCCATCCTCGAGAAAGCCGACTTCCTCGCCATCGGCACGAACGACCTGGCCCAGTACGTGCTGGCCGCCGATCGCAACAACGATGCACTCGACGGCATCTACGACCCGCTGCAACCCGCCTTCCTGCGCCTCATCGCGCACGTGATCGCCGCCGCGCGCCGCGCGAAAAAGCCGGTGAGCCTGTGCGGCGAAATCGCCGGCGATCCGCAATTCAGCGCCCTCCTTCTGGCCATGGGCCTGGAGGAATTCAGCATGCATCCGAGTCAGTTGTTGCTGGTGCGCGACCGCCTGGCCTCGCTCCATTGCGCGGCCTTGCGCCGTGCGGCGCCACGGTTGTTCCGCTCCGCCACGCGGGACGATGTGGAGGCGCGGTTGATGGAAGTCGTCGCTCGACAGGATGGTTGCGCGGGCGCTGCCTGAGCGTCCTTTGATCGGTTCATTCGCTTTGGGCGAATGTGGGGTTCCACGCGCCGTTGGCGCGAAAAGCGGTGGCGACTGGGCACGAGCCCCGGCGTTCCGCCCGGTCGGCCGCACGTCGCCCGTCCCCTTCGGGGCACGGACCTCTGCGCGGGATTCTTCGACTCGACATCCTGTCTCGGCGAAGAACGCCGGTCATCCTGACCGGCGCCCCTTCGGGTCTTGTCCGCTCCGAGGTCCTCGGGCTCCTACCGCGGCCGACCGGGCGGAACGCCGGGGCTCTTTCGGTACTGAGGTTTCATGTAGGGAAACAATGTGGCCCTATCGCTGGCCCATACACCCAGCGGAAGGCCCTCGGCCGACTCCGGTGCGGCGGGTAGCTGGCTTGAGGAAAACCGGCCGCCAATTCGTACCTCGACACAAAACGAAGCGTTGCACCCGCATCGGCCGGTGCCCACGGCGAAATATCCGGCCTTCGCAATCAACTCGTCATCCCACGCTAGCGAGGTCCAACGCTATGGCGCGCAACACCGTGAGAACCCGACACCCCTCGAAACGAGGACGACGCCTCGTCTATACGCATGGCAAAATGACACGATTCTCAGAACAGTCTCATATACACATCGATACGTTATGCATACCTTCCCTCCAACCACGTAACGTTTAGCGTGGTCACGGAGGAAACACATGCGAAACAAAGATACCCAACGCTTTCGCTATCTCATCGTTGGATGTGCATGCCTAATGCCATTGTCGATTCGTGCCGAAGGCCACATCAATGCATCATTGAAAGTCGTCGATCCCATGAATCCCGGTGCAAATATCATACTTACGCTGACGAACACAGGCGACGCCCCGATAACCTTCATGGAATGGGAAACACCATTCCCTGAATCGGGCGGCCGACTGGCTCGCTCCCTGTTCAAGATCACCGATGAGAGCGGGCGCGAGATCGCTTATCGCGGCACCTGGGTATATATCGGCGGCCTGACCATGAACTCCTTCCGATCGATCGCGCCAGGCGAAGTGCTCTCAAAACAGGTGGATCTCGCGCCTGAATACCGATTCGAGCCAAATCATATATACACCGTCGAATACGAACTCAATCTGACGCACGAACCAGATCCCAACTTCGCTTCATCAGCCGAGCGAGCTTTCTTCGTGAAACCCGCGCAACAGCGAGCCATTGCCAACCCGGTTACCGTGTTCTTCAACGACGCGGTGACGCGGAGAACACAATCCCAATCTGGCGACGATGAGCACAAATGCTCAGCCGTGCAGAAGCTGACGATTACTCGTGCTCAACTCGAAGCTCATCGACGAGTCTTCGCGGGAGAATCGTTCATGATGGATCGATACGACTCGTATCTGGATAATGGTCAAATGAAGTACCGCTTCATTCCACACCCTCGCTACACAAGGTGGTTCGGCGCCCATGATGATTCCGAACCCGAGTTCAACTCGGATGATTGGGGATCCAATGACAATGCGCGAGCTTACGAGACCGTGATGGCCACAGCTCGGAGAGTGTCCGAAGACGGGTTCACCCCTCGGTGCGGGTGTCCCGGATTCCAACCTGATACAGCGGCGCACGCCGAAACGGACAATCCGTACGTGATGCATTTTTGTGACAGATTCTTCAAGCTACCTGAATTCGACACATATGCATCGAGAACTGGCGCCATCCTGCACGAGTACACGCACTTCAACACGTACTATCAAGGCACTTCAGACTACGGTTACGGCCACTCGTTCGCGCAGAAGATCGCGAAGGAAGATCGACCGAAAGCCGTACGAAATGCGGACAATTTCGAATTCTTCTTTACCGATACCACCCCGTACGGCGATTAGCGTCTCCTTGTGATGGCCGATGCGGCGATGTGGACTTACATTGTTCTTGTATCGCTGACGAATTCGGCGCTCACAACAGCAGCCCGTCAACTCATATGCGCTACCAAGCGCCTCGCCATAGGCAACGGCCTGCGCCGGTGAGACGCTTTGTTGTTTGTCTAGATGGCCATGTATGCCACGCCTACGAGGAAGGGGCTCCTTCTCAACATCACCCCACCGACCCGTCGCACCGGCGCAGGCCGTTGCCTACGGCGAGGCGTACGGGCAAGCGACACTGCTTCGCTCATTGGCTTTTGATCTGTGGGAGCCCACGTCGTCGGCGGTTCAAAACTGAGGCGACCTGCATCGCCGACGAAGTCGGTTCCCACAACAGCATTCGCCATACGAAACCGTACCGCCGAAAGAGTCCCGGCCGCGCGCCCTGTCGGCCGCGGTAGGAGTCCGAGGACCTCGGAGCGGGCAAGACCCCGAAGGGGCGACGGTCAGGATGACCGTGGTTTTCCACCGAGCCATGAATGGCGAGTTGGAAAATCCCGCGGAGAGGTCCGTGCCCCGAAGGGGACGGGCGACGTGCGGCCGACAGGGCGCGCGGTCGGGGCGAATGCCTCGGTCCACACCGCTCTTCGTGCCGAAGGCGCGTGGATACATGCATTCGCGTCAGCGAATGAACCGATTAGAGCGAGGAGCCGATGCCAGGGCAATGCGATAACCCGGCCACAGGGGCGCTGGATTCCCCTGCCCTCGCAGGGGCAAGCTCTGCGTGCGCAGGAATGACGTGAGGCATAAAAAAAGGCCGCGGTCATCCGCGGCCTTTTTCGAGGAGTGACGCAAGGGGCTTACGCCGCTCGCGACGCCTCCATTTTCTCCGCCTTGCTCACCACGTTCGCACGCAGCTCGTCGCTGTCGAAGTCGTCGACCGAAATGAACTCGGCCACGCCGTCGCGCACGCGCTGGAGCAGGTCGCGCTCCGCAGCCGTGATGGCGCCTAACTTCTCCGCCTCGACGAGCTGCTCGTTATAGGTGTGCGCATGCAACTGGCCGCTCTTGAGCGCCTTGACGAACTTGCGCTCCACCGGCTCGGCGGCAATCACGTCGGGCAGGATCGCGTTCATGCGGCCGACCGTGTTGTTCGCCGTGGGACTCATGTAAGTCCACGTGGTGAGGCGATCGCGGGCTTCGCTCGGCGCGGTGATGAGCGCGGCCACGCGACGACCCAGGCGATCCGACGGCGGCACTTCGCGGCGGCCGAACGGGAACACCAGGAAACGCAGCAACCAGGCCACCGGACGCACCGGGAAGTTGCGGATGACGCCGTCGAGCGCGTTCTGAATGCGCCACATGCACTCGTGGAACGCCCAGGCCAGCAGCGGACGGTCGGCTTCCGGACGGCCGGTGTCTTCGTAGCGCTTCAGCATCGCGCTGGCGATGTAGAGGTACGAAAGCACGTCGCCCAGGCGGGCCGACAGCTTTTCCTTGAACTTCAGCTTGCCGCCCAGCACGCCCATGGCCACGTCGGCGCACAGTGCCAGCGCCGCCGAATAGCGGTTGAGCTTGCGGTAGTAACGGCGCGTGTACGCATCGCCGGCCCCCTCGCCGATCTTCGCGGCGGTAACACCCAGCACGAAGCTGCGCACCGCATTGGAGAAGCCGAAGCCGATGTGGGCGAACAGCACCTTGTCGAAGGTCTTCAGGCGCTCGCGGTAATCGGCGATGTTGAGCGCCTGCATTTCCTTCAGCACGTAGGGATGGCAGCGGATGGCACCCTGGCCGAAGATCATCAGGCTGCGCGTCATGATGTTCGCGCCTTCCACCGTGATGGCGATCGGCACGCTCTGCCAGCCGCGGCCCATGTAGTTCTTGGGACCGAGGATCACGCCCTTGCCGCCGTGCACGTCCATCGCGTCGGACGCGATCTGGCGGCACCACTCGGTGGCGTGATACTTCGCGATAGCCGACGGCACCGCCGGCTTCTCGCCGCGATCGACCGCCGCCGCCGTAGCGCGCGACAGGGCCTGCGTGGCGTAGGTGAGGCCGCCGATGCGGGCCAGGGCTTCTTCCACGCCCTCGAAACGGCCGATGGCGAGGCCGAACTGCTTGCGCATGCGCGCGTAGGCGCCGGTGGCGGCCACCGCCATGCGCGAGGCGCCGGTGGCGTTCGACGGCAGCGAGATGGCGCGGCCCACCGACAGGCACTCGACCAGCATGCGCCAGCCCTGCCCGGCCATGTGCGGACCGCCGATCAGCACCGACAGCGGCACGAACATGTCCTTGGCGTGGATCGGACCGTTCTGGAACGGCGTGTTGAGCGGGAAATGGCGGCGACCGATCTGCATCCCCGGGGTCTCGCGCGGGAGCAGCGCCAGCGTGATGCCGAGGTCTTCCTTGTCGCCCAGCAGCTTCTCGGGGTCGTACATGCGAAAGGCGAGGCCGACGATGGTCGCGACCGGTGCCAGGGTGATGTAGCGCTTGTCGAAGGTGAGGCGGACGCCGACCACCTCTTCACCGTTCCACGTGCCCTTGCCCACGATGCCGAAGTCGGGAATCGACGTGGCATCCGAACCGGCATACGGTCCGGTGAGCGCGAAGCAGGGAATCTCGCGGCCATCGGCCAGGCGCGGCAGGTAGTGGTTCTTCTGCTCGTCGCTGCCGTAGTGCATCAACAGCTCGCCCGGGCCGAGCGAGTTGGGCACGGCCACGGTGGAGGCCAGCGTCTGCGACATGCTGGAGAGCTTCTGCAGCACGGCCGAATGCGCCAGCGCCGAGAAACCGAGGCCACCGTAGGCCTTGGGGATGATCATGCCGAAGAACTTGTTCTTCTTGATGAACTCCCAGACCTCGGGCGGCAGGTCGGCCAGTTCGTGGGTGATCTTCCAGTCGTCGATCATGCCGCACAGTTCTTCGACGGGGCCGTCGAGGAAGGCCTGCTCTTCGACGGAAAGCTCCGGCTTCGGCTGGCGCAGCAGCTGCGACCAGTCGGGCTTGCCCGAGAACAGCTCGCCCTCGAAGCCGACCGTGCCGGCCTCCAGCGCGGTCTGCTCGGTATCGGAGAGCTTCGGCGTGACCTTCGCGAACATCGACAGCAGCGGCGCGCTGATGGTCTTGCGGCGGAAGTCGACCATCAGCAGCGGCACGGCGACGGCCGCCAGGATCAGCAGCACGATGACCGTGGTGACGGTCGCACCCGCGAGGATGCCGACGACGAGCGTCGTCACCGCCGTGGCGATGGCCCACGTCTTCAAGGACGTGCGGTGGTAGGCACATGCACCGGAGGCGATCAGCGCCGCCAGCACAACCAGGATCGCAGACATGGGTATCACCTCGTACGTTGGTGCTTGGGTTTACTACCGGAAAAGGGTTTCGGCGAAGGACGCCACTTCGTTGGTGAACGCGTCGTTGGCATCGCCCGCCACCATGTGCGTGGCGTCGGCCAGCGATACGTGGCGCGCATGCGGCACGAGCCGCAGGAATTCGTCCACGGTGTGACTGGATACCACGTCGCTGCGTGCGCCGGACAGCAACAGCACGGGCACTTTCACGCGCGTGGCGGCCTGGAACAACTGGGGCTGGTAGCGCTCGCTCTCCGCGACGACGCCGTCGAGCAGGGCCGGGTCCCAATGCCAGTGCAGGCGGCCGTCGTCGCCCTGGCGCAGCAAGGGCTTGAGCTGGGCTTCGGTCTTGCGCTCGCGGCGATGCGGCAGGTAGGCCTCGATGGCCGAGGCGGCCTCGTCGTAGTCGGCGAAGCCGTCCGGATGAGCGCGCATGAATCCGAGGATGCGTTCGACGCCCTTGGTTTCCCAACGCGGCGTGATGTCCACCAGCACCAGCGCCGAAAACGGCGGGTGGTCGGGATCGGCCTCGCCGGCCGCCATGAGGCCGAGCAAGCCACCCATCGACGCGCCCACCATCACCGGACGGCGGCCGTCGGGCGACGTCGACGCGGAGGCCACGCGAAGCAGATCGTCGACGAATTGTTCCATGTGGTATTCGCCGCGCGGCACCCAGTCGCTACCGCCGTGCCCGCGCGCATCGAAGGTGACGGCGTCGTACCCCTGCGCGGCCAGGGCCCGCGCGGCGCCGTTCCAGGCGTGGCGGGTCTGGCCGAAGCCGTGGGCGAACAACAGCGACGGCGAGCGCTCACCACGCCAGCGCTCGAGCACGAGGGCCGTCCCGTCGGCGGCGACGAGATGCGAGACGGCGGAGTGGGCGGTGAAGGGATCGGCAACCATACGCCAGAGTATGTGGGGTGCGGCAAGCATCGTCAATACGGATGCGTATGGTCATCCAAGCACTTAAAAGTCAAGGTTTTATGCAACATGGGATACCGCTGACGGATTGCAAACGGCCCAGTCTCCGCTACCATGCGCCGATGAACGATGGTGCCAAGAACGAACGCGTCCGCCTGTCCGCCGAAGACTGGGAGGATGGAGCCCTCGCCCTGATCGCCGAGCAAGGCGTCGGCGCCCTGGCCGTGGAAGCCCTCGCCCGGCGCCTCGGCGTCACCAAGGGCAGCTTCTACTGGCACTTCCGCACGCGCGAGGCCCTGTTGCAGGCCTCGCTCGAACGCTGGGAAGAATACGGCGAACGCGAGGTACTGGCCGAGATCGAGCGCATCTCCGATCCGCGCGAGCGCTTCCCCGAGCTGTTCCGCCGCGTCGCCCATGAGCTCCAGCCCCATCGGGTGTACGCCGCGCTGCTCAAGGCGCTCGACCACCCGCAGGTGGTGCCCGTGATGGCCCGCGTCTCCCAGCGGCGCATCGATTTCCTCACCCGCATGTACGCCGAGGCCGGCCTCGATCCCGTCTCCGCCCTGCATCGCGCGCGGCTGACCTACGCGGCCTACGTCGGCTTCCTCCAGCTGAATTTCACGCTCGGCCTGCCGCGCATCAGCCACGAGGAATTCGACGCCTACGTCGAGCACATGATCGCCACGCTCACCCCCTGACGAAACCCGCAAGGCAGCTTTGCTGCGCCGTGCCTTGCCAATACCAGGCGGTGCAAACTACTGTCGGTTCTTGCTTTTATTTGGAGACCACGACGGATGCAAGCGCACGGCAGTTCCCTGGAAGCCCTCAACCGATGGGTCGACGACGTCGCCCGGCTCACGCGGCCGGACACCGTCGTCTGGTGCGACGGATCCGACGCGGAGTACGCGGAGCTCGTCGCCGGGATGCTCAGGGACGGCACCTTGGTGCCGCTCGACGAAACCTCCCACCCGCGCAGCTACCTGCACCGCTCCCATCCGTCCGACGTGGCCCGCGTCGAGCACCTCACCCTGGTCTGCACGCCGGAAATAGATGACGCCGGCCCGAACAACCACTGGATGGCGCCGGCCGAGGCCCACGCGAAGATCGACGCCCTGTTCGACGGCGCGATGCGGGGCCGCACGATGTACGTCATCCCCTATTGCATGGGACCGATCGACTCGCCGCTGTCGCGCTGTGGCGTAGAGATCACCGACAGCCCCTACGTGGTCGCCAACATGCGCATCATGACGCGCATGGGTGCGCCCGCCCTGGCCCGCATCGAGCGCGAAGGCACGTTCGTGAAGGGCCTGCACTCCATCGGCGACCTCGATCCGGAGCGCCGCTTCATCATGCATTTTCCCGAGGAGCTCACGATCAAGTCGATCGGCTCGGGTTACGGCGGCAACGCGCTGCTCGGCAAGAAGTGCCACGCGCTGCGCATCGCCAGTCACCAGGCGCGTCAAGAAGGCTGGCTCGCCGAACACATGCTCATCGTCGGCATCGAGAACCCCAAGGGCGAGAAGCACTACATCGCCGCCGCCTTCCCTTCCGCCTGCGGCAAGACGAACCTCGCGATGCTCATTCCCAGCGAGGGTTACCGCAAGGCGGGCTGGAAAGTCTGGACGGTCGGCGACGACATCTGCTGGATGACGCCAGGCGCCGACGGCCGCCTATGGGCGATCAACCCCGAGGCCGGCTATTTCGGCGTGGCGCCGGGCACCGGTGCCACCACCAATCCGAGCGCGTTGGCCACGCTGGGCCACGATGCCATCTTCACCAACGTGGCCGTCACCGCGGACAACCGCCCCTGGTGGGAGGGCCTGGGCGAAGGCGAGCCGGTCACCGACTGGCAGGGCCGCCCCTACGACCCGGCCAATGGTCCGGCCGCGCATCCCAATTCGCGCTTCACCGTCAGCGCGACGCAATGCCCGAGCTGGGCGCCGGAGTCGGAAGATGCCCGGGGCGTGCCCATCTCGGCCATCGTCTTCGGCGGCCGCCGCCCGTCGCTGGTGCCGCTGGTGTTCGAGGCGAAGGACTGGGCACATGGCGTCCTGGTGGGCGCCTCGATGGGCTCGGAGACCACCGCCGCCGCCACCGGCGCGGTGGGTGTGCTTCGCCGCGATTCGATGGCCATGAAGCCGTTCTGCGGCTACAACTTCGCCGACTACTTCGCGCACTGGCTGTCGTTCGACAAACCGGGCATGAAGCTGCCGCGCATCTTCCACGTCAACTGGTTCCGCAAGGACGTCGACGGGCGTTTCATGTGGCCGGGCTACGGCGAGAACATGCGCGTGCTCGACTGGATGATCCGTCGTGTCGAGGGACTGGCGAGCGGACACGAAACGCCGATCGGCACGGTACCCGCCCAAGGCGAACTCAATGCCGAGGGCCTCGACGTGTCCGCGTCCACGCTGGACGAGCTGATGCGCGTCGACGTGGATGGGTGGATCGAGGAGCTCAACGCCATCGCCACCTATCTCGACGGGTTCGGCGAGCGCATGCCCGAGCGCCTGAAGGCCGAGAGGCTGCGCGTGAGCAAGGCGCTCGAGGCTGCCCAGGAGCGCCGCGCGGCACAGGTCGCCTAAGGCGACACCCATCGCGGACAGGGTCCGCTCCCACCCTCCGGTAGCAAAGCCTGCTATCGAAGGGTGGGAGCGGACCCTGTCCGCGATGCTTTTCAGGCCCACTTAAACCGTTTCCCCCTTGCCCGCATCCAAGCTGGCAAGATGAACGCACTATGCCTCGCCGCCACGTCCTTCATGCAGCCTGAGCTGCCCGTCGCGTCCTCCGACGACGACGTCGTGCGGGCCGCGGCGGCGGGCGACCGCAAGGCGTTCGAGACGCTCTACCGGCGGCATGCGGATCGCGTCTACGGCGCCATCCTGCGCCTGGCCGCCTACGACCATGCGCGGGCCGAAGACCTCACCCAGGAAGCCTTCGTGCGTGCCTGGCAGAAACTCGACGGCTTTCGCTTCGAAAGCGCGTTCGGCACCTGGGTCTACCGGTTGGCCGTGAACGTGGCGTTGATGTCCATACGCGCCCGCAACGCCGATCCGGTGAGCATCGTCGACGACGAACACCTGCCCGACATCACCGATACCGATAATCCGTTGCGCGCCGTCGAGCGCGACGAACTGGAAAAGGCCATCGCGGGCCTGCCCCCACGGGCCCGCGCCGTCCTCGTCCTGCACGACGTGGAAGGTTGGAAACACGAGGAAATCGCCGCCGAGCTGGGCATGGCGGTGGGTTCCTCCAAAGCACAGTTGCACCGCGCGCGCGGCCTGCTCCGCCGCACGCTGGGAGATACGCCATGAACGAACTCGACTACCTGCGCCAGATGCGCTCGCTCAACCGTCCGGTCACGCCCCATCGCGACCTGTGGACGGACATCGAAGCCCGGCTCGGCGAAACCGTCCCCACGGCCACCGTACGGCACCGCCGCGCGCGGCCCTGGTTGATGGCCGCCGCCATCGCGGGCGTGGCCGTACTCGGCGGCGGCATCGGCCTGCACCTGGTTTCGCCTACGCCGAACGACGGACTGGCCGCCACCAAGGCATGGAAACCCGCCGACCCCCGCCTCACCGGCGCAGCGGTACAACTGGACGCCACGCGCCTGGAACTCAGCCAGGCGATGCGCGAAAACCCCGACTCACCCGCCCTGCAACGGCTGATGCTGCGCACCGAGCGCCAGCGTGACCGTCTGCGTAATTTCGACAAGCAAGCCGGCTAACAGCCAACAGGGAGGAACCCCACCATGAAAACCTTTTACATCGCACCCCTGCTGTTGGCCTTGTCGATCGGCCAGGCCCATGCCGCCACGCCGATCAACCTGTCGAAGGATATCCGCCCCAACGCGCGCGTCAGCATCGACAACACCAAGGGCGAGGTCACCGTCACCGCCTGGGATCGCAACCAGATCCAGGTGTCGGGCACGCTCGGTACCGGCGTGCGCCCGCTCGAACTGGAAGGCGACGACCGCAACGTCGACATCCGCGTCCAGGGTGGCAGCGGCAACGGCAAGTGGTTCAGCTGGGGCAACGACAGCAGCATGGGACCCACCACCCTCAACGTGCGCGTGCCCAAGGGCGTGGAGCTCGAGGTGAAGGTGGTGAGCGCACCGGTCAGCATCGACGGACTGGAAGGCGGCCGCATCGACATCGAATCCGTGAGTGGCCGCGTGCGGGCCAACGTGCGCACGCCGTCGGCCAGCATGCAGACGGTGAGCGGCACGATCGAACTGGCCGGCCGAGCCGACAAGGCCGACCTGCAGACCGTCTCGGGCGACATCACCGCGCCGAACATCGGCCAGCATGTCGAAGGCCAGACGGTCTCCGGCCGGATGACGATCGGTGGCGGTCCGTGGAAGGAAGCCAACTTCAGCACCGTGTCGGGCGATACCGAAATCAACGGCGGCCCGCTCAGCAACAGCGGCAGCAAGCTCACCGTCGATGCGATGAGCGGCGACGTGAAGTTGCAGTTGCCCGCGTCCACGTCGGCGCGGCTGGATGCATCCACCTTCAGCGGCGACATCAGCAGCGACTGGGGACAGCCCTCGCGCGGCGACGACGGCCCGGGCAAGGAACTGAAAGCCACCCTCGGCGGCGGCGACGCGAACATCCACGTGGAATCGTTCAGCGGCGACGTGCGGATTCGCAAGGCCGGGAACTGAGGTACGCCCGATTCGCCGATACGATCGGCTCCCACCCCTTCGGTAGCAAGACCCCGGTGACCCGGCAACCCAGGATGCACTGGCCTACGAAGCAGCAGGGGTTCGACTGACTGGCTAACGAAGGGGTGGGAGCCGATCGTATAGGCGAGTCCTGTAACGAAAAGGCCGCGATCTTCGCGGCCTTTTTCATAGATCCTGGTGGTACTGCACGTACGGCGTTCTAGGATGCACCGGCCTCCGAAGCAGCAGGGATTCGACGGTCTGCCTACCGAAGGGGTGGGAGCCGATCGTATCGGCGAATCCTGGAACGAAAAGGCCGCGATCTTCGCGGCCTTTTTCATAGATCCTGGTGGTACTGCACGTACGGCGTTCTAGGATGCACCGGCCTCCGAAGCAGCAGGGATTCGACGGTCTGCCTACCGAAGGGGTGGGAGCCGATCGTATCGGCGAATCCTGGAACGAAAAGGCCGCGATCTTCGCGGCCTTTTTTATAGATCCTGGTGGTACTGCACGTACGGCGTTCTAGGATGCACCGGCCTCCGAAGCAGCAGGGATTCGACGGTCTGCCTACCGAAGGGGTGGGAGCCGATCGTATCGGCGAATCCTGGAACGAAAAGGCCGCGATCTTCGCGGCCTTTTTTATAGATCCTGGTGGTACTGCACGTACGGCGTACGGGATTGATCCGGTTCGGGCAGCGCGGGATTGTTCGGCGTGGTACCCGACGACCAGACGTTCTGCGCACCCACCGACAGTTCACCCCGCCACGGCAGGCGGAAGGTAACGCCCAGGTCGATCGCGCTCCAACGGCGATCGGTGTTCAGACCGTTGGCCACGCCGGCTTCCGGCTGCATGGTGCGACCGGTGATGGTGCCGTACAGCGGACCGCGATCGACACCCAGGCTCAGCGCTTTCTGGTCGACCGAACCGATGCCCAGCAGGTTACCCGGCAACAGGCGGATGCGACCGATGCTGGCGCCGAGATCCAGGCCGCTGCGGCCATCGAGGTCGAGGCGGCCGTGCGCATTGAGCTCGGTGCTCGACGACAGCGAACCGAACGGCAGGCCCGACATGGTGGACGCCATGCCCGGCAACACGCGAGGCAACGCGGGACTGTTGCCCGAAGGGCGCGTGGAACCCACGCCCAGGCCGACGCTGTAACCGGAGCCGCGCCAGGTGGCGCCGACTTCGCTGCCGACGATGCGCGGCGGTGCGCCGGGCGACGTGCAACGGTCGCCATGCGAGGTAGCGGACGCACCGCAGGATTCGGCGGAATTGATCCAACCCTGGCCGCTCACCGAGGCATGCGCCTGCAGGCGCGGGCCGAGGTCGTACTGCAGACCGCTGGACACGTAAGGGCTGGCGCCCAACGGGCGCGGAGCCAGCGGCTGGGTGGGATCGGCACGGTCGTTGTAGCGAACCGACAGCGTGCGACCGTCCGGCGTGCGCCACATCGGCAGCGCGCTTTGCGGATCGGCACCTTCGACCGGCGCCGGGTCGGCGTACAGGATGGCCCCGGTGCCTTCCAGGCCCTCGGACACGCCATGCCCTGCCGCGGCGAGCGGCATCAGCAAAAGCATGGAGAGCAAGGTACGACGCATGGAAACCATTGATCGGAAGGCGGCTCGTATCCCCGAACCCCGCCGCGAGCCGTCGACGGGACGGTTGTCAGTGTATCTCGTTTTACTTTTTACTAACACCCCATCGGGGGTCTTCAGAATTGACGATATCTGCCGTTCATGACCGTCAGGGGAGCCTCCGCGTCCAGGCGCAAGGGCATTGAGACTGCGGGGGCGGCGCCCATCGCGCGACCGCCCCCAACACATATAGACTGATCCGACCAAGACCGGAATCCATCCAGGCGATGACCATCGCTCCATCCCAAAGCCCGGCTTTGCAGGCGCCCGGTCCAGGCGAATCCGCGCCGCTGCACGACGCCGTCGAGCGCCTGTTGCGCGCCGCCGATCCCGAGGCCGTCCGCGACGAGTGCCTGGCCTTCGCCCGCTGCCTGCGCCCCGACGCCCGGGTCGAGTGGCAGGAGGCGGGTATGCCGCCATCCGAACAGCCCGCCATCGAACTGGGCGTCGATCCCCGTACCGAACGATCGCTGGTATTGACCCCCGGGGCGGACGAAAGTGCCTTCCTGGCCGACATGTTCGACTGGCTGGGCCGCCTGGCCGGTGCCCGCCTGCGCCAACTGGCCGAAACCGCCAACCTCTACGAGGCCATCTCGCGCCTGGCCCTGGCCGAGCGCCTGCAGCGCGCGCTCTACGCCATCGCCGAACAGGCCGGCGCCGAGCACAACATGCGCGACATGATGACCGCCCTGCACGGCATCGTGGGCAGTCTCATGTACGCCGAGAATTTCTACATCGTGCTGTACGACGCGCAGAGCCGCACGGTGCGTTTTCCCTATTTCGTCGATTCGGTCGACACCGATCCGCCCGACCCGGAGTCCATCCGGCCCATCGAGGCCATCGAGAACACCCTCACCTGGCACATCCTCCAGAGCGGCAAGTCGCTGATGGGCGCCAGTGCCGAGCTGGAGAAGAGCCTGCCCGGCCCGCGCGTGGACATCGGTCCCCCCTCGGACGACTGGCTCGGCGTGCCGATGAAGCGCGGCGACGACGTGGTGGGTGCGCTGGTGGTGCAGAGCTATCGTGCCGACACCCGCTACACGCCCAACGACCGCGAACTGCTGACCTACGTGGCCCAGCACGTGCAGACCGCGCTCGAGCGCCGCCAGGCGCACGAAGAACTCGAACGCCGCGTCACCACCCGCACCGCGGCGCTGCGCGAGGCCAACCGCGTGCTGCGCCAGCAGGTGTTGCAGCGCCAGCGTGGCGAGCGCCTGCAGGCGGCGTTGTTCCGCATCGCCGAGCTGGCCAATACCTCCGACAGCATCGAAAACTTCTACGCCGCCGTGCATCGCGTGATCGGCGGCCTTCTCTATGCGCGCAACTTCTATATCGCGCTGCTTTCCGAAGACCAGTCCAAGCTCACCTTCCCGTACTCGGTCGACGAACTCGACGGCGTGCGCGAACCGCGCGAACTGGGCCGGGGCCTCACCGAATACGTGCTGCGCAACGGCAAGGCCCTGCTCGCCGACCGTTCCGAGATCGACCGCCTCAACCGCGACCAGGTGCTGTCCACCACGGGTGCCAGATCGCTGCACTGGCTGGGCGTGCCGCTCATCTGGAACGAAAAATCCATGGGCGTGCTCGCCGTGCAGAGCTACTCGCCCGAGCACACCTACAGCGCGCGCGACCAGGAACTGCTCACCTTCGTGAGCTACCACATCGCCAACGCGCTGCAGCGCAAATACACCACCGAATCGCTCAAGCAGGCCTATGCCAGCCTCGAGCGCCGGGTGACCGAACGCACGCGCGCGCTGGCCCTGGCCAACCGCGACCTGCGCGAGCAGATCGCCGAACGCGAACGCGTCGAGCGCCGGCTCAAGTACGAAACCCTTCACGACTCGCTCACCGGCCTGCCCAACCGCACGCTGCTGTTGCAGCGCCTCGAGCAGGCGCTGAACCACTACCGCGAAAACCCGGGCGAACTCTTCGCGGTGCTGTTCATCGACCTCGACCGCTTCAAGGTCATCAACGATTCGGTGGGCCATCTCGTCGGCGACGACCTGCTCTTCCAGGTGGGCGGCCGCGTGCGTGCCTGCCTGAAGACGCGCGACGTGGTCGCGCGCCTGGGCGGCGACGAATTCGCCGTGCTGGTGGAAGGCATCACCGACCCGCAGGCCGCCACGCACATCGCCGAACGCATCATCGCGCAACTGCAGACGCCGTTCCGGCTGGGCGCGAAGGAGATCTTCACCTCCGCCTCGATCGGCATCGCCCTGCCCACGCCCGAATACACGCGCCCGGAAGAACTGCTCCGCGACGCCGACTCGGCGATGTACCGCGCCAAGGACGAAGGCCGCCACCGCGCCGCGGTGTTCGACGACCGCCTGCGCCGCGAAGCCCTGTCGCTGCTCGAACTGGAAGGCGACCTGCGCCGCGCGCTCACGCGCCACGAGTTCGTGCCGTTCTACCAGCCCATCGTGCACCTCGAAGACAGCCGCGTGGTCGGCTACGAGGCGCTGCTGCGATGGCGCCATCCGGAGCGCGGCCTCCTGCCGCCGGGCGACTTCCTCGCCGTGGCCGAGGATACCGGCTGCTCGGAAGCCATCGACTGGCAGATCTTCCAGCAGGTGGTCCGCCAGGCGCGCGCGCTCACCCGCGACGAGGGCTTCGTCAGCATCAACGTGTCCGGCAGCCATTTCCGCTCACCCGACCTCGACCAGCGCCTGCTCGACCTGCTCGCGCAGCACAAGGTGCCGGCCAAGTGCATTCGCGTGGAGGTGACCGAACGGGCGCTGCTGGAGAACCCCGCGCAGGTCAAGCGCATCCTCGAAAACCTGCGTGCGCACGGCGTCGGCATCGCGCTGGACGACTTCGGCACGGGCTATTCGTCGCTGAGCTACCTGCACCAGTACCCGATCGAAACGCTGAAGATCGACCGCTCGTTCGTCATCGACCTTCCGGCCGAGGACAACGAAGCGCACAGCACGGCGGTGGTCCGCGCCATCCAGGCGCTGGCCGACTCCCTGCGCATGCAGGTGATCGCCGAAGGTATCGAGACGGAGACGCAGATGCGCGCGCTGCGCCGCATCGGCTGCCGGTTCGGGCAGGGGTTCCTGTTCGCGCAACCGGCGCCGGCGAGCAAGTGGTTGGGGGCGCCGTTGTCCCTCGACGCCTGAGGCCAGATTGATTTCGCCGATACGATCGGCTTCCACCCTTCGGTAGGAAGTTCGCTACCGAAGGGTGGGAGCCGATCGTATCGGCGAATCGGGATTACTGAAGCGTATGGTTCGCCGGCGGCACGTCACCATCGACGAACAGCTGCTCCGCATCCACCCGGTCGAACACGTAGCGCGTGGCGCAGAACTCGCAGATCACCTCGACCTCGCCGTCGCGGTCGTCGAGCGTGGCCTTCACCTCGTCGTGGCCCAGCGCCTTCAGCATGCTCTCCACCCGCTCGCGCGAGCACGTGCAGCCGAAAGCCAGGGGCTTGGGCTCGTAGAGCCGCACCGTCTCCTCGTGGTACAGCTTGTAGAGCAGGTCCGACGGATCGGTCGCGAGCATTTCGGCCGCGTCAAGCGTGGACGTGAGCGCGCCGACGCGATCCCAGGCGTCGTCGTCTTCCTCGGCGGCATCGTGCCCGCCCTCGCCCGGCACCGGCTGCAACATCAGGCCGACGGCACGCTCGCCGTCGGCGGCGAGCATGATGCGGGCGGGCAGCTGTTCGGACTTTTCGAAATAGCCCTCGAGGGCCGATTCGATCGAATGCTTGTCGGTGAGGTCGACCACGCCCTGGTAACGGCCACGCTCCGCGTTGCCCACGGTGATGGCGAGCACTTCGTCGTCCATGTCGCCGAGGTTGACCGAGTCGCCGAGGGTCTCGGCGTCGAAACGCGCCAATCCGCGCAGGCGCCCCTTGTCGGTGCACTCGGCAAACAGCAACCGCACGGCGCCCTGGCTCTTGAACTCCAGCGACAGCGCCCCCTCGAATTTGATGTTGCCCGTGAGTAGCGCGCTGGCCGCCACGGCCTGGCCGAGCGTTTTGCGCAGGGCATCGGGGTATTCGACCCGCGAGGCGATTTCGCGCCAACTGGTGCCCAGGCGCACGAACACGCCACGCACGCCCGCTTTCTCCAGCATGAAGCGATGCAGCACGTCGTCGGTCGAGGAAGTGGTACGGGTCGAATCGGTCACGGGAGCCTCCTACGTATCCGTCGGTAAATGGGGCCATCCTGATACGGCGACAAGCCCGGCCCTATACTGCGCCATCCTCCCTCGCCGCGCCGCCATGAGACCGACGCCCCGCCGCATCCTCCGCCTCCTCGTGTTGCTCGCCGTCTCCTGGCTGGCCCTGTCCTGCCTGGTGGTGATCGCGCTGCGCTTCGTGCCGCCCTGGACCAGCGCGACGATGATGGAGCGTCGGGTGGAAGCCTTCGTGGGCGGCGAGAAGGATTTCGACTTCCGCCACCGCTGGGTGCCGTGGAGCGCCATCTCGCCGCAGGTGGGCATCGCCGTGGTCGCCGGCGAAGACCAGAAGTTTCCCTTCCACCACGGCTTCGACGTGGACGCCATCCAGGACGCCATCGACGCCGCCGACGAAGGCAAGCGCCTGCGCGGTGCCAGCACCATCAGCCAGCAGGTGGCCAAGAACCTCTTCCTGTGGAACGGCCGAAGCTTCGTGCGCAAGGGGCTGGAAGCCTGGTACACGGTGCTCATCGAGACGTTCTGGCCGAAACGGCGGATCCTCGAGGTGTACCTGAACATCGTGGAGCTGGGCGACGGCGTGTACGGCGTCGGTGCCGCGAGCGACGCCTTCTTTCATGCGCCCCCGTCCCGCATCGGCCCCGCGCAGGCCGCTCGCCTGGCCGCCGTGCTGCCCAATCCGCGACGCTACCGGGTCGATGCGCCCAGTCCCTACGTTCAGCGGCGCACGGCCTGGATCCTCCAGCAGATGGGCCAGCTCGGCGGCCCCGGCTACCTCGACCGCCCGCCGCCGGCGAGCGGCCGGTCGCGCTGACTTTTCACCTGTCGCCCACGCCCTCCGTCGTCGCCCGGCGTAGACTGGAGCGAAGGCGGCCCCGCGCCGCGCAAACCCGTGGAGGCGAGCATGCAGCAGGTCAAGCATCTCCTGGACACCAAGGGCAGAGGCGTGTTCGCCGTGGCACCCGACGCGCCCGTCATCGAAGCGATCCGGCTGATGGCCGAGAAGAACGTGGGCGCCCTCGCCGTCATGAAGGGCAGTGAGCTGGTCGGCATCGTTTCCGAACGCGACTACGCACGCAAGGTGATCCTCAAGGACCGCTCGTCGCGCGACACGCCCGTGGCCGACATCATGACCGTGAGCGTCGTCACCGTGGCGCCCGATGCCACCGTCGACGAGTGCATGCGCCTGTGCACCGACAGCCGCATTCGCCACCTGCCCGTGCTCGACGGCGGCCGCGTGACCGGCATGATATCCATCGGCGACCTGGTGAAGGCGACGATCTTCGAGCAGAAGCAGACCATCAACCAGCTCGAGAGCTACATCGCGGGCTAACGCTTCTCGTCTTCGGGAAGCAGGTCGGGCGACGTGGCCGCGTTGCGCGCCACGATCGTCGCGATGCCCGCCAGCGCGGCGCAGATCAGGCCCAGCGTCGCCACGCTGGCGCCGAGGCCGCGCAACGCGGTGATGCCGCTGGTCACCAGCAGGTCGCCCAGGCGCCAGACCGTGGTCTCCACCACGTTCTTGCCCTTGTAGCGGTCGTCGCGCGGGATCCGCGTGTAGAGCGCGTCGCTCGCCGGCTTGGTCATGCCATAGGCCAGGCCTCGCGTGCCGATCTGCACCAGCGTGATGAGCGAGATCACCCCGCCGAAGGCCGCGATGTCGACGGGGCCGTAAATGGCCAGGGCGACGAGCAGCGCGAAATTCACCAGGGACGGCACCACCATCGCCCACAGCGCCCCCGCCCCGCGCAGGATCAGCGGCGTGAGGGTGAGCTGCAGCACCGCGCCGAGCAGGTTGATGGCCAGGTCCAGCCGCGCGTAGAAAGCGGTGCGGGCGGCGGTGTCGACGTAGTGCCCCTTGGTGTAGTCGGCCATCAGCGCGTAGGCGACGGTCGCCACGCCGTCGCTGAGCAGCATCAGCAGCGCCATGTTGCGCAGGAAGGGACGGGAGAGGACGGCCTTGAGGCCATCGAAGATCGAGCCGCCGATCGGGGCTCCGTCGCTCACGTCGTTGCCGACCGCCTTCGAGGACACGGCCAGCAGCAGCGCCATCGCGATCAACAGGCCGCTGGCGGATACCAGCAGCAAGGGCGGCACGCCGATCCGCGCCACCAGTGCCGCCGTGATCAGGGGACCCGTCAACGCGCCCGCCATGCCCCCGAACGCGATGAACGGAAATACCAGGCGAGCCTGCGCGCTGCGGTAGACGTCGGCCATCAGGCTCCAGAACAGCGACGTCACGAACAGGATGAACACGCTGACCCAGACGAAGAAGAACGTGCCGAGGGTGGCCGCGCCGATGCGATCCTGCGCGGCGAAGGCCGGCATGAAGGCGACGAGACACCCCGCGAAGAAGATGTAGCTGCAGGTCAGCACCTGCCGTCGGGGAAAGCGCGACACCAGCCAGCCGAATACCGGCATGAGCACCAGCATCACGACGAAGACCAGCAGGTAGAACATCGGCAGCGACGACGATCCGGCGGCGCCCACGAGCTGGTCGCGCACGGGACGGATCACGTAATACGACGTCATCACGATGAAGAACGCGATGGTCGAAAGCGCGAGGGAGGTCCCCTCGCCGAGGGCGGCAGGTCGACGGGCGTTCACGGTGGCCGGTTATGTCCGGTGGAGACCGGGCAGAGCCTAGCATGCCGTCGCGGCCGTTCAGGGTCATCAAGGGCCTACACGGTCATGCGTTGTCGCCGGACCGGAACTGGCAGACAATCGACTGGTCCCTACACCTATGGCGCGACCCCACGCCGGGCTCCCGCGAGATAAGCATGCCGCTCCGTTCCGTTTCACTGATTGCCAGCGCACTGGCCTTCGCCCTGGCCGCGCCCTCCGCCCTCGCCGCCGTTCCGCAGAAGCCGCCGGTCGTGCACGTCGACCCGCAGGCGCAGAAACTTCCTGCCGAACGCGTGAAGGAAACCATCGAGAACTACAAGCGCTGGCTCGACGAGGCGGAGGCCCGCGATGCCGCGCCCGCCCTGGTCACCGCCATCGTGGTCGACGACAAGGTCGTGTACGAGCGCGCCTTCGGTTACGCCAACGAGAAGACGAAAGAGCCGGCCACGCCCGAGACGGTGTTCCGCCTCGCCTCGCTGTCCAAGGCCTTCGCCACCGGCGTCACCGCCGTGCTGGTCCGCGCCGGGTTCCTCAGCTGGGACACCAAGCTGGTCGACACCATCCCGTATTTCAAGCTGAAGGATCTCCAGGCCGCGCAACAGGCCACGGTGCGCGACATCCTCGGCCAGCGCCTGGGCCTGCCTCGCAACACCTACGACAACCTGCTCGAGGCCGACGCACCCTACGAAGAACTCGTGCGCAAGCTCGACGAGGTGGACCTCGCCTGCAAGGTGGGCGCGTGCTACGGCTACCAGAACGTCGCCTTCAGCATGATCGGCGACGTGATCTACGCGACCACCGGCGATTATTTCTTCCGCCAGGTGGAGCGACGCATCTTCACGCCCCTGGGCATGACCACCGCGAGCTACGGCCGCGACGCGCTCGAGGCGAGCAAGAGCTGGGCGCGCCCGCATCGCGGCGGCCCGCACAACTGGATTCCCTACGAGCCCAACGACAGCTATTACCGCGTCGCCCCCGCTGCCGGCGTCAACGCCAGCCTGCGCGACATGGAGCAATGGCTCATCGCGCAGATGGGCGGCCGCCCCGACGTGCTGCCCACGCCGTCGCTCGACGTGCTGCACGCCCCGGAAGTGCCCACGCCCTCGGAAGAACGTTCGCTGCCCTGGCGCCGTGCGCGCGTGACCGACGCGCACTACGCGCTGGGCTGGCGCGTGTTCACCTACTCGGGCGAGACGCTGGTCTATCACGCGGGCGCCGTATCGGGTTACCGCACGATGATCGGCTTCTTCCCCAAGTACCACGCCGGCGTGGTCAGCATGTGGAACGGCACGGGGCCGATGCCCGCCGGACTGATGCCGATGGTGTTCGACAGCCTGCTCGGATTGCCCCACGTGGATTGGGCGGGCGTGGAGGGTTCCACGCACGTGGCGGCCGCGCCGGCACCGAAGGCGGCGGCGAAGGCCAAGGGGAAGGCCAAGGCGGCGCCCGCCAAAAAGGCGAGCAAGAAGAAAAAGCCTTGACGCGATCGCGCCCTCGGACGGAAGACGCTGGGCTCCTGCCTTCGCAGAAGCGACGGACTAACCGATTGCCTCGAACCGCATAACCCTCACGTCGTCCCTGCGAAGGCAGGGACCCAGTGTCTTTTCCCTCAGCGTCCCAGGTTGAACTGCAACCGCCGCCGCAGCGTCACCGCCATCGGCTCGCCGTTGCGCGTGGCCGGCTTGAACTCCCACTTGCTCACCGCGTCGATCGCCGAACGATCGAACACGTGGCGAGGCTGCGCGTCGGTCACGGTGACGTTGCTGACCGCGCCGTCCGTGCCCACGGTGAGTTCGACGTCGACCCAGCCTTCCTGGTTCGCACGCAGCGCCGCCGTGGGATAACGCGGCTTCACCTGGTTGACCAGTACCGCATCGGTGATGGCCTCGGACTCCGTCGCCGCCGGGCGCGTGGGCACGGCCGCCGTCGCCGGCTTGGGCGCCTGTTGCTGCTGGGCCACGCGCGCGGCCTGGTCGCGTGCCGCCTGCTGGCGCTGCGCTTCGGCCGCCTGCTCCTCGGCCCTCTGCCTGGCCGCATTGGCGGCGTTCTGCTGGGCGAGTTGCTGGGCCTTCTGCGCGTCGACGGCCTGCTGCTGCTCGCGGTCGAGGGTCTTGCGCTGCGCGTCCAGTTTCGAGCGCAGGATCGTGAGCGTGTAGTTTTCCGGATCGGCCTTGGCCAGCAGGTCGATCTCCCGCTGCGCCTCGTTGAAGTCGCGCTGGTTGATCGTCTGTTCGGTGGCGGCCGCGCCGTAGGAGAAGGTTTCGCGCAAGGCGTCCGCGGCCACCGGATTGCCCGGCTGCTTCTGCAGCACCTTCATGTAGAACTCGAACGCGTTGTTGCCCTTCGGCGCGACGAGCCGCTGCTCGTTCATGGCGGTGCGCGCCTCGGTGAGCAGCTGGTCGACGCTCAGCGCATCGACGTTCGCCAGCGGTGCGTCACGGGTGCGCGCCGGGCGCGACGCGACGGCGGACGCGGCGTCCTGGGTGGACATCGCCGCCTGGTAGGGCCGGATGATCAGGAACCATGCGGCGACCGCGAGGGCCGCCACGATGACGACCACGGCGAGCGTGACGGGCTGGATCGCGCCGCGCATCGGCGGGCGCGCGGAAAGGCGGTGACGTGGAACCATGCGTATCGACCCTTCTTCGCATTGCGCGCTCCCCCATGTGGCATGGCGGAGAACCCCCCGTTCACCGCAGCGCGATACGGCTGAAAGGTAACCGTAACGGACGTGTGAATCCAGTGCGTGGGGCTAGGAGGTTTTCCGGGTGCGGCGCAGATCGCCCTTTTCGAGGCCCATGAAATGAATAACCCCGGACAGGCCGGGGTCAATGTTTCGAAATGCCTCCCCGCGCTGGGCACCGCGGGGAGGGAATTCGCACTTGCTTACTTTCTTATATGTAGCGGTGACGCTTACTTGGCCTTGGCGGCCTTGGTGGCGCGAGCCACCTTCGCGGCGGCCGGAGCGGCAGCCTTGGCGACGCGGGTCTTGCGAGCAGCGGCCTTGCGCGGAGCAGCGGCCTTGCGCGTAGCGGTCTTGCGGGTAGCCTTCTTGGCGGCGGTCTTGCGGGCCGGAGCCTTGCGGACAGCCTTCTTCACCGCCTTCTTGGCGGCAACCTTGCGGCCAGCCGTCTTGCGGGTGGCCTTCTTGGCGGCGGTCTTGCGAGCCGGCGACTTGCGGGTCGCCTTCTTCGCCGCGACCTTACGGGTCGAGGCCTTCTTCGCCGGCGACTTGCGGGCGGCGGTCTTCTTGGTGGTGGACTTGCGGGTCGCCTTTTTGGCGGCCGACTTCTTGGCAGTGGCTTTCTTGGCAGTGGCCATGGTTCGTCTCAGCTCCTCATCAGTTGGCAGTGGTTGCCCAGTAAAAGCGTGGAGGAACGCTTCGACCAGCAGGTCGCTGTTCGTCGCGTGCCTCAAATTGTTGACCTGTCGGCGAGTACGTTCATCGGAAAGTAGTCGAAGCACATGCAGCGGAATCGAGACTGTGATCTTGCGAACCGCTCCCGCTTTCGAACCATGCTCCACATACGGTCGGATGAAAGTTTCTGTTTCCATTTCCGGGTTCCCCGTCAATTGACGCAAAAGCTATTCCTGAACATATCCGCTGTCAATAAATTTTGGCTCTAAATTGAAGGTCTTGCGGCCGGATATCCAAGTCCGCAGACCCCACGCTCGAGCTTTTCGACGACCGCCGCTATCACCCCGAAGGCTAATGAGCGACACCATCGAATCATTTATTCGACACCTTCGCCATGAAAGAAATGCCTTAAATAAAGATGTTTTTCGCGCGTTATCCGCAACGTCGCATGCGCGCGATGCGAACCCTGCAAGCAGCCCGCGGCGGGCCGTCGGGGTACCGCGCGAGGGTCGTTTCGGGGATGAACGGAATTCGACTGGCGGGCAAAAAAAATTTCCCGCCGACCTCGGTTCCGGACAAAAAAATGCCGGTCGAAGGACGACCGGCATCGGTTGGGGCGCGTCGCGTCGGATCAGTGGTCTTCGTTTTCGACCAGCTCGTTGTAGTCGTCGGGACCCAGGAGCTCGTCGATTTCGGACTTGTCCGTGTACCTGATCTTGAAGATCCAGCCGTCACCGTAGGCATCGGAGTTGATCGTCTCCGGAGCGTCCGAGAGCTTCTCGTTCACCTCCACGACTTCGCCCGACAACGGCGAGTAGATGTCCGATGCGGCCTTCACCGACTCGACGACGGCCACGCCCTTGCCTTCGCCCGCTTCGACCGAACTGCCCACTTCCGGCAATTCGACGTAGACCAGGTCGCCCAGCGCCGACTGCGCGTGATCGGAGATGCCGACGGTGGCGGTGCCGTCGTCGTTGATGCGCACCCACTCATGGGACTTGAGGAAATGCAGATCGCCGGGGATTTCGTTGCTCATGGGTGCTCCTCGATGTCTCGGGACGGGGTGCGTTGGAAGGGTAGCCAATTGTACCGATCTACGGATGGCGTGACAGGCGCCATCCGCGACCTTCTCTATATATATGTGTCGCTCAGTCGACGATACCGGGCATCGGCTGGCCGTCGCGGACGAAGGGGAACTTCACCACGCGCACCGGCACCTCGCGACCGCGGATGTCGACGCGGACCTCGCCCGGCTCGCCGGCGGGGATGCGCGCGAAGGCGATCGACTTGCCCAGCGTCGGAGCGAAACCGCCGGAAAGGATCTCGCCCTCGCCGTTGGCCGTGAGCACCTTCTGCCCGTGGCGCAGCACGCCCTTGTCGTCCATCACCAGGCCGACCATGACGCGCTTCACGCCGTCGGCCTTGTGCTTTTCCAGCGCCGCGCGACCGATGAAGTCCCGGCCATCGTCGAGCGAGATGGTCCAGGCCAGCGCCGCTTCCCACGGCGAGACGGTTTCGTCCATGTCCTGGCCGTAGAGGTTCATGCCGGCTTCCAGGCGAAGGGTGTCGCGCGCACCCAGGCCGGCGGGGGCGACGCCCGCGTCCTTAAGAAGATTCCACAGTTCGACGACGCGCGTGTTCGGCACCACCACCTCGAAGCCGTCTTCGCCGGTGTAGCCGGTGCGGGCGAGGAACAGCGGCATGCCGTTGGGACCCTCGACCTCGATGGCGGCGAACTTGCCGAGCTTGCGTGCCTTCTCCTGCACCTCGGACGGCAGCAGGCCGATGAGCTTCTCGCGCGCGTTCGGTCCCTGCACGGCGATCATGCCGAACTCCGGACGCTCGCGTACGGTGACGCCGAAGGCCGCGGCCTGTTTTTCGATCCAGGCCAGGTCCTTCGCGCGCGTGGCGGCGTTCACCACCAGGCGGAAGAAATCCTCGCGCAGGAAATAGACGATGAGGTCGTCGATGACGCCGCCGTTCTCGTCGAGCATGCAGGTGTAGAGGGCCTTGCCCGGCTTGGCGAGCTTGTCGACGTTGTTGGCGACGAGCTTCTTCAGGAAACCGCGGGCGTGCTCGCCGGTGAGGTCGACCACCGTCATGTGGGAGACGTCGAACATGCCGGCGTCCTTGCGCACCGCATGGTGCTCCTCGATCTGGGAGCCGTAGGCGATCGGCATGTCCCAGCCGCCGAAGTCGACCATGCGGGCGCCAAGCTCGCGGTGGGTGGCATTGAGTTCGGTCTTGTCGGTCATGGTCTTACCTTCATGGGAATGCGGGACGGAAGCTGGCCCACCATTATCCGGGCGTTGGCGCGCAAGGCCAAGCGCGGGCGCAACATGTCACGGGAGAGTGCTAGTGTTCGCTCCATGGCAACTTCCACCCATCCCGGCTCCGCGACCCTGACCCGCGACGCGAACGGCGAGCGGCTGTCGCTGTCCGGCGACTGGACCCTGCCGCACTACGTCGACCTGCATCGCAAGGCCGTCGACCTCGCCCCGTCGCTCGGCAAGGACGTGCGCGTGGACATCCACGGCCTCGGCGCCATGGACACGTCCGGCGCCTTCGTGATCGCCGAGCTGCTGGGCAGCAAGCGCACCCAGGCCCTGGCGCAGGACGCCTCGCTGCCGGCGGCGCGGCGAGCCCTGCTGAAGACCGTCGGCGACGCCATCGACACCTACTGCAAGGGCATCAAGCGTCCGCGCGATGCCGGCTTCGTGGTGATGCTCGAGCGCATCGGCCGGGCCATGGGATCGTTCTGGCGACAGACGGCCAAGCTGCTCGGCTTCATCGGCATCACCCTGCAGGGTTTCGCCACCACCGTGTGGCGGCCCAGTCGCTGGCGCGTGACCCCGCTGGTGTCCCACATCGAGCAGACCGGCCTCGACGCGGTGCCGATCCTCGCCCTGCTGTCCTTCATGGTCGGTGCCGTCGTGGCCTTCCTCGGCTCGACCGTGCTGGCCAGCTACGGTGCCACGGTGTTCACCGTCGACCTCATCGGCTTCGCCTTCCTGCGCGAATTCGGCGTGCTGCTCACGGCCATCCTTCTGGCCGGCCGCACGGCCAGTGCGTTCACCGCGCAGATCGGCTCGATGAAGGCGCGCGAGGAGATCGACGCCATCCGCACGCTGGGCCTGTCGCCGATCGAACTGCTGGTGCTGCCGCGCGTGCTCGCCCTGTTGATCGCCCTGCCTCTGCTCACCTTCCTGGCGACGGTGGCCGGCATCGTCGGCGGCGGCGTGGTCTGCATCGTGTCGTTGAAGATGTCGCCGTCGATGTTCCTGTCGATGTTCCAGGCCGACATGTCGATCGGGCAGTTCCTGGTGGGCGTGGCCAAGGCGCCGGTGTTCGCCTTCATGATCGCGGTGATCGGCTGCATGGAGGGCTTCAAGGTGTCCGGCAGCGCGCAGTCGGTGGGCGAGCACACCACCTCCAGCGTGGTGCAGTCGCTCTTCGTGGTGATCCTGCTCGACGCCGTCGCCGCCCTCTTCTACATGGAGATGGGCTGGTGAACGCCTCCCCCGCCACCGTTACGCCGATCGCCGGCGACGTCATCCAGGTGCGCGGCCTGGTCAACCGCTTCGGCACGCAGACCGTGCACGAGAACCTCGACCTCGACGTGCGCCGCGGCGAGATCATCGGCATCGTGGGCGGTTCGGGCACGGGCAAGTCGGTGTTGCTGCGAACCATCGTCGGCCTCGTGCGTCCCGCCGCCGGCGAGGTGCGCGTGTTCGGCGAAGACCTGCTGTCCCTGCCCAACGACCGCCGCTCGCTGGTGGAGCGCCGCTTCGGGGTGCTGTTCCAGAGCGGCGCCCTGTTCTCCTCGCTGACCGTCGCCGAGAACGTGGCCTTGCCCCTGGTGGAACACGAGCGACTGCCGCGCGTGGACGCGCAAAGGCTGGCCGGGGTGAAGCTGGCGCTCTCCGGATTGCCGGTGGATGCCGGCCGCAAGTATCCCTCGCAGCTGTCCGGCGGCATGATCAAGCGCGCCGCGCTGGCCCGCGCCCTCGCGCTCGATCCGGAAATCCTCTTCCTCGACGAACCCACCGCGGGCCTGGACCCGATCAGCGCCGCCGCGTTCGACAGCCTCATCGTCACCCTGCGCAACGCGCTCGGACTCACCGTGTTCCTGGTCACCCACGACCTGGATACGCTCTATTCCACCTGCGACCGCGTGGCCGTGCTGTCCCAGCGCCGCGTGCTCGCCGTCGGCCCCATCGACGAGGTGGCCCGCACCGACGACGCCTGGGTGCAGGCGTATTTCAACGGCCCGCGTGGCCGCGCCGCCACCTTCGCCGCCCGAAAAGGCAAGGACTGATCCCATGGAAACCCGTGCCCACCACATCCTGATCGGCGCATTCACCCTGTTCGTCGTGCTCGGCGGCCTGCTCTTCGGCGTATGGCTGGCCAAGGCGCATGCCGACCAGGAATGGAACTACTACGACATCGTCTTCAACGAGGCCGTGACCGGGCTCTCGCGCGGCGGCGCCGTGCAGTACAACGGCATCCGCCTGGGCGACGTGATGCAGCTGAAGCTCGATCCGGAAGATCCTCGCCGCGTGCTGGCCCGCGTGCGCATCAGCGGCGACACGCCGCTGCGCAAGGACACCCACGCCAAGCTCGCGCTCACCGGCGTCACGGGCGTGGCCATCATCCAGCTTTCCGGCGGCTCGCCGGGCAGCCCGCTGCTGGTCGGGCATGACGGTGAGGTGCCGGTGATCGTCGCCGACCCGTCGCCGTTCGCGCGGCTGCTCTCCAACGGCGAAGACCTGCTCACCAACATCAACCAGGCGGCGGAGCATGCGAACAAGCTGCTCTCGAAGGAAAACGTGCACCGCATCGAGAACGTGCTCGATCACCTGGACCGCACCACCGGCGTGATCGCCGACGAGCGGGAGGACATCCGCACGCTCATCAAGCAGCTCGCCGTGGCCACGAAGCAGGCCAACGACACGCTCACCGAAAGCCAGCGGCTGGTGCACAACGCCAACGGCCTGATCGAAGGCCAGGGCAAGGCCACGCTGGAAAGCGCGCAGCACGCCATGGCGTCGCTGGAGCACTCCATGGGCGCCATCGACCGCGTGCTCAACGACAACGCCGACGCCATCAACGGCGGCGCCTCCAGCCTCGGCGACCTGGGCCCGGCGCTGCGCGAACTGCGCGACACGCTCGGCTCGCTGCGCTCGATCACCCGCCGTCTCGACGAAAATCCCAGCGGTTACCTGTTCGGCCGCGAAAAGAACCAGGAGTTCACCCCATGAAGCGCGCCCTCGTCGCCCTGCCGCTGCTCGGCCTGCTGACGGCCTGTTCGATCCTTCCCAAGCAGGAGGCCTCGCGCACCTACACGCTGCCCGCGGCACCGGGAGCACGGCCGCGCATGGCGGAATCGGTAAGCTGGGGCTTGCGCGTGATGTCGCCGGGCGCACCGCGCACGATCGACAACCCACGCATCGCCGTGTCGCCCGAGGCGAACACGATGACCGTCTACGCGGGAGCGCGCTGGAGCGACACGGTGCCGCACCTGTTCCGCGACCGCCTGGCCGACGCGTTCCGCGACAGCGGGCGCATCGCCGCCCTGAGCACCGACGAGGCCAACCTCGCGGCCGACTACGAACTGGGCGGCAACCTCGCCGCGTTCCAGGCCGACTACGTGTCGGGCAAACCGGAGGTCACCATCCGCTACGACGCCGTGGTCTCCGACAGCCGTCACCACATCACGGGCAGCCGACGCTTCGAAGTGCGCGAGCCGGTGCAAGGCAAGGAGGTGCCGCAGGTGGTGGAGGCCTTCGGGCGGGCGATGGACCGGTTGTCGGGCCAGGTGGTGGGGTGGACGTTCGAGGCCATCCCGGCGACGAAGTAATCCCGTTCGCCGATACGATCGGCTCCCACCCCTTCGGTAGGCAGATTTTCGAACCTTGCTACCGAAGGGGTGGGAGCCGATCGTATCGGCGAACGGACTCGCCGCCAGGTCGATGTATGTAGCGAAAGGTGAGGTTGATCCGCGCTCCCGCCACCCGCTTCCGCACAGGCAACTCATGTTTGTACAACCGCTGCGCACCCTCCCCCATCCGCAGCAAGCTCCCGTGCATCAGTTCGATGCCGACCGGCTCCCCGCCCGCCTTCGCCCGAAAGCGAAACGTGCGCACCGCGCCCAGGCTCACCGACGCGATCACCGGCTCCGGCCCCAGCTCGCGTTCGTCGTCGCTGTGCCAACCCATGCGGTCGCTCCCGTCGCGGTAGAGGTTCGCCAGCACGCTGTTGAAACGCGTGCCGCACGCCTCCTCCACGCGGTCGCGTAGCGCCAGCAGCATGGGGGTCCACGCATGCGGCTCGAACGTATTGCCCGAATAGCGATAACTCACGCCCGGATCGCCGAGCCAGGCATTCAGCCGGGGCGCGTCCACCCAACGGCCGAACATGCGCAGGCGATGCACCTCCCAGGGAATCTCCGCGTGCAACGCCTCGAACAGCGCATCCGCTTCATCCCGGCCCAGCCACTCGGGCGCGAACGTCACGTCCGCCCCCGGCAGATCGATGCGACGCCAGCGGATCAGGCGGGTTCCACCGGATACTTCGGTTCGGCGTCGAGCGACGAGGCGCAGACGGCGGCCAGTTCCAACAGGCGCAGGTCGGAGCCACGCGCGCCGACGAGCTGCATGCCGATGGGCATGCCGTTGGGCAACGTGCCCATGGGGATGCTCACGGCCGGACAACCCGCGAGGCTCGCGAAGCTGCACAGGTCGCCCTGCGACGACGGCGCCGGTTCATCGAGCGGGAAGGCGCCCTGCGAGGTGGTGGGCAGCACCAGCACGTCCACCTGGGCGAACAGGCGGCGCATCTTCAGGGTGGCCGCGTCGAGCACGAGATCGGCCGCGGCGTAGTCCGCGGCGGACTTGCGCGTGGCGAAGTCGAGCATGCCGCGCAGGCTCGGCGATACCGGATAGGCTTCGTCGGCCAATTCGGCGGCGAAGGTGTTGAGCATCTCCGACTCCATCAGGAGCAGGCCCGCGCGGCGCGTGCGGGCGAAATCCCAATCGGAGAAATCCACCGTGCGCCGTTCGCCCAGTTCGCCCTTGAGTTGGGCGAGGGCGCCGTCGAAGACGTCGATCACGTCGCGCTCGACGCCGATGGCGGCCAGGTCGGGCAGCACGCCCGTGCGCAGGTTGCCCGGCTCCCAGTCCGGCGGCGAGAAGGCCACGCGACGGCGACGCGAGCGCGCATCGTCGGCGTCGTAGCCGGCGAGGGTCTGCAACAGCACGGTGAGGTCGTCGACGCCGCGGGCGAGCAAGCCCACGGCATCCAGGCGGCGAGCGGCGGGCACGAGGCCTCGCGCGGAAATCTCGCCGTGGGTCGGCTTCAACGCGTAGACGCCGCAATAGCTCGCGGGCACGCGGATCGAACCGAGGCTGTCCGAACCGATGGCGGCCACGGCCATCCCCGAGGCCACCGCCGCGGCGGCGCCGCCCGACGAACCACCGGCGGTATAGCCCAGGCGATGCGGATTGTGCGTCGCGCCATGCCACGGGTTGTTCGTGGCGAGGCCGAGCGCGCCTTCGTCCATGTTGGTCTTGCCGAGCAGCACCGCGCCGGACGCGCGCAGCCGCGCCACCACGTGAGCGTCTTCCTCCGGCACCACGCTGCGACGCCGCATGCCGGCGCGCGTGGGCACGCCCGCGACGTCGACGTTGTCTTTCAGGGCGATGGGTATGCCGTCGAGGCGACCGATCACGCCGTCGCGACGGCGATGATCCGCGGCGGCCGACTGCTCCTGGATCAGCGAGACGCTGAAATCCACGAAGGCGTTGAGCCGCGGGTTGAGGCGCTCGATGGCGTCCTGGTAGACGTCGGCAAGGGCCCGGGGCTGGACCCGGCCGATGGCCAGCCAATGCAGGATCTGCAGCAGGGTGGCCCGGCGGAGGTCCGTGTCGGCAACCGGCGGCATCGTATTCATGGAGTCTCCTTTCACTTCGGACGATTATGAACGTCGTACGTGAAAGCCTTGCAAGCCCCCCCCATCCGCTCTTCCGGAAAAAAGGTCGTTTCAAACGGGCATTTGCCCGTCTGCCAGCGAAATCGGACAATGCCCGGTCATGCGTGCGCCGGAAGGCGTCCGCCCTTCCGCCAGCCCTGTGTGAGTGAGCCAGCCATGAGCGAACGCGAAACCATGGAATACGACATCGTCGTCGTCGGTGCCGGTCCGTCCGGCCTGTCGTTCGCGATCCGTACGAAACAGCTCAATCCCGAACTGACGGTCTGCGTCATCGAGAAGGCGTCCACCATCGGCGCCCAGATCCTCTCCGGCGCCGTGATCGAGACCGGTCCGCTCGACCGCCTGCTGCCCGAATGGCGCAACGCCCCGCCACCGATCTGCGTCCCCGTCACCAACGACGAGTTCTGGATCCTGCGCGACCACGCCTCGGGCACGAAGCTGCCCGTGACGCCGCCGCAGATGAACAACCACGGCAACGTCATCGTGAGCCTGGGCGCGCTGTGCGCCTGGCTGGCCCCGCAGGCCGAGGCCCTGGGCGTGGACGTCTTCCCCGGCTACGCCGCGGCGGAAGCGCTGTTCGACGAAGCGGGCGCGGTCGCCGGCGTGCGCATCGGCGACATGGGCATCGCCCGCGACGGTTCGCACAAGCCGGGCTATACCGAAGGCATCGACATCCGCGCGAAGGTGACCGTGCTCGCGGAAGGCTGCCGCGGTCACATCAGCAAGACGCTCATCAAGCGGTTCGACCTCGACAAGGACAGCGATCCGCAAACGTACGGCATCGGCATCAAGGAACTCTGGCAGCTTCCGCCGGGTCGCGCCGAGCCGGGCAAGGTGGTGCACACCGCGGGCTGGCCGCTCGCCAACGACACCTACGGCGGCAGCTTCCTCTACCACATGGACAACGACCGCGTGGCGGTGGGCTTCGTGGTGGGCCTGGACTACCCCGACCCCAACTTCTCGCCGTTCGAGGCGTTCCAGCAGTTCAAGCACCACCCCAACGTGAAGGGCCTGCTCGAGGGCGGCACCATCGTCTCCGCCGGCGCGCGCGCCATCATCGAGGGCGGCTTCCAGTCGCTGCCGAACGTGGAGATGCCCGGCGCGATCCTCGTCGGCGATTCGGCGGGGCTGGTCAACGTGCCGAAGATCAAGGGCACGCACCAGGCCATCGCCTCGGGCATGCTCGCCGCCGAGCACCTGGTGGCCTCGTCGCTCAAGAGCGCGGGATGGGACGCGAAGCTGCGCGGCTCGGCCGTGATGGCCGAACTGAAAAAGGTGCGCAACATCCGCCCGGGCTTCAACAAGGGCCTGTGGTGGGGCCTGATCAATGCCGCCTGGGAAACGGTCACCGGCGGCAAGTCGCCGTGGACGCTGAAGAACCACGCCGACTGGTCGTCGCTGCACAAGCTGGGCCAGTTCGAGGCACCGAAGAAGGATTACGTGGAGCGCACGCTCGCGCCGCGCGATCGCCTGGCGTCGGTCTACTTCGCCGCCACCGAGCACGACGAAGACCAGCCGGTGCACCTGAAGGTGGCCGACACCAGCATCTGCATCGACCGCTGCACCACCGAATACGGCAACCCCTGCCAGCGTTTCTGCCCGGCGGGCGTCTACGAGATCGTGCAGGACGACGCCGGCAAGCGGCTGCAGATCAACGCGGCCAACTGCGTGCACTGCAAGACGTGCGACATCAAGGATCCGTACCAGATCATCACCTGGGTGACGCCGGAAGGCGGCTCGGGGCCGAATTACCAGAACCTGTGATCCCGTGACCGGCAAGCTCACCTGGCGCTATCGCCGCTTCGTGTCCATCGCCCAACGCGTGCGCTCCAGCGTGGCGTTGCGCGGTTGGCGCGGCACGCTCTCGCGGATCTCGCAGGAGTTCGCCAGCCGGCCGGCGTTCGACGACACGCTGGCGCTGCTGCCGCTCGACGTACCGTTCGAACCCTTCGAGCTGCCGTCGTCGGCGCAGCCGCGCGTGTCGATCGTGATCCCCGTGCATGGCAAGCTCGCCTATACGCTCGCCTGCCTGCGCTCCATCGCGGCTGCACCGCCGAGCGATCCGTTCGAGGTGATCGTGATCGACGACGCGTCGCCGGACGAGACAGCGGATACGCTCGCGCGAGTGCGTGGCCTTCGCCTGCTGCGTAACACGGAAAACCTCGGCTTCGTCGGCAGCTGCAATCGCGGCGCCGCGGAAGCCCGGGGTGAATTCGTCGTCTTTCTCAACAACGACACCCAGGTCACGCCGGGCTGGACCGAAGAACTGCTGCGCTGCTTCGATCTGCGGCCGAACTGCGGCATCGCCGGAAGCCAGTTGGTCTACCCGGATGGACGCCTGCAGGAAGCCGGTGCATGGGTGTTCGCCGACGGATCGGCCTGGACCATCGGACGCTTCGAGCCGCGCACCGATCCGACCGTGCGCTATGCGCGCGAGGTCGACTACGTATCGGGCGCGTCGCTAGCGATCCGCTGTGAGACGTTCGCCGCGCTGGGCGGATTCGATGCGCGCTTCGCGCCCGGATACTATGAGGACACCGATCTCGCGTTTGCCGCGCGCGCGGCAGGGCTCGAGGTCTGGTACGTGCCGACCAGCGTGGTGATACATGCCGAAGGCATCAGCTCGGCGGGCGCTCCGCAGAACGGCATGAAGCGCTTCCAGGACATCAACCTGGCCAAGTTCGCCGATAAGTGGCGTGAGGCGCTCACCCGCCAGCCCGCTCCCGGCACCCCTCTCGCCCGCGTGGCCGAGCAGCGCCGACGCGGCACGGTGCTCGTCGTGGACGTCGCCACGCCGGACGCCTCGCGCGACTCCGGGTCGCTTCGCCTGATCTCCATGATGCGCCTGTTGGTGGACGATGGCTGGCATGTGGTGTTCGCCCCTGACGACGGACGGGCCGACGACGCGGCGATCCGCGAACTGGGCCGTTTGGGCATCGAGGTGATCGCACGGCCGTGGAACGACGGCGTGCCATCGTGGCTATCGCGGAACGCTTCCGGCCTTCGCGCGGCGATCCTTTCGCGGCATACCGTCGCCGCGCAATACGCGCCTTTCGTCCGCCGCCATGCCCCCGGGGCGAAGCTGATCTTCGATACCGTCGACCTGCATTTCCTGAGGGAAGAACGCGGTGCCGAACAGGCCGGCAGCGCGGCCCTGTCCCGGCAGGCGTCGGTCACGCGCGAGCAGGAGCTGAAGCTCATCGCCGCGGCGGACACCACCTTCGTGGTGAGCGAATACGAGCGGAGCCTCCTGGCCCGGATGCTGCCGGATGCCCGCGTGGAACTGCTCTCCAACATCCACGAGGTGCACGGCCGAACTCGCGGCCATGAAGGCCGCCGCGACCTCCTGTTCGTCGGCGGCTTCGGCCACCCGCCCAACGCCGACGCCATGCGCTGGATGGCCGACGCCATCTTGCCGGCCCTTCATCGCGTGCTGCCGGACGTGCGCATCCTCGTCGCGGGTGACGTGCCCGAGGGCGAGCGCAGGACGCTTGCCGCCGCCGGGCTGACCATGCTCGGCCGCGTGCCGGATCTCACGCCACTCATGGAGTCGGCGCTGGCGTCGATCGCACCGCTACGCTTCGGCGCCGGCGTCAAAGGCAAGATCAACATGGCGATGAGCCATGGGCTGCCGGTGATCGGCACGCCGATGGCAGTGGAGGGGATGCGGTTGACCGATGGTGTGGATGTGCTGACGGCCGAGACGCCGGACGATATCGTCGCGGCCTATCGCACGCTCGCCGGCGACCCGTATCGGTGGACCCTGCTCTCGGAGCGGTCCCTGGCACACGTCGAAGAGCATTTTTCGGCCACCGCCGCCCTGGCCGCCCTTCGCAACGCGATAGGTCGGCGCGCGTGACGTCACTGGGCGGCCGTGACCGGCAACGGGCATTTCTCTGACTCCAACGTTCGTCGAGCCAGTCGCCTTCCGTCTTGATCCGTCAGAAGAACCGTCGTTCCATCCATTATCCAGGGACCGGTTTTCGCGCTTCCCTGCGCCGCGGTCGCGAGCCAGAGCTTCGGCTCGTCTCCCAATTGATAGATCAGAATACCCACCGACCGGGCATACGGGGCATTCCATGCGATATCCACCGAAACGGGAACGGTTTGGCAGGCCGGAAGGCGCGTGGGGCTCACGATGAGCGTGACCCGCGGCCTCCATGCGACGCAAAGAACGATCAGGGCCGCCGCCGTGAGCACGACGTCGAATGCCTTAGGGAGGAAACGCCGATCAGTCCTCATGCGCTTGACTTCCATAGAACGCATCGAACCGACCCGCGAGACGCATGCGCGCCACCGACTGGAGCCCTGGGCGTATCTCTTGCCGTGGCGCCCCGCCCCCTTGCTCGAGCAGCCGCCCCGCGTTACCGACGACACGGAAATAGCTGGGCTCCCGAAGTCCTGCCTGGCGGAAGATCTCGTCCGCCAGCATCCATGCGTAAATGTGACGCGGCGACATGGAATCGACTGGCGGCTCGCTGCTCAGGATGACCCAGGGAACGTTCTGCTCGTAAGGAGAGAGCCCATTCCTGAAACCGCCCGCCTGGTAAACGAACTCGAGGCCCGGCAGGTGATCGCCATAAAAGACCAGTAAGTAAGGCCGCCTTCGCTGTTTCAGGTAAGTCCAAAGGCGTCCAAGCTCTTCGTCCGCATGCCTGATGTGGTACGTGTAAGTTCGGAATTCGTCGGCGGCCTTATCGGGCCATGCCGCGGGAACGGATCGGGCCGCCCGCTCCGCTTCGTTTCGCACGGGCATGTGCCGATATGGCCCGTGCGCCTCGATGCTGATGGCGAAGATAAAGCTGGGCGAATGCGATTTCTCGAGAGAGTCGATGATCTGGTCCGTCATCGACCGATCGGAAAGGTATAGGCCATCGCCATAGGCGGAAGAAGGAAACGCCTTCCTCGCGATGAACTTCTGAAATCCCATGGCCTGGAAGGTGGCTCGCCGGTTCCAGAATTGCCCGCTGTTGGGATGAATGGCAGTCGTCGAATATCCCGCGTCGTTCAATGCACTGACGATGCCTTCGATCCTCGGTTTGGATATCTGGAGGTAAGGAAATTGCAAATCCGGATAGGCTTCCAGCGGAATGCCGGTGAGGAACTCGAATTCCGATCGAAGGGTGCCACCGCCGAAGGTGGGTACGGTCATGTCCCGCACGCCCGTTTCCCTCTGGGCGCGATGCAAATGGGGCAGGAGTTCGTCCGTGTCGACACCCTGCATGAGGGCGGGGTCGAAAAAGGATTCGCTCTGGACCACGACGATATCGGGTGCCGTCGCGGCGCCTGATCCTTCCGCGACGCCGGGAGGAAACGTCGCCTTCTCCAAGGCCAGGAGCTCGCCTGCCGCCACCGGATCGGGCTGAACGTCTAGCGCCTTTTGATTTGCAAGGTTCCAATAGACAAGGGAACTAAGCAATCCCGCATGCAACTGGCTCGCCATGGATTGGTAGGTGATGCCGAGTGCATCTTCGTCGTACACCCGCTCGACAAACCTGCTGGCCGAAAGCAGCCACCATCCGAGCGCTATGCTCGCGATGAGCGACGTAGCGCGAGCGAGCCTGTGATTCTTGAAAATGGGCGCTTCATAACGCCACCCGAGCACCGCGACACCAAGGAGTACGACAGCCGACGCGGATACCACTGGCACATCGACGTAATGCCCCAGCAAAGTGATGCTCGACGTATCGAGCCCCTTGACGAAGAAATAATCGGTCGGCATGACGGTCGAGTGCAGGTACTCGACCTTTTTCATGTTCGCCACGAATAGGGCGACCAGGAGAGCCGCTTGCAGGAGCGAGGCTAGCCAAGGGCGATTCGTGATGGCCAGCAAGATGCCGTAGACCGCCAGCAAGGGCAGGATGCCAGCGAAGAATCCCCGGGAAAAGAGATAAGCCCCCCAATCGAGACGAAGGGAATAGCGGTCCAGTACCCAGGACAGCGCAATCAGGACGACACAGCCCGATGCGCCCTTGGCCCAGGACGACATGCTCCGCGAGCCGCCCGGACGAGCGGCAGATCCGACCACGTTTTGCATACCTCTCCCCTATCCCTTGCGCAACGACCTGCCCTCGTTGCCATCCTTCCGTCATGTGGATGACGCACTGACCATACCAGACAAAGATGTAATTTCGGCAGCAAATATCGCATACGCATCTATTTCACCACCCAGGCTCTTGACAAGAGCAGCGCGGCTTGCTCAAAAAAAGCTCCCCTCCCTCCAAGGGGCAGTCCGCCACGTCCTCCGCGCGAGGCGCCGACGTGCCAAGGCCTATCTCGCGCCGCGTCATACCGAGAGCCGAAGATTCGCTAGAATGGCGGGTCAACCCCGAGGCGGCCGCGCAAGCGGCGAACGCCCCTACGAACAGGAACCGAGAATGAAGATTCTGGTCGGCTACAAGCGCGTCGTGGACTACAACGTGCGCATCCAGGTCAAGCCCGATGGCACCGGCGTGGTCACCGACGGCGTGAAGCTCTCCGCCAATCCCTTCGACGACATCGCCCTCGAGGAAGCCCTTCGCCTGCGCGAAAAGGGCGTCGCCGACGAGGTCGTGGTGGTGGGCATCGGTCCTTCCGACCTGACCGCCCACCTCCGCAACGGCCTGGCCATGGGGGCCAACCGCGCCATTCACATTCAAACGGCCGACGCCGTCTCTCCGTTGACCGCTGCCCGGACCTTCCTGAAGCTGGTCGAAAAAGAGCAGCCGGGCCTGGTCATCCTGGGCAAGCAGGCGATCGACGACGACGCCAACCAGACCGGCCAGATGCTGGCTGCGCTGTGGGACCGCCCCCAGGCCACGTTCGCCGGCAAAGTCGAGATCGCCGACGGCAAGGCCACGGTCACCCGGGAGGTCGACGCCGGCCTGGAAACCATCGAGGCCGACCTTCCCGCCGTGATCACCACCGACCTGCGCCTCAACGAGCCGCGCTTCATCAAGCTGCCCGACATCATGAAGGCCAAGAGCAAGCCCATCGACGTGATCGAGCTGGGTTCGCTCGGCGTCGATGCCGCCGACCACCTCAAGACCACCCACTATGCGGCGCCCTCCAAGCGCAGCAAGGGCGTGATGGTGAAGGACGCCGCCGAACTCGTCGCCGTCCTCAAGGAGAAGGGCCTGCTGTAAGGCGGCCCATCGGAGAATCGACATGACCAAGATCCTCGTTATCGCCGAACACCTGGACGGCAAGCTCAATGCCTCGACCGCGCGCGCCGTGAGCGCGGCCGCTGCCGTCAAGCCCGAATCCATCGACGTCATCGTGCTGTCCGACGCGCCCGACGCCGTCGCCGCCAACGCGGCGAAGATCGATGGCGTGGGCAAGGTGCTCACCGTGAGCCGTCCCGAAAACGCTCACGCCCTGGCGGCGGTGCTCGCCCCGCAGATCGCCAAGGCGGCCGCCGGCTACTCGCACGTATTCGCCCCGTCGACCACCTTCGGCAAGGACGTGGCCCCCCGCGTCGCCGCCCTGCTGGGGGTGTCGCAGGTGAGCGACGTGATGGCCGTGGAAGGCTCGCACACGTTCAAGCGTCCCATTTATGCCGGCAACGCCATCGTGACCGTGGAGGCCGATACCTCCGTGACGGTCGTGGCCACGATTCGCACGGCTTCCTGGCCGGCCGCCGCCTCGACCGGTTCCGCGTCGATCGAGGCCCTGTCGCTCGACGTCGCCCTGCCCTCTCATACCCGGTTCGTGAACCTGCAGCAGGGCAAGAGCGACCGCCCCGACCTGCAGGGCGCGCCGAAGGTGGTGTCCGGTGGGCGTGGCGTCGGCTCGAAAGAAAACTTCGAGATCGTCTACAAGTTCGCCGACAAGATCGGCGCCGCCGTGGGCGCGTCGCGCGCGGCGGTGGACGCCGGTTACGTTCCCAATGAGATGCAAGTCGGCCAGACCGGCAAGATTATCGCGCCGGAGCTCTACATCGCCGTGGGCATCTCGGGCGCCATCCAGCACCTGACGGGCATCAAGGATGCCGGCACGATCGTCGCCATCAACAAGGACGGCGAGGCGCCGATCTTCGAGATCGCCGACATCGGCCTGGTGGGGGACCTCTTCAAGATCCTTCCGGAGCTGGAATCGGCGCTCGGCTGAACTATTGAACCTCGGCAGTTGGGGGCTCACCTGGGAAATACTCTCCTCTGTCAGGTCGATATCTCTGCGAAGTGCTACAACATCTACTCATGACACCGGCGAAAAACGGAAGAAATGGCACAAGAAAGCACCCCCCTATGTGTCGACCTGGATGGCACCCTGATCCGCTCTGATTTGCTGGTGGAGTCAGCGCTCGCGCTCATTTCCCAACACCCTCTCATGATCTTCAGCATGTTGATATGGCTCATGCGGGGGAAAGCCTATCTCAAGAAGCAGATAGCGATACGTGTGAGTCTTGACGCCAGCTCTCTGCCGTATAACGAAGAACTTTTGGCATGGCTCCGCAACGAGCGAACGCACAGGCCCCTTATTCTTTGTACGGCGTCGGACATGCGCCTCACCGCACCGGTCGCGCAACATGTAGCCATCTTTGATGACGTTCTGGCGAGCGATGGACACGTCAACCTGTCGGGCAGCCGGAAAGCGGAAGCCTTGGTCGAGCGATTTGGACAACACGGATTCGACTATATCGGCAACGCACCGGTAGACATCGCCGTCTGGAAACATGCTCGCTTTGCCTACGTCGTCGAGAGGGGCACGACCCTTTCATCGGCTGCCTCAAAGGTTGCCCGCGTGGAACGCCGCTTCGGCGTACCGGGTGGAGGGATGAAGGCTTGGGCGAAAGCCATTCGAATTCATCAGTGGATCAAGAATCTGCTGGTGTTCCTGCCCCTGATCGCCGCGCACCGGATTTTCGACGTTGGAGCACTCACCAATGCAGTGCTTGGCTTCCTTGCGTTCGGGCTCTGCGCATCAAGCGTCTACCTGACCAACGATCTCCTGGATTTGCCGTCCGACAGAAAACATCATCGCAAACGCAACAGGCCGTTTGCAGCGGGAACCCTTCCGGTCGTCGCAGGACCCGTTCTGGCCTTTGCGCTTCTCTTCGCAGGCTTCGCCCTTGCATTCGTGGTATCCACCCAATTCACCGCCATACTGCTTTGTTATTACATCCTGACGACCGCTTACTCCTTCAAATTGAAACGCATCATGATGTTGGACGTGGTGGTGCTGGCGATGCTTTACACCAGCCGCATTCTTGCTGGGGCTTCGGCAACACAGACGGCGCCATCCTTTTGGCTCCTCGCCTTCTCCATGTTTATTTTCCTGAGCCTGGCGATGGTGAAGCGCTACACCGAGCTGCTCGGCCTCCAGTCGCGCGGAGAAGTCACCGCGAGCGGACGAGGCTATGACGTCGAAGACATTCCTTTGATTCAGTCGATGGGCAGTTCCAGCGGGTATCTCGCCGTGCTCGTGCTGGCGCTCTATATCGAAAGCACGGCAAGCAGCATGCTGTATCGACACCCGCACTATCTGTGGATGCTTTGCCCTTTGCTCCTCTACTGGATCAGCCGAACTTGGGCCATTGCGCATCGTGGCGTGATGCACGATGACCCCGTCGTGTTCGCTGTGATGGACAACACGAGCCGCATCCTTGGCGTCGTGGCCGCCATCATTATCGCATTGTCCATCTGATGGCAGCCGGCCGATCATGGGGACGCTACCCGGTGACCTCGGAACGTGTCGTGCCGCTCTCAGACAGGCTCGCGCCGTTACCGCCCGCTCAGCTCCCGGTGCTGCCTTTGGGCAATGCCCGAAGCTATGGGGACAGTTGCCTGAACGATGGCGGCATACTCCTGTCCACGAAGAATCTGGATCGTTTCATCGCGTTCGATCCGTCTACCGGCGTCGTCACTTGCGAAACCGGCGTGCAATTTGCGGATATCTTGGACCTGGTCGTTCCGCAAGGATGGTTTTTGCCGGTCACGCCAGGAACCCGCTTCGTTACTGTCGGCGGAGCCATAGCCAACGATGTACATGGAAAGAACCACCATCGAGCAGGCACGTTTGGTCACCACATTATCGCTTTTGAATTGCTGCGTACCGATGGCTCACGTCTTCTGTGCACTCCGGAGGAGAACGCGGATTGGTTCGCGGCCACCATCGGTGGCCTGGGGCTTACCGGGCTCGTCACATGGGCACGGATCCAACTGCGGCGAATCGCGGGCCCCTGGATGGCATCGGAAACGCATCGATTTGAAAGTCTTGAAGAGTTCTTCTCTATTTCAGATGCATCCGACTCGGATTACGAATACACCGTATCCTGGATCGACTGCGTCGCTTCAGGCAAGGCATTGGGACGAGGACTGTTCAGCCGCGCGAATCATGCTCCGGCCAATCCCGACATGCGGCCGCTGCCATCCGGCAGGCGCCTGTCGGTTCCACTGACCCCACCCTTCTCACTGATCAATTCGCTTAGCCTGAAGGCATTCAACCACCTGTACTACCATCGCCAGCGAAAGCGCGTCGAGCACTCGACCGTCCACTACGAGCCGTTCTTCTACCCGCTGGACAGCGTAGTCAACTGGAACCGGGCATACGGTCCTCGTGGATTTCTCCAATATCAATGCGTGATTCCGCCACAATTCGCCTTCGACGGCATGGCCGAACTCATCAAGGAGATTTCGCGGTCGGGCACGGGGTCGTTCCTCGCGGTACTGAAACAGTTTGGACAGTCCCCGTCGCGAGGCATGCTTTCTTTCCCCCGTCCGGGCACGACGCTGGCGCTGGATTTCCCGAACGAGGGAAAGACGACATTCGACCTGCTTAGGCGTCTCGATGACGTCGTCGCCGACGCGGGCGGTGCCGTTTACCCTGCCAAGGATGCGCGAATGTCGGGGCCACACTTTCGTACTTATTTCCCCCATTGGAAGGCCTTCGGTGCATTCATCGACCCTGGGATATCTTCAAGCTTCTGGCGTAGGGTTTCGGAGTGACCATGCAGAAAATTCTAATCATCGGTGCGACATCCGCCATTGCCGAGGCCACCGCGCGCATCTACGCCCGGCGTGGCGCGAAGCTTCACCTCATCGCACGCAATCAGGAACGCCTAGAAGTCATCGCTGCAGATCTCTCTGCTCGTGGAGCCAGCGTCACTCACGAACAGCTCGATGTGAACGAATTGGCGCGTCATGAGGCGGTGGTCGCCCACGCCTTGAACATCCTGGGAGGATGGGACGTCGTGCTCCTTGCGCACGGCACGTTGCCTGACCAAGCAAGATGCGAGGCTGACGCAGACGTAGCCATTAGAGAATTCAATACCAACGCGACATCGACCATTGCGCTTCTCACCGTCATAGCAAATCGCATGCAAAGCGCAAGATCAGGAAGCCTGGCCGTCATATCTTCGGTGGCAGGTGATCGCGGAAGATCGAGTAACTACTTGTACGGCTCGGCAAAAGCGGCGGTAAACGCATTCATGAGCGGGCTCGACCAGCGGCTTGCGAAGTACGGCGTCCGCGTGACGACGATCAAACCCGGCTTCGTCGACAGCCCCATGACGAAGGACTTCAAGAAGGGCCCCTTGTGGGCCAAGCCCGAACAGGTCGCAAAGGGGATCGTGAAGGCCATAGAAAAGGGCCGGCCTGTCGCTTACCTGCCTTGGTTCTGGGCAGGGATCATGCTGGTGATCCGAACCATTCCCACCTCGGTCTTCAGGCGCCTGTCGCTGTGAAACAGCTTCGATTCATCGCTCTCTACGCGAGCTTCTGCATTGTTTCCATGGTTGCGAATATCGGCGCCCAGGCGCTCGCTTCGAGAGCGTATCGCGGACAGTTCGCCTTGCTCGCGGCCATGGTCGTCGGCACGGGCGTGGGGCTGTGCGTAAAGTACCTGCTCGATCGAAACTGGATCTTTCGGCATAAAAGCGACAGCACTGCACATGAGGCCCGCACCGCAACCATGTACACGGCGATGGGGCTCGTCACTACACTGGTCTTCTGGCTGATCGAATGGGGATTCGATCATGTTCTCGGCGATGCGTACCGTTACGTCGGCGCGGCGGTAGGCCTGACCATCGGGTATACCGTGAAGTACTTCCTCGATCGTCGCTTCGTTTTCAACACGGAAGGCCATAGGCCTCTTATCCAGCCTTAGGATTCCGCCTCATGAACCGCCAAAAAATCTCTTTCGCCATCAATCTACTGGCGTTCGTCGCGGTAAACGCCGTACTGGGCTATGTGTACTATCGATACGTCGCGGGCAGGACCTCGTTCTACGACGACACATTCATCTACTTGCACAATGCCGCGAACGTTGCAGAGCACTTCGACGCCAACTACTACCTGCCTGCCGACTCCCACGCGCTCCTTTCTTCGTCGCCGCTAAGACTGTTCTTCCTGAGCATCGCCGCTGCGCTCGCAAAGCTGTGGGTGCCGCTTCGTACGCTGCAGGGGGCGGCCGTCGTATTGGCTGTCGCTGCGTCTCTCCAGATTGCCGTGGCCGGCGTTTACTGGTTGTTCTCCAGGTCGTCCGGGGCCGCAGCCAGGGCATGGGTTTTGCTGATCCTATACTGGGGCATAGGCCTGGCGACGCACAGCTTCTTCGAAATGGAAGGAAGCATCGTCTTGATAGCGCTCGCTGCGCTTGCCGAAGCGGTGTGCCGTCGTCATGCGTTCGCCATGGGGGCGTTTGCGATGGTAGCTATCCTCGCTCGCCCGGATCTGGGAATTCTCGGTTGCGTCTTTGCCCTGACCGCTATCAGCCAGCGCCCCATAACGTCGTGGATACGCGGGGCGAGCTTAGGTTTCGCCGTGGTGGCGATCGTTTACGTCGGACTTTGCCTTGCAACTCGAGTCTATTTCATTCCGACGACGGTTTGGGCGAAATTGCTCTCCGGCCAAAGTCACCAATTTACGGACGAGCGCTTTCTTACTTCGTTGCCGGGGCGAATGGGTGCCGTACTAACCGGCATGAATTATCGGGCGACGCTACCGAACATAGTCGGCGGCATCGTTCTCGTTGCATCCGCCATATTCGCCTTTAGAATACTGGGACGGCGCGGTTTGTTTCCCATTGTCGTTGCGAGCCTTGTACTCTATCGCCTGCCGGCGGGCTTTCTTTGGTACTACGAGAACATACTGACTTGCTGCGTACTGCTCATTGCTATCGGCAGCGTGTGGTTGGCGCGGCGTCACCGGAGATATTTGTTCGTTCCGGTCACTTCCGCCGTAATGTTTCTTGCATGGTGCACGGCTTTTGCCTTTCCTAGCGATAACCTGCCCTGGAATCTCAGCAAAGGCCCCTCCGAAGGGTCAAGGGGCGTTGCCTACGCCAACCTCGCTTCGTTGCACAAGGGCAACGGCATATTCGATCTTCCTGGCTTTGGCCCCAGCTATATACGCGTATGCGAAATAGGAATGGTCTCATTCTTGGCCGGAAGTTCCGTTTGGACGAATGACCTTTGCGGCCTCGCGCAGACGGGAAATTTTGAAAGGGCAGCCAAATCGCCATTGAGACTCCTGTTCCCCAAAAGCGTCCAGCGAACGGGTGATGAAGAACTCGGTCGCTTCGGCAATACATCTCTTCCTGTCATAGACGTCTGGGCGAGGGACAACGCGGACGACCAAGTCGCTTCACAGCGCTGCGCTTACCATACGGCGCTGTATTGCATGAACGTATATAAGAATCCGCAACACCGCTAAGAACGCGACCATTTCTAGATAACCGGGCTACGCTAACGTAGGGACTTGGTCTCGCACTAAAGCGGATCAATTATGGAGTAAAGAGCTAAGCCTCCCCGTTTTGTCCGGGAGCGGGGCGCACGAGTATCCAGGCAGGCAGCACCGCGAACCACCATCGACGAGACATGCCAAAATATCGCGTCACTGGAACTATGTTCTTGATGGCCATTAGAGGCTTGCTGATCCCTGATTCATTCGACCGGACCCGCCCGATAATTTCACTGGAGTCGAACTCGAGAAGACATGGGACACATTAGGGCTATCGCTGAGGCGACTTCGGCTATCTGGCCACGACTGGAGATTTGCGCGAAAAGACGTGCTTCAGACGAAGGCAGGGCTTTTCGATCAAGTACCAGGACAGGTATCCAAAAATAATCGCCGTACACGAAGACAAAGCAAAATTAGCCAACGACGGCAGCTCAGGGAAGAAGTGCACAAACATCTGCTGTATTGGCCAACCCCACAGGTAAATGGCGTACGAGGGATCACCCCAAGCATCCATACGAGGCAGGCGGGGAATGTAAGCAAACCAAAAACAGAAATAACAAAGTGCGATCGCAAAGACGAAACCGTAGGCATCCAGCCCACGGCAGAGATACACGGCGAAAATTGCGGACAGGAGCCCTGCCGAGCTAATTCTTATCTCATCCTTGAAGGTAAAGATAAGAATGCCCAGGGAGAAATAGCCTCCTAGACGAATCCAGTCAGGATGCAAGGGCAGATTCCACGGGCAGCATATGCCCGTGATAAGCAACCCCAGGATAACCGAGGCAACCAACCATCGCCGCGCGAGTATTCCTAAGGAACCGAGCACGGCGACAAACACATACATCCTGAATTCCGCAGGCAAGGTCCATAGACTGCCGTTTACCGCATCGTGGGGATGAGTTGCGAAGACCCCGGGAAGGGAAAACCGCATGTCCGACGAAAAATGCAGGTTTTTCCTGACATATGCCCAAACGTCCGGATCGCGGAAATATTCTTTCAACGGAAGCGATGTAAACAGAGCCCCCATGACCATGCTGATGATTAACAGGCAGGCCAGATACCCGGGGAGAATCCGAAGTAGTCGCGCCTTCATGAATTCCCATAAGTCGGGCTGCCGAATAAAGCTTCCCGCCACCATGAAGCCGCTTATCACGAAAAACATATCCACGGCGATGGCGCCGCTATAGATACCCCATCCAGATGCGGTAAAGACCTCTTTCGCAGAACCATGAGGCGCGAGGTAGAAACTATGCCCGTAAATCACCAGCACGGCTGCCACTACCCGAAGCAGAAGGAAGTTGTCCTCTCGCTTGGCCAAACCTTCCGCAACCGAAATTGAGCGCCCCATATCCTCTCGCCCTTCTATGAACTATTGAACGTGCAACACGACTACATTCGAATCGACGATGGCACCCACCGTGGGTACGATCTCGACAATGATCGAAATACTGCCTGGCGAGCTTATCAGGACAGGAGGAACCTCTACCGTCACTACATCGCCATGACTTACCGGACGAAATGTATGGCTGCCAAATCGCAAGACGATGTTTAGACCGTCGACCGCTCTATCGAGCTTAAACCACATAGCGGAACTCCTGTTCGCCTGTTGGTTGAACGGCTGCCCCACCCTTGCGCTCGTTGGCCCGAAGGCAACGATTCTAATCGAACTTGGCGAATTTTCAGGCGCCTGACTCCGTGCGGCAGGCTCCTGAGAAGGATAGGCTTGCCTACCGCCTTCCTTGCTGCATCCCAACAACAGGAGCACCAAGAAAAAAATAGGCGCCACAGCGATCTTGAGTCGGCCTACTGCAACGAACAACATATCATGTGCTGACGAGCCAACCGGCTCCGACAAGACCCGCCTGCCATTGATCCGGCTTTCGATGTTCACTCCATCCCTTCCTTTATGACATTAAAGAGAGCCTTCTCCGAAAATGTCCTTAGCAAAAACTCTTGGGAACGCTTTGAGCGTAGCACCCACTCCTCGTCGCTATCGAGAAGCCGAAGAACGCTGGAAGCAAAGTCAATGGCCTCGTCATTTGCGAATACGAAGTCCGCAGCCTTCGCGAGGCCCTGCATTCCAGTAGACGTGGTGACCAGAGGCAAGCCATGACGCATTGCTTCAAGCACCTTGCCCTTCATCCCCCCGCCAAACCTTAGCGGAGCTATCGCCACGCGAGCAGACCGATACAGGGAGGTCAACACGTCGTCGCTGAGGAATCCGGTAACGAAAACGTCTTCGCTAGCCAGCGCCATGACCTCTGGCGACGGATTGGACCCAGCTAGAGTCACCTTTACCCCTGGATGTGCTCGCCGGACATGCGGAAGTACGCTCTGAACGAACCAAACCGCTCCATCGACATTTGGCGGATGTCCAAAACCAGCTACGAAGAGGATCCCTTCCCGCTCGGGAAGATTTTTTTCCACATCCGCCGGGACGTCTTCATAAGCGTATAGCGGGATCGTCAGGGCGTTCACCTGGCTACCGCGATCGGCCGCCCATCGCTTAACGAACTCGGTCTCGAGGTTCGAGGGATAATAAACCGCATCCATCCGCGTCCATAACGCCTCTTCCATTTGCTGGAATCGCTCCATCTCCGCCTTCGTTTCATCCGACGGGAGTACTTTCAATTCTTCGGCAAGGCGCTGGTGATGAATGTCGTGTCCATAGTACAAGCGTCGCGCTTGGCTATATTCCTCAACGCTATCGATAAAATTCATACTAACGTGTGGCCGACTGAAGATCACGGCATGGAGAGATCTTCCGTTCTCCCTGATCCATCGGTCGAAGTCGCCCACATATTCTCCGCCGTACATAACCTCCACACCAGCGTCCTGCAACGGAGTGGCATATAACTCATCGTGCCAGAGATTCTCCGGCCAGAACTTGACCGAATACCCTTGCTTGACGAGCAGCATCAGCAGCTGATAGATGGCACGCGAACCAGCATCCCTATCAGGCTGAGGAATATAGTGATCGATGACAAGTACAACCTTCTTCAATTGGCTTCGATCACGCGCGAGAAACGGGCGATCGGCATTGGCAAGATGCTCACCTTCCAAAGTGTCACGCCATCGCTCGCGAAGCTTTTTCAGGTTTTCGACCTGATAAGCTTTGATCCCTGCGGACGTGTCTGTGCCGTGGGAAACCCCTTCGTAATGAACGACGACTGACTTGGGCTCGAAGACTACTTTGAGACCTGCGGCTCGCACCTTGAAGGCAAGGTCGGTGTCTTCGCAGTAAGCGGGTAGGTACAACTCGTCGAAGCCACCCAATGACTCCCAGAGACTCCGCTCAAGCATGATCGACGCACCCGATATGTAATCGGTCTCGCGCGTGTAGTTGTAGATGCTGCGCGACGGATCGTCGAGACGACCGTAGTTCCAGGCGCTGGCATCCTTCCAGACGATACCGCCTGCTTCCTGTTGGCGCCCGTCCGGATAAACCAGCTTGGAGCCCACCATGCCGCAATCAGGCCAGCGACGAGCTGTATCCACCAGTGCGTCCAGCCAACCAGCAGTGACTTCCGTATCGTTGTTCAGGAAGTAGACGTAGTGCCCGCGAGCACGTGCCGCCGCTTGATTGCAGGATCGCAGGAAGCCGAGGTTGACCGGGTTTTCGTAATAACGAAGTCCGGGTACGTCGGCGAGGGCACCGATGTCAGGGTCGCCGGATGCGTCTTCGGCGACGATCACTTCGACCGGAACCGTCGGCAGATGGAGAAAGATCGACCGAACGCACGCCGCGGTGTGGTCGAGGCGGCCGTATGCCGGAATGATGATACTGACGACCGGATGCTCGACCACCGGAAACGAGACGCCATCCAGCAACGAGCGCGGATCGACCCCGGATTCGCCGATGAGGTCGGGAAGCGGCGCGATGCGCTGAGAACGCTGCATGAGAAAGCGTTTTGCGGGCTCCCTTATGAAATTCAGTGCGCGACTACGTATCCACGGTCGCCCGCGTAGCGACGCCACGACACCGTTCCAGTCCCTACGCACCACGCGCATGCCAAATCGCAGCGGCCGGGTCAGACGCCACGAGAGGGAGCGGACGACCTGCTCGAAATCCCTGCGAGTCGTTGAAAGCTCCCACTCCAGGTCTCCAAGGCGGGAAAGCGCCTTCGTCAGATCGGCGGAGATCTGCTCTTCACGAACACGGCTCGCCGCGGATGCGGCATTCGCGGCGACCAATTGCGCCTCGAGCCTGCGCAACACCGAAGGATCCATCGCGTCGACGGTAGAAGCATCGCCTGCTTGCCCTGAAGGTCGTTCCGCATCCATGCCCATGGTACGACGCAGCCGGGACAGCTCTTTCTCCAGTCCGTGGTCGCGCTTCCGAATGCGATCCAGGTCGTTGAGTAGGCTTTCGTTCTTTTCCGACAGCTCGCGAATTCTCGCTTCGGCGGAGCCGATCCGATCGCGCAGGATCCCGCTCGCATCCGAATCCGATGCCGCCCGGCGTTCGAGGGCGGCAAGATCGGCGCCCAGGCGCTCTGCACGGCGCACGGCCAGGGCATGATCCCGGCGCAGGTTGGTGAGCTCAAGAAGGTAAGCGCCGAGCATCGCGGCCTGCACGTCTCCATCGTCTTCCGCGAGCTGAACCAGGGCATCCAGCCGACCCTTGGCAGCCTTGAGCTGATCGTCCAGGTCGGTAGCCCACTTGGCGACACCATCGTGCTCACTCACCAGCGCCGCGTACCGGCCGCGAAGCTCATGGAGTTCACCATCGACGGACCGGCCCCAATGTGCCACCCGGCTATGCTCTTCGAGCAACGCATCGTGCTGCTGCTGCAGGCTGGACAGGTGGTTCGCCAACTCCGCCGAAGACGCCCTGGACGGCGATAGCGAACCCTCGCCCTGACTTGCCACCGATACCGGCATCATCGATGCGGCGAAGGCTTCGGGGGCAAGGTCGGACGGTCGGCCCGACACCTGCGACTGGAACTCGCGTTCCATCTTCAGATACCGTTCGATGTCGGTGTCTAGCAACAGGAGTTCGCGGCCACCCTGTCGCATCGCGTCAGCGACGAACTCGCTTACTTTCGCATGCCGTTCGTCGTAAGGCCGCGCCACCGACACGCAGCCCGACACCACCTCGAGCAATCCGCGAAACGCCAGATAGCCAAGGGGAATCGACTGCTCCGACCGCCATTCCAGATCGATGAATCGCGGATGGCCGTGGACGTCCTGGATGAGGTTGTGCGGCACGAGGTCGATAGCGTCACCCGGCAGAGCCATCTCCGCGCTGTACGACGACTGCTGCAGCGCATTGACGTCGAGGCCCAGATGCATGGCCACGGCATCGAGCCAGCGGCGCATCCACTCGCCGACGTCCTCAATCCGCCAGCCGTCCCGTAAAAGGATCTCGTACAGCTCGTCGGTAACGGCCCGGCCGTGGACATAGGCCTCGTCATTGGGACGGCATTCGAACTGACCGCTCTTGCGCTCCGCATCGACCAGGAAGCGCCGACGGACCCAGCTTCCACCACTGCCATGCTCGAACACTGCCTCCTTGGCGAATCGGGGGGCGCGCTCGGTGGAGAAGTGATAACCCGATACGTTCGTGTTGGTAGCGCCGAAGGGAGTATCGGCCGGGCGTGCATGGGCGACGGCGAGGAATGAATTGCTGACGTCGGAGAGAAGCCCGTTCTGCGCGGCCACTCGCCACGCACGATCGAGCGCGAACAGCGGAGGGCGCGCCAGCTGCGGATCCTTGGTCACGGACGCCGCCGCGAGCGCCACGCCGCCGTCGAAGCCCGGCATGGCGTCGCCGTCTCGGGAGAGCAATACCGACACCGGCAGTTTGTAATCCGGGAAAGGCAAGGCAAACGCCACCTCGGCGAAACCGGCTTCCAGCAACATGTTCTCCAGCGTGGCCTTGCCGTACGTGCGCGCACCACTCGTGCCGTACAGATCAGCCAAACCGAGCATCGGCCGTCCGAGGTGATCTTCGGGCGCTCCCGCAAAATATTTCAGACCCAGCTGGTTCTCGATAGCCACCAGCAGTACGCCGCCAGGCTTGACCAAACGACGGGCGCACTGCAACCAATGCGTGGCCGCATCCGGTCGCTTGGCGAAACGCTCGGCATACTCGAGCACGCCGATCAGCGTCACGACGTCGAATTCGCCCTTCCCCTCGAATGCTTCGAGGTTGTCGACCACCACGTCGACGCCAGGCAGGTCTTCGCATCGCTTCGCAGCGACACGCGCCCTACGAGCGGAGGGCTCGATCGCCACCACCGAACGCGCTGTCTCGCCGAGGTACCGAGTAATGGCACCGCAACCGGCACCGATCTCCAGCACGTCACCGCGAAGCATGTCCTCCAGCGGGCGCAACAGGTTCGCGCGTCGCGAACTGAAGTAATAGCGCGTCGGCCAATCGATGATCTTGGCGGCCAGCTCGGCCGACAACACTGAGCGATCGCTGCACGAGGCGATGAGCCGGAAGAGATTTTCCTCCACGGCGTCACCGTCGGAGTAAGCCCAGTCGTGCACTTCGTCCTGGCGGAACCAGCAAAGCGACGCCTCGTCGTAGCGATAGGCACCCAGGCGTTTCGTCGCGTCGAGAGAAGGTTTCATAGAAATTGCATCCTGGCACCCAGGTCGGCGATGCCGATGAAGGGCGAGTCCGGTTCGACACAGAGATGGATGGCGTCGTAGCGACGATCGTGCGGCACGGCTTCGCCGCTTCCGTCACGGCTGGCGATGCCGACCGAAAGGAAATAATCGCCGGGGGCGCACTTCAACGCGAACTGGCACAGCATGACGCCCGATTCGTCCGGACGACCGGAGGGAAAGCCCCCCTCCATCGCGGCCATTTCCGTATTCGTACCGTAGACGGTCACGCCTTCCTTGGTCTTCAGCGTGATGCCCAGGATCGGTCGCGTGATGTCCGCGTGGAATCGATAGCGCACGTAAAGCGACAACTCGCCGCCGCTGCGGAACACCGGTGGAAAGGCTTCGTCGCCCTTGAAGATCGCGAAATCCATCAGTTCCGCGCGGCCGTCCCCCCAACGGTGCTCATAGGGATTGTAGGCGGGGCGCTCGTTGAACATCGGCTCGTGGCGTTCGCCGAATGCCGGATCGAAATCCATGAGCTGGGCGTTGACCGTCGCGTCGCCCGCATGCTCGCCCGTCTTCGGTGCGGCTTCGATGCGCTTACGCCCGTACAACAGGTCGAGATAGCGATTGACGACGGGACGCGGCTCGCCGTCATCGAGTTTGTGCCCGCCGTCGATCAGGATCGCCCTGTCACAGTGCGTTACCACCTGCTCGGTCGAGTGCGTCACCAGTAGGATCGACGTGCCACGTTCGCGAAGGGCCTTTAGCCTGGCGAAGCACTTGGCCTGGAAACGGGCGTCGCCCACCGCTAGCGCCTCGTCGACGATGAGCACGTCGGGATCGATCTGCGCCTGCACGGCGAAGGCCAGACGAACGGTCATGCCGCTGGAATACGTCTTGACGGGTTGATGGACGAAGTCGCCGATATCGGCGAATGCCAGGATATCGTCGAGGCGCGCGTCGACATCCTCGCGCGAAAGTCCCAGCAACGATGCATTGAGGTAGACGTTCTCCAACCCGGTGAACTCGGGATTGAAGCCCGAGCCGAGTTCGAGCAGCGCAGCCACCCGCCCGTCCACCGTGGCCGCTCCTTCGGTGGGCGATACGGTACCGGCGATGATCTGCAGCAGCGTCGATTTGCCGGAACCGTTGCGTCCTATCAACGCCACGCACTCGCCGCGGTTCACGTGTAGCGACACGCCATGCAATGCCCAGAATTCCTGGAAATAGCGCACCTCGGGACCACGCGTCAGCCGGCGCACGCCGGACGCGACCATTTGCTTGAACCGGTCCGAGGGCTTGGCGTAGATCTCGTAGCGCTTGCTGACCCCGCGAACGTCGATGACCAGTTCGTCAGATGACATCGGCAAAACCTTTTCGCGTGGCATTGAAAACCAGCCAACCGAGCCAGGACACCAGCAGGGACGCGACCAGATAGGCGACGGTGTCGTCGACCGCGGGCAGGCGGTTCCACAGGATCAGGCCACGCGCGGTCTCGACCACGTACGTCAGCGGACTGAACGACTGCAACCAGCGATACTGTTCCGGCAAGCTCGTACGCGGATAGAAGATGGGAGAGAGGAACACCAGAGAGGTGGTCAGCACCATCATGATCTGCTGCGTGTCACGGAAGTACACGCCCAGCGCCGAAAAGAGCCAGGTCACTCCCGCCACCATGGGCAGGAAGATCAGCAGGAGCAATGGAAAGAGCAATGCCGCGGGAGCCACCGTGGTTCCCGTCGCCACGAGTGCCACGACCAGCACGATGGTGCTGACAAACGCGTGAAACAGCCCCGTTCCCACCGTCACCCACGAAAGCGTTTCGAGCGGAAAGATCACCTTCTTCACGTAGTTCGGATTGGACGTGATCAACACCGGCGCCCGGTTCAGGCATTCGGAGAAGAAATTGCTGATGATCAGGCCGATGAAGAGGATGATCGCGAAGTTGACCTGCCCCGTCTCGGCGGATGTCCAGCGCGACTTGAAGATATAGCCGAAGACGAACGAGTAGATCGCCAGCATCAGCAGCGGATTGAGGAAGGCCCAGAACATGCCTCCCATAGACCCGCGGTAACGGCCAGAGACGTCGCGACGGCAGAGCTCCCAGATCAGCCGCGCATGACGCGCGAGCGACACGTAGGGAGCGGCCGGATGCATGGGAACACGAAGCGCGGCCGACTTGAGCTGGGTTCCGGTCATGCCAGGACGGACTCGAGTTCGTCGCGGAGGTCGGCGAGATCTTCCACGCCCACCGAAAGACGAATCAACCCATCGGAAATCCCTAGCTTCTTTCGCGTGGCGGCCGGAATGGAGGCGTGCGTCATGATGCCCGGATGCTCGATCAGGCTCTCCACACCTCCCAGGGATTCGGCCAGCGCGAAAAGCTCGCAGCGCTCGAGGACCCGGCGCGCACGGGCCTTTCCGCCCTTGATCTCCACCGAAATGATGCCGCCGAAGCCGTTCATCTGTTTGCGTGCCAACGCATGCTGGGCGTGGCTGCGCAGGCCGGGGTAGATCACCCGCTCCACGGCCTTGTGCTTCTCCAGCCAGGTAGCGAGGGCCAGGGCGCTCTCGCAGTGCTGACGCATCCGCAGATGCAGGGTCTTCAGACCTCGCATCGCCAGGAAGGCATCGAACGGGCCGGCGACCGCCCCGATCGAGTTCTGCAGGAACGCCATCTGCTCGGCAAGCTCGGCGTTGGCGGCGACGACGATGCCACCGACGATGTCGGAATGCCCGTTGAGGTATTTGGTGGCCGAGTGGAGCACGAGGTCGGCGCCAAATTCGATCGGGCGCTGCAGCATCGGCGAGCAGAACGTGTTGTCCACGACCAGGATCAGGCCATGCTTCTTCGCGAACGCGGCCACCTTGGCAAGGTCCACCAGCTGGAGCATGGGATTGGTGGGCGTCTCGGCCCAGATCATGCGTGTGTTGGGCTTGAGCGCGGCCTTGAGCGCCGCCGGATCGTTGAGATCGATGAAGTCGAACTCCAGGGCCGCCGTCCGCCGCCTAACGCGCTCGAACAGACGATAGGTGCCGCCGTAGAGGTCGTTCATGGCGATGACGTGGCTACCGGCATCCAGTAGCTCCAGTACCGTGGAAGCGGCGGCCAGGCCGGAGGCGAAGGCAAAGCCCTGCACGCCACCTTCCAACGAGGCCACGCAGGCCTCGTAAGCCATCCGGGTCGGATTCTGGGTGCGCGAGTACTCGAAGCCGGAATGCTTTCCAGGACTTTTCTGTACGTACGTTGACGTCGCGTAGATCGGCGTCATGATGGCGCCGGTCGACGGGTCGGGAGACTGGCCCGCATGAATGGCACGCGTGCCGAGACCGTGCTCCTTGGGGGCATTCTTTGCGTAAGTATTTCTTTTCACTGGAAATAATCTCAAGGATTCATGGGCCGTTCAAGCGTCGCCCCTCGCAAACGGCGCTACATATTACACTTGACGCCCTACGCGCTGTGGGTATCCGCCTAGACGGTATTCGTACCCGTCCGTATACGCCGTGAATACGGTGCTTTTTCGGCGGCGCAGCGTTTTAGCCATGAGCATGACGGACGAGGTCTTGATGAAAACACTGTTGGTAACGGGCGGTGCCGGCTTTATCGGTGCCAATTTCGTGCTCCAGGCCATTGCCGACGGCTTTCGCGTCGTCAATCTCGACAAGCTCACCTATGCGGGTAACCTGGGTACCCTGGCCTCGCTGGAAGGCAATCCGAGCCATGTGTTCGTCCAGGGAGATATTGGCGATCGTGACCTCGTCCGCGATCTGCTGACTCGGCACAAGCCGGATGCCGTCGTGAACTTCGCCGCCGAATCCCATGTGGACCGCTCGATCGACGGTCCCGCCGCCTTCGTCGAAACCAACGTGGTCGGCACGCTCGGCCTGCTCGAGGAGGCGCGCGATTTCTGGCGTGGCCTCGAAGGACCGGCGCGCGAAGGCTTCCGCTTCCTCCACGTGTCCACCGACGAGGTATACGGCTCGCTGGGCGACGAGGGCAAGTTCACGGAGACCACCCCCTACGCCCCGAACTCGCCATATTCGGCCAGCAAGGCCGCCTCCGACCACCTGGTCCGGGCGTTTCACCATACGTACGGCCTGCCCGTGCTTACCACGAACTGCTCGAACAACTATGGGCCGTTCCAGTTCCCCGAAAAGCTCATCCCTCTGACCATCCAGAAGGCGCTCAAGGGCGAATCCCTTCCTGTCTATGGCGACGGCAAGAACGTTCGCGACTGGCTCTTCGTGGGCGACCATTGTTCGGCGATCCGACGCGTGCTGGACGCCGGCCGCATCGGCGAGACCTACAACGTCGGCGGCAACGCGGAACAGCAGAACATCCACGTGGTCCGCACCATCTGCCGCATCCTGGACGAACGCCAGCCCTTGGCCAACGGCTCGCCACGCGAATCGCTGATTACGTTCGTCCGCGACCGCCCGGGCCACGATCGTCGCTACGCCATCGACGCGAGCAAACTCCAGCATGAGCTTGGTTGGTCGCCGACCCAGACGTTCGAATCGGGCATCGAGGCAACCGTGAATTGGTACCTCGCCAACCAGTCGTGGGTCGATTCGATCCTCGACGGCAGCTACCGCATGGAGCGTCTGGGCGCATGACGACCAAGGGCATCATCCTCGCCGGCGGGTCCGGCACCCGGCTGTATCCGATCACGCAGGCGGTCAGCAAGCAGTTGCTGCCGGTGTACGACAAGCCGATGATCTACTACCCGCTCGCCACGCTGATGCTGGCCGGCATTCGCGACGTACTCATCATCAATACCCCCCACGAGCAAGCCCTTTTCCAGCGTTTGCTGGGCGATGGCTCGCAGTGGGGCATCAACATCAGCTACGCCGTGCAACCGTCTCCCGACGGCCTGGCCCAGGCGTTCCTCATCGGGCGCGAATTCGTGGATGGCCAGCCCAGCTGCCTCGTGCTCGGCGACAATATCTTCTATGGCGTCGGGCTCACGGAACGGCTGAAGCGCGCGGCGAGCCGGCCGTCCGGTGCCACCGTCTTCGGCTACTGGGTCCGCGACCCCGAACGATACGGTGTGGCGGAATTCGACGGCGAGGGCCGGGTGATCGGCCTGGAGGAAAAGCCGACCCAGCCCAAATCGAATTACGCGGTGACCGGCCTGTATTTCTACGACGGCCGCGCCTGCGATTTCGCCGCGGGACTGAAGCCCTCGCCGCGCGGCGAGCTGGAAATCACCGACCTCAACCGCTGTTATCTCGACGACGGCTCGCTCATGCTCGAACAGTTGGGCCGCGGCTACGCCTGGCTCGACACTGGCACGCATGCGTCGCTGATGGAGGCCGGCAATTACATCGAGACGATTGAAAACCGGCAGGGACTCAAGGTGTGCTGCCCGGAAGAAATCGCCTTTAACAACAAATGGATCGATGCCGAGCAGGTGCTGGCCCTGGCCAAACCGCTGGCGAAGACGGGATATGGGGAATACCTGCGCACCCTCGTCGGCCACGGTCTGGTGAAATGAAGGTCATCGAAACGTCCCTCCCCGGCGTGCTCGTCCTCGAACCCAAGGTCTTCGGCGACTCGCGCGGGTTCTTCTACGAGAGCTACAACGAAAAGACGTTCCGCGACGCCGGCATCGACCGGCGTTTCGTCCAGTCGAATGTCTCCCGGTCGTCGCGCGGCGTTCTCCGTGGACTGCATTACCAGTGGCCCCATCCGCAGGGCAAGCTGGTGAGCGTTCTCGAGGGCGAAGTCTACGACGTGGCCGTCGATATCCGCCGCGGCTCGCCTACGTTCGGCCAGTGGACCGCTGCGACGCTCACGGCGGAAAACCACCGGCACTTCTGGATTCCGGAGGGTTTTGCCCACGGCTTCTGCGTAGTCTCGGAGTTCGCGACGTTCTCCTACCAATGCACCGATCTCTATTCGCCCGCCGCCGACGGCGGCATTCGCTGGAATGACTCGGCCATCGGCATCGATTGGCCCGTCGACTCTCCGGTATTGTCCGACAAGGACTCGAATGCCCCCCTGCTCGCGGACCTTGCCCCCGAGCGGCTGCCGGAATACCAGCCGTGAAGATCCTTCTCCTGGGGGCCAATGGACAGCTGGGTCGAAGCTTCCTCAGTCATGGCGGGCTTGGGAACCGGGGTGAACTGTTGCCTGCCAGCCGCGACGGCATCCTGCACGGTGGTCGCCAGGCGCTCGTTGCCGATCTCGCGGATACCGGAGCCCTGGAAGTGCTCCTGGATGCCGAACGCCCGCAGGTCATCGTCAACACCGCAGCTTACACGGCCGTCGATAAAGCCGAGCAGGAGGAGGATCTCGCTACGCTCGTCAATGGTTACGCCCTTTCGGTGATCGGGGGCTGGGCGGCACGCCATGGCGCGCTGGTGGTGCACTATTCCACCGATTACGTGTTCGACGGACAGGCCAGCGCTCCATACACGGAAGACGCCGCGACGGCGCCGAGCGGAGCCTACGGACGCAGCAAGCTGGCGGGCGAAGATGCACTGCGTGCCAGCGGCGCGGCTCATTTCATCTTCCGTACCGCCTGGGTCTACTCTGCCGTCGGACACAACTTTCTGCGCACGATGCTGCGCCTGGGCGCGGAGCGCGACGAACTGCGCGTGGTGGCCGACCAACGCGGCACGCCGAGCGACACGGGATTCATCGTCGAAGCCTCGCTGGCGGCGCTAGATCGCTGGATGGCGGCGGATGATCTTGGGAGGGAACGCCTGCAGGGTACTTACCACCTCACGGCCGCAGGCGATACCACCTGGCACGGCTTTGCCGAAATGCTGCTGGGACGCGCGACCGAGCGGGGCCTGCTCGCTAGGACACCGAAGGTCATCCCTATCACCACCTCGGAATTTCCCACACCGGCCAAGCGCCCCGCCTACTCGGTGCTGGATACATCGCGACTCGCACGGACCTTCGACATCGACGTCCCGATGTGGCAAAGCGGTGTAGAACGCGTCCTGGCAACCCTATCCGAACCGGAATAACGTCCATGCTCATTCCCCTCATTCTCAGTGGCGGCAGCGGCACGCGCCTGTGGCCGATTTCCCGCCGGAACCTGCCCAAACAATTCCTGTCGCTCACCGGGACGGACACCCTGTTCCAGCAAACGGTCAAGCGAACGACCGCGCTGCCGGACACCGGCGCGCCCATCGTCGTGGCCGCCGACGATCATCGCTTTCTCGCCGCGGAGCAGTTGCAGGAGCTCAAGATGAGCGAGGCAAGCATCCTGCTCGAACCGATGGCGCGTAATACCGCGCCCGCCATCGCGGTGGGCGCGCTGCGTGCAATGGAAAAGTCGACCGACGCGCTCATCCTCGTGCTGCCGGCCGACCATCTCATCGGTGACGACCGCTCTTTCCACGACGCCGTGGCCAAGGCGCGTCCGCTGGCCGAGCAGGGTTGGCTCGTGACGTTCGGCATTCGCCCCGACCGCCCGGAAACGGGTTTTGGTTACATCCAGCGTGGCGACGGACTCGACGCCAATGGCTTCAAGGTGAATCAGTTCGTCGAGAAGCCCAAGCTGGAAGTCGCCGAGCGCTATGTCGACAGCGGTCAGTATGATTGGAACTCCGGGATGTTCCTCTTCCGCGCCGCGCGCTATCTGGAGGAGTTGGAGCAGCACGCGCCAGCCATGCTAGCCGCCGCCAAAGCCGCTTACGCGAAAGCCAATGTCGACCTCGACTTCGTGCGACTCGACGCCGAAGCGTTCTCCGCGTCACCTAACGATTCGATCGACTATGCCGTGATGGAGAAGACGTCGCGCGCCGCGGTCGTGCCGGTATCGTGCGGCTGGAGCGACATCGGATCGTGGGATGCCTTGTGGCTTGCTGCCGATAAGGACGCGAACGGTAACCATACCGAAGGCGACGTCATCGCGCTGGATACGACCGGCTCGCTCATCCACTCGCACAACCGCCACTTGGTCGCCACCGTGGGCCTCGACGACGTCGTCGTGGTCACCACCCCCGATGCCACGCTGGTAGCCCGGCGCGACCGCTCCCAGGACGTCAAGCGCATCGTCGACGAACTGAAGGCGAAGGGTCGGACGGAACATGATCTACATCGCGTCGTGCGGCGTCCGTGGGGCAGCTACGATTCGCTGGAGAACGGCGATCGCTTCCAGGTCAAGCGTATCGTGGTCAAACCGGGCGCCGCGCTGAGCCTGCAGATGCACCATCACCGCGCCGAGCACTGGATCGTTGTCAAGGGCGTGGCCGAAGTCACCTGTGACGACAAGGTATTCCTGCTTGCCGAGAACCAGAGCACGTACTTGCCGCTGGGCAGCAGGCACCGCCTGCGCAATCCCGGCAAGGTGCCGGTCGAGCTGATCGAAGTGCAGTCGGGCAGCTATCTGGGTGAAGATGACATCGTTCGCTTCGACGATGTCTACGGACGCGCCGGCACCGTGGGCTGATTGCCCGATCGATCCTGAGAAAAAAAGGGGGCTTCACGCCCCCCTTTTTTTAACCCTCTATCAAGCGACTCAGTTCATCGGTACGCGCGTTCATCAGGCCGACGTCGCCTCTCGATTCGACATTCAGGCGAAGCAACGGCTCCGTATTGGAAGACCGCAAGTTGAACCTCCATGATCCGAAATCCGCACTGACGCCATCGACGTTTTCCAAGCGAGGCGCTTTGTCGGCATAGTGCGCGAGCACCCGTTCAACCGCACCTTTCGCATCGTCCACCACGAAATTGATCTCGCCACTGCACGGATAGGCAGCCATCCGCTCCGCCAACATGTCGGCGAGGGACGTACCCGTCTTCGACATCCGCTCCGCGACCAGAAGCCAAGGGATCATTCCCGAATCGCAATAAGCGAAATCGCGAAAGTAATGATGGGCGCTCATCTCGCCACCGTAGATGGCATCTTCGGCGCGCATACGCTCCTTGATGAACGCATGGCCGGTCTTGCTTTCGATAGGTACACCGCCTGCCTTCTTCACCATGTCGATGGTGTTCCAGGTAAGGCGGGGATCGTGAATGATCTTGGCACCGGCGTGCTTTTCCAGTAGCTGCGCCGCCAGTAAACCAACGATGTAATAGCCCTCGATGAACTCGCCGCGCGCGTCGAACAGGAAGCAGCGGTCGAAATCACCATCCCATGCGATGCCGAAGTCGGCTCCATGCCGCTTCACGGCCTCAGCCGTGGCTGAACGATTCTCGGGGAGCAGAGGGTTGGGAATGCCGTTGGGAAAACTGCCGTCCGGCTCGTGGTTGATCCGGATGAACTCCAGCGGAAGATGCTTCTCGAGCAGGTCGACGATCGCGCCCGCACCACCGTTACCGGCATTGACCACCACCTTCAGCGGATGCATGGCCGAGGCATCGATGTAGCCGAGAAGGTGCTCGACATAGGCCGACTTGTCGTGATCGCGAATCACCTGCCCGACCGTAGCCGAGGGTTCGCCAAAGGCGTTCTCCTCGACCATCCGCTCGATGTCACGCAGTCCCGTATCGCCGCTGATCGGCCTGGCATCCTCGCGAACGAGTTTCATGCCGTTGTAGTCGATCGGGTTGTGGCTGGCAGTCACCATGATGCCGCCTGCGACCTTCCGGTGGAACGTCTGGAAGTACACTTCTTCGGTGCCGCACAAACCGATGTCGATGGCATCCCGCCCCTCGTCGTTCAACCCTCGGACGATGGCATTCGCGAAGGCCGGACTATCGCGGCGAATGTCGAATCCGACCACCACGGGCCCCTCGCCCACGGTACGGGCAAAGGCGCGGCCCAGCCGATAGGCGATATCTTCGTTGAGTTCATCGGGAACGCGGCCGCGGATGTCGTAGGCCTTGAAACACTTCATGCTGGCATCTTCGCAGGTCGAAAAGGCGGTCTATTCTCCTTCCGACCCGCCGACGACTCAACCATCGTCGATCTGGCGGATGATCCGGGCCGGATTTCCCGCCACGACGGCTCTCGCGGGCACCGCGCGGGTCACCACCGCACCCGCCCCGATCATGGCGCGCTCGCCGATCTCGATCCCTGGCAGGATGGTCGCCCCGCCGCCGATCGAGGCCCCTCGCCGGACGACGGTCTGCGGAAAGCCCTGGTCAGGATACGCCCGCGATCGCGGAAACAGGTCGTTGGTGAACGTGACATTCGGCCCGATGAACACATCATCCTCGACCCGCAACCCATCCCACAGCTGCACGCCGCTCTTGACCGTCACCCGGTCGCCCACCACCACGTCGTTCTCGACGAAGCAATGCGAGCAAATGTTGCAATCCTGGCCGATGACGGCACCCGGAAGGATCACCACGAACTGCCACACCCGCGTCCGCGCCCCGATAGCCGACGACTGCACGTCGGCCATCGCATGAATGAACGGCGCGTCTGTCACTCCACCGTCACCGACTTGGCCAGGTTGCGCGGCTGGTCCACGTCCGTGCCACGCTGCACGGCCACGTGGTAGGCAAGAAGCTGCATCGGCACGGTAAACACCGCCGGGGCGATGAGATCGCCGCCGCCGTCCACGCGGACCATGGCCACGTGTTCGGTGCCGTCGTCCATTTCCGCGCGCTCGTCGGCGAAGACGATCAGTTCGCCGCCACGGGCACGCACTTCCTGCAAGTTGGACTTCAGCTTGTCGAGCAGGGGCCCATTGGGCGCCACGGCCACGATCGGCATGTTCTCGTCCACCAGCGCCAGCGGGCCGTGCTTGAGTTCGCCGGCCGGGTAGGCCTCGGCGTGGATGTACGAGATTTCCTTGAGCTTGAGCGAGCCTTCCAGCGCCACCGGGTACTGGGCGCCGCGGCCCAGGAACAACGCGTGCTGCTTGTTGGTGAAATGGTCGGCGATGGCGAGGATCTGCTCTTCGCTACGGAGCGCGTTCTCGATGTAGCGCGGCAGCGATTGCAGTTCCTGGCAATGCGCGAGGTATTTCGCGTGATCCAGGCCATGGCGGCGGCCGAGATCGAGCGCCAGCAGGGCGAAGGCGGTCAGCTGGGTGGTGAACGCCTTGGTCGAGGCCACGCCGATCTCCGGGCCCGCGCGCGTCATCAGGCGAAGGTCGGATTCGCGCACCACCGACGATTCGGGCACGTTGCAGATGGCGAAGGTGGCGAGGTAGCCGCGGCGGCGGGACTCGCGCATGGCCGCGAGCGTATCGGCGGTTTCACCCGACTGCGATACCGCCACGAACAAGGTGTTTTCCGGTACCACCACGTCGCGGTAGCGGTATTCGCTGGCCACCTCCACCACCACCGGCATCCGCGCCAGTTCCTCGATCCAGTATTTGGCCACCATGCCGGCGTGGTAACTGGTGCCGCAGGCCACGATATGGATGCCGCGGGTCTTGTCGAGGATGGGGTCGGCGTCGATGCCGAAGATGTTCGGCAACACGCCGTGCGGGCCGATGCGGCCTTCGAGCGTGTCGGCCACCGCGCGCGGCTGCTCGAAGATTTCCTTCTGCATGTAGTGGCGGTATTCGCCACGCTCCACCGAGTCGGCGCTGATCTCGCTCTCGTGCGCGGCGCGGTCGACCGGCTGGCCGTCGATGCCGAACACTTCCACCGTGTCACGCGTGATCTCGACGATGTCGTCCTCTTCGAGGTACATCATCCGGTTGGTGACCTTGATGAGCGCCTGCGCATCGGAACCGAGGAAGTGCTCGCCGATGCCGATACCCACCAGCAGCGGGCAGCCGCGACGGGCACCGACGATGCGCCCGGGCTCGTCGAGGCTCATCACGGCGATGGCGTAGGCGCCTTCCAGCTCGCGCACGGCCGCGGTCACGGCTTCGCGCAGGGGCTTGCCCGCCTGCACGTGCTCGTCGATCACCGCGCCCATCACTTCGGTATCGGTTTCCGAGTGGAACGTACGGCCCTTGGCCTTGAGCGATTCGCGCAGGCTGGCGTGGTTCTCGATGATACCGTTGTGCACGATGGCGATGCGGCCCTGCACGTGCGGATGCGCGTTGCTTTCGCTGGGCACGCCATGCGTGGCCCAGCGGGTGTGCGCGATGCCGGTGCCGCCGGGAATCGGATCCGCCTCGTAGAGCGCCTCCATCTCGCGGACCTTGCCCTTGGCGCGCACACGGCGGATCTCGCCCGACTCGGCGATGGCCATGCCGGCGGAGTCGTAGCCGCGGTACTCCAGCGCCTTCAGACCGGCAATCAGGATGGGAGCGATGTCACGCTGCGCGACGGCGGCGACGATTCCACACATGGCACGATTCCCCTGTCAGTTGACTTTGCGACGCAGGTAGTTGAGCAGATCGATGCGGGTGATGAGGCCAAGGAACCGCTCACCGTCGACGACGATGGCGACGTGACCCTTCTCGAAGACGGGCAGCAAGGCCTCGATGGGCGAGGTGACCTGGATCATTTCCGGCGAGGCGATCATCGCCGTGGACACCGGATCGCGGAACTTCGCGGTATCGGCGTGCACGTGCAGCAGCACGTCGGATTCGTCGAGGATGCCCACGATGCGGTCGCCGTCCATCACGGGGAGCTGGGAGACGTCGTAGAGCTTCATGCGGTTGTACGCGGTGATCAGCATGTCGTCCGGCTTGATCACCACGGTGTCGCGCTGCGCGTACGGGCGCAGGATCAAATCGCGCAGGTCGCCGAACTGCTCACGCTCCAGGAAACCGTTGTCGAGCATCCAGTAGTCGTTGTACATCTTCGACAGGTACTTGTTGCCCGTATCGCACACCAGCGTCACCACGCGCTTGGGCGTGGTCTGCTCCCTGCAGTATTTCAGCGCCGCGGCGAGCAGCGTGCCGGTGGACGAACCGCCGAGCACGCCCTCCTTGCCCAGCAATTCGCGCGCGGCCATGAAGCTTTCCTTGTCGCTGATGGCGTAGGCCTTCTTCACCATCGAGAAGTCGCTGATCGACGGGAGGAAATCCTCGCCGATGCCTTCCACCATCCAGCTGCCGGACTTCTCAGACAGCGTGCCCTCGTTGATGTACTGGGCGAGGATCGAGCCGACCGGGTCGGCGAGGACGATTTCCGTGTTCGGCGAGTGCTCGCGCAGGTAGGCGGTGAGCCCGCTCATGGTGCCCGACGAACCGCAACCGACCACGATGGCGTCGACCTTGCCGTCGAGCTGTTCGAGGATTTCCGGACCCGTGGTCAGCAGGTGCGCCTTCGGGTTGTCCGGATTGCCGAACTGGTTGATGAAGTAGGCCCCCGGCGTTTCGCGCGCGATCCGCTCGGCCATGTCCTGGTAGTACTCCGGGTGGCCCTTGGCGACGTCGGAACGGGTGAGCACGACCTCGGCGCCCATGGCCTTGAGGTTGAAGATCTTCTCGCGGCTCATCTTGTCGGGCACGACGAGCACCAGGCGATAGCCCTTCTGCTGGGCCACCAGGGCCAGGCCCAGGCCCGTGTTGCCGGCCGTGCCCTCCACCAGGGTATCGCCGGGCTTGATCTTTCCGGCGCGCTCGGCGCCCTCGATCATCGACATGCCGATGCGATCCTTCACCGAACCGCCCGGGTTGGCGCTTTCCAGCTTGAGGAAGAGTTCGCAACAGCCGGTGTCCAGGCGCTGGGCGCGCACCATCGGGGTGCGGCCGATCAGGTCGAGGACACTGTCTTGAACTTTCATGGGTACTCCGTACTGAATTTCGCGAGGCCCCTTCGACCTCGCACATGGGCGCACATGATAAAGGGTGTCGCCTCCGGGCGATGCCCGGCGAACGGCCGAGGCGAAATGGCGTAGCGACGGGCGTCACGCGCCGCTCAGGTTCGCTGGTGAACGGCCACGAAAAAGGGCGCGTTTCCGCGCCCTTTCGTCGGTGCCGGTGGCGTCAGTGATGCCGCGACGCCTGCCATTGATCCCACATTCGTTGGAGTTGCTTCTTGGCCTGCAGCTTCTCGTTCTTCAACCGGGCCAGTTCCTCGTCGCCGAGCGGAAGACATCCGCGTCCGGCTTCGTCGAGCTTGTCGTTGAGTTCCTGGTGGCGGTAGTAGAGGCGACGGGTGTCCTTGTCGGTGCCGATGAAATTCTGGACGTCGTCGCGCTGCTGGTTTTCGAACATAGCCATGCTCCTCGCGTGGGGGCCGGCCCGGTCGGGCCGGTCGTGAGGGGAGCCATGCGGATACGGCGTCGCACCGGACGTGGGATGGATCGCGATGCGGTGTGCCTGGATGAGAATCACGCATGCTCCGAAGGACCCCGTCTCGTGCTTTTTTCGTGACGGGAGGTCCAAGCTACTCCGCTCGAGAACGGGCCGCAAGAGCGAATATTCTCAATCCCTGGCGCATTAATTTCTTTCGTAACAATTATTTACGGTCCACTCAATAAAGCGGCCCGCCCCGTTCGCACGGAGCGGGCCGCGGTGTGGAGCGATCAGTTACCGCCGGATTTCTTCGACTTCTTCGGTGCCGAGGTGGCCGGCGTGTTGGCGGGGGCTCCGCCATCGGACGAGTTGAGGTCGCGCATGGCACGCGCCGCGGCTTCCGCCAGGGCGGCCTGCTTCTTGGCGGCATTGGCCACCCGGGCCTGGGCGGCGGCGACCTGCCTGGCCTTGTCGCCTTCGGCCTTGGCCTGCTCCAGCGCCTGGGAGTACTCCACGCCCTGCTGCTGCAGGCGAGCGGCCTCTTCCTGGATCATCTGGTTCTGCATCCGCTGCTGCTCGAGCTGGCGACGCGCCATCTCGGTATCGAGACGGCTGGCCTCGAGCAGGATGGCATCGTGCTCGCGGTCGAGCTGCTGGCCCTTCGTCTGGGCGTCCTGGAGCTGGGCGGCCGCCTTGGCGATGTCGATGCGGCGCTCGGCGATGTACAGGTAGTGGGCGTGTTCCTTGTCCTTCGGACGGAACTGGGCCATCTGGTTGATCGCCTCGCGGGCCCGGGCCTGTTCGGCCTGGGCGTAGTTGCCCAGCATCGGATCGCTGGCGAGCTGCTCGAGGCTGGAATTGAGCCGGCGCAGGTCGAGGTCGTCGGTGGCGGCCGCCGCCGTGCCGGCTGCGCAGGCCAGCGCCATGGCGCACGAGAGAAGGAGGGTATGGCGCTTCATCACTGCTGGCCTCCCTGGTTGTCGTTCAGGGGCTGGGTTTCGCCGCCCGGCGGGGGCGGGGGCATGTTGCCGGTGTCGGCGGGCGCCTCGGGCAGCACGGTTTCCGTTTCCTGCACGTTGTTGGGAATCGGCACGGTGTCGTTGGCATGGTTGTCGATCATCTCGACGCGCATGCGCGAGTTTTCCTTGCTCTTGGCCTGGTTCTGGGCGCGGGCGGCGCCCAGGCGGGCCTTGGCCCGGGCCAGTTCGCTGTCGGCGGCCGATTCGTCGGCCAGGAGCGCGGCCTCGTCATACTTGCGACTAGCCATGGCTTTTTGCGCCTGGCTGAATTTTCCTTGCGCCATGTCGAGGTCGACAGGCGCATAATCGGCGGCTCCCGCGTCCCTGGCGGCCTGCAGCTGGGACAGGGCCTGGTTCATGGTGCCGTTAGGGGGTGGCGTGCTGGCGCAACCGGCCAGCGTGGCGATCGCAAGGCCCAGCGCGGCCGTGGCAAGGAGCCGGCGGCCCCGGCGGTACGGGGCTTTCGACGGCAAGTTGTGCACCATCACTCGTTCCTCTTACAGATTTGCGAGATATTGTCGATATACATGGTCGGTGAGACCTGTCTCGATTGTAATGCGAACCCCGGGGGGTTTAGGTGGATATTGGTTATTTCCTGAAGCTCATGGTGGACAAGGGTGCGTCGGACATGTTCCTGACGACCGGAGCCCCCGTGAACATCAAGGTGGAAGGCAAGCTCTACCCGTTGGGCAATACCGGCCTGCCCAGCGGCATGGTCAAGAAGATCGCCTACTCCCTGATGGACGAAGGCCAGGTCCCCCAGTTCGAGCGCGACCTGGAACTGAACATGGCCCTGGCCGTGAAGGAGGCCGGGCGGTTCCGCATCAACGTGTTCAAGCAGCGCGGCGAGATCGGCATGGTCATCCGTGCCATCAAGAGCGAGATCCCTTCGCTGGAGGAATTGCGCCAGCCGGCCATCTTCCGCGAACTGGTCATGGAACCGCGCGGGCTGATCCTGGTGGTGGGCGCCACCGGTTCGGGCAAGTCGACCACCCTGGCCGCCATGCTCGACCATCGCAACCAGAACACCTCGGGACACATCCTCACCATCGAGGACCCCATCGAATACCTGCACCGGCACAAGCGCTCCATCGTGAACCAGCGTGAGGTGGGCCTGGATACCCACAGTTACCACGAGGCGCTGAAGAACGCGATGCGCGAGGCGCCGGACGTCATCATGATCGGCGAGATCCGAGACACCGAGACCATGGAGGCGGCCATCGCCTTCTCGGAAACCGGCCACCTCTGCCTGGCCACGCTCCATTCGAACAACGCCGACCAGACCCTCGAGCGCATCCTCAACTTCTTCCCCGAGTCGGCCCACAAGAACGTGCTGATGAACCTCGCCCTGAACCTGCGCGCGGTGATCAGCCAGCGCCTGGTGATCGGCAAGGACGGCCGTCGCGTGCCGGCCACCGAGGTGCTGCTCAACACCCCGCTGATTCGCGACATGATCCGCCGCGGCCAGATCCACGAGGTGAAGGACGCCATGGACCGCAGCCTCCAGGAAGGCATGCAGACCTTCGACCAGTCGCTCTACCGGCTCTACAAGGACGGCCAGATCACCCTCGAGGAGTGCCTGTCCAAGGCCGATTCGCGCGATGGGCTGGCGCTCAAGATCCGCCTGTCGGAAGGTTCGTCGGGGAACGAGTTCGCGTCAAGCGATCCGTACGGGATCGGGGCCTGAACGGACCCGCTTCACCGCCTTGTTGGCTTTTCGCCGATGCGATCGGCTCCCACCCCTTCGGTAGCAACGTCGCTACCGAAGGGGTGGGAGCCGATCGCATCGGCGAATGGTTTCAGGGAGCGTCGGGCTGCATCTCGGGCGCGGCCTTCCTGAAAGCCTCCAGCTCCTGGCACGCCGCCACCACGCGCCGGATAAGCGGATACGGCCCCAGGTCGAGTTCCCAGCGCACCGCGTTGTAGTACTGCGGCACGAGGCAGCAATCGGCGATGGTGGGGGTGTCCCCGTAGCTGAAGCGGCCCAGCGGCCCTTGCGCCAGCAGCGCCTCCACTCCGTCGAAACCGTTCCGGATCCACTTCCGGCTCCATGCCGCCTTGGCCTGCGCATCGGCCCCGAAATCCGACTCGATCGCCTTGAGCACGCGCAGGTTGCCGAGCGGGTGCACGTCGGTCGCCACGGCCAGCGCCAGTTCGCGCACGCGCGCCCTGCCCTTCGTGTCCGGCGGCAACAACGGCGTATCGGGATAGGCCTCTTCCAGGTACTCGAGGATGCCCATCGACTGGCGCACCACGAAGTCGCCATCCACCAGGGCGGGCAACTGGGCTTGCGGGGAAACCTCGCGATAGGCCGGCTTGAGGTGTTCGCCGCCGTCGTTCACCAGGTGCACGAGGCGCGGCTCGTAGGCCAGGCCCTTGAGGTTCAACGCGATGCGGATGCGGTAGGCGGCGCTGGAGCGCCAGTAGGTGTAGAGGGCGAGCATGGGGACTCCGTGGTGGATCGGTGGATTCTATCCATCCACGCCTCGCAAGCCTTGCCGCGCTGCCGCGCGGATCGCCGATAGGATCGGCTCCCACCCTTCGGTAGCGAACTTCCTGCCGGAGGGGTGGGAGCCGATCCTGTCGGCGATTCCCGGGCCGGAAGCGTTCCGATTTGCGCCATCACGTCCCACCCAAGGACAATTGCCGTCTACCCAACACCACGCCCCGGAGCCAACGTGTCCGTCATCCGCATGCAAGACCTCGACCTGCGCGGCAAGCGCGTGCTGATCCGCGAAGACCTGAACGTGCCGGTCGAGAACGGCCGCATCACCTCCACCCAGCGCCTGGACGCCTCCCTGCCCACCATCGTCGCCGCCCGCGACGCCGGTGCGAAAGTCATGGTCATCTCCCATCTGGGCCGCCCGAAGGAAGGCGAATTCGACGAAGCCTCGTCGCTGAAGCCCGTGGCCGAGTGGCTGGGCGACAAGCTCGGCAAGCCCGTTCGCCTCGAGCGCGATTACCTCGACGGCGTGGACGTCGCCGACGGCGAGGTGGTGGTGCTGGAAAACTGCCGCATGAACGTCGGCGAGGGCAAGGATGACGAGGCCCTGTCGAAGAAGTACGCCGCGCTGTGCGACGTCTTCGTCATGGATGCCTTCGGCACCGCCCACCGTGCCCAGGCTTCCACCCACGGCGTGATCCGCTTCGCGCCCGTGGCCGCGGCGGGGCCGCTGCTCGCCAAGGAACTCGATGCGCTGGGCAAGGCGCTGGAGAACCCGGCCCACCCGTTGCTGGCGATCGTCGCCGGCTCGAAGGTATCCACCAAGCTCGACCTGCTGCAGAACCTGGTCGGCCGCGTCGACCAGCTCATCGTCGGTGGCGGCATCGCCAATACCTTCATCCTCGCCGCCGGTCACAAGGTCGGCAAGTCGCTGGTCGAAGCCGACCTGCTCGACACCGCGAAGAAGATCATGGCCGACGCGAAGTCACGCGGGGCCGAGGTGCCGGTGCCGACCGACGTCGTGGTCGCCACCGAATTCGCCGCCACCGCCAAGGCGACGGTCAAGGCCGTCGACCAGGTCGGCGACGACGAGATGATCCTCGACATCGGCCCGGACACGGCCGCGCGCTACGCCGAGCTGATCGCCAAGGCCGGCACCGTCGTGTGGAACGGTCCGGTCGGCGTGTTCGAGTTCGACGCCTTCGGCAAGGGCACCGAAACCCTCGCCCGCGCCATCGCGGCGTCGAAGGCGTTTTCCATCGCCGGCGGCGGCGACACCCTGGCCGCCGTCGACAAGTACGGCATCGAGGACGGCGTGTCCTACATCTCCACCGGCGGTGGCGCCTTCCTCGAGTTCCTCGAGGGCAAGGAACTCCCGGCCGTGGCCGCCCTGAAGGCCCGGGCGGACGCGAAGTAATGCTTTTCCTTTTCGACCTCGACGGCACGCTGATCGACTCGGAAATCGGCATCCTCTCGGGCGTGCGCCACTCGCTGGCGCACGTCGGCGCCGATATCCCGGACGACACCATCCTGCGCGGCTGGATCGGACCGCCGCTGCGCGTGAGCTTCGGCGAAGTGCTCGGCCACGACAGGCACGACCTCATCGAGGCCGCCGTCACGGCCTACGGTGAACGGTTCCGTGACGTGGGCTGGTCCGAACATACGGTCTACGAAGGCATCCCCGAAGCGATCGCGGCGCTGGAAGCCGCCGGCCACCACCTCGCGATCGTCACCAGCAAGATCCGTTTGCATGCCGAACGCATCATTCCCCACCTGCCTTTCGGCGCGGCCTTCCACCGTGTCTACGCGCCCGGTCCGGAAACGGCCCATAGCGAAAAGGCGGAAATGATCGCCGCGGCGTTGGCCGACTTCGGGCATCCGAAGGAGGACGTGGTGATGATCGGCGACCGCCGCTTCGACATCGAGGGCGCCGTGGCCAATGATGTGCGCGGTGTGGGCGTGCTGTGGGGCTTCGGCGATCGCGAAGAGCTGGAACGGGCGGGAGCGTGGAAGACGGTCGACACGCCCCGGGAGCTCGTCGGGCTGGCCTGAGCACCGGCACGCCAATGCCCGAAGCATGGGTTGGCTATGGAGCCCATGCTTCGCCCTGTTACGATGATGCATCGACTGGCCGATTCATCGATCAAGGAACGAAAATGATTCGCACCGCTCTGGCAGTAACCGCCCTCGTGACCCTCTCGGCCTCGTCGTTCGCGGCCGAAACCCCGTCACCGACCTCCTGGACTCCGCCCACGCCGAATCCGGCACAGGCCAAGCCGGAGTCCTCCACGAAGTTCCACGCCAAGTTCGCGAACCCGAAGCCTTATTCCTCGACCACACGCTGGGTATCGCGAGCCGTCGTCGCAGCCGCCGGGGGCACCGGCATCGTATCGATTAGGCATGACGACGGCCTTGACGACATCTCCAACGATGGCACGCGAAATCTCGACATGGTCCCACGCGGCCATTGAATACCTAGCCGGAGTTCGCGATTTCCGATCGCGTCGAAACGATGCGGCCCGATCGCAAGGCGTCCTCGAAGCCAGGAAGAAGAATGTCGTTGCCGAAACCACTGATGTGATCGGCGTCGAAGAATAGCGGTCGGCCATCGCGAAATCCGGTGCAAACAGGTCTCTCGGGGCATAACCAGGGAAAAGGATCGAAAATGGACGTGCCTGGAACCGCCTGGGCAATGTGTTGGATCGCCCGCAACATGGGGCGGCGCAGAGACTCGAATTCCTCGCGATCCATACCGACGCCGCGCTTGCATATCGGATTGGAGCGCGTCCATGGATCGGCACAACGATATGCGGGAGCATTGAGGAGAAGGTTGGGAGCTTCGAACACCACGGTCGCTCCTTTCTCGGTGAAACGGGAGACGATACGTATAGCGGTATCGACCGCCCCGCTATCCTTCGCCGAAGCCTCGGCAGCCATTGCCCGCGCCAAGACAGCTTCCCGGGGATAACGCGTCCACTGATCGACGAACCGCGGCATGCGCAACGACGGAAGAAACACTACGTCCCCGGGCCTGATACTCTTGACGATCGCTTCGGTCACCCGTTGTGAACTGGACCGGCACATTGCGGATTCCTCCCGCGCCGGTTGAAGCGTCAGATAGCCGCAACCGGCGTTGTCGTATACCACGACCTTTCGACCACTTCTGGCGGCGTAGGCCCGAAACATCCTCCCGAATGCCAGGGCGTGCGAGTCCCCGACCACGAAAACCGTCGATTCATCAGCCGACAGGTCGCACGTACCGCCAACGTACGTAATGCGCCGCCCCTCGCCCAAGGTGGCGACGGATGGCCGGGGCGAGGCGCAAGGACCGGACGCATGATGCCCCTTGATGGTCGGATACCAGTCGCTGGCATGACTGGCTACCGTGCTGAGAGAAATGCTCCATCGGTAGTGATGCAGCAAGCCTTGAAACAGACCCGCACCCACCAGTGCGACGAAGCTCCATGCCACCAGCTTGGCATGCGACCCTGCGTATCCCTTCGAGAACCGCCGGATCGGTTGTTCGACGTAGAGCCAGCAAAGCGACGCGACCACGACCGTGACCACCACGGCCAGTACCCTGTCGACAAAGTCTTCCAGTCCGATCGTCCATCGAAACAGCACGAAAACGGGCCAATGCCAAAGGTATAGCGAGTAGGACGTGCGGCCGATCCATCGAACGGGTCGAAACATGAGTAGCCTCATGGGCCATGAAGCTTCCGAGGGCACACACCCGGCCGCGAGCAGAAGGCATGTCCCCATGACGACCGGCAGTGCTCCAGGTGCCGGAAAATGATCCGGTGTAGAGGCCCAAAGACCGTATCCGACCAGGAGAAACCCGGAGGAGGCCAACCACGTTCCACACGCAGGACACGTGCGTCTGGACGCCAACCGTTGTGTCATATCAAGGGAATGAAACAGCAAGATGCCCGCGAGTAACTCCCAGGCCCTGCATTCCAGCAAGTAAAACGCAGACGCCCCGTCTTTCGATCCTTCGCGCCAAGCCAAGACGAACGAGCAAACCGTTGCCAAAGCGAGAGCTGATAAAAACACACCTCGACTTGCCTTCCGCGATATCCATGGCCAAAGCACGAAGGGAAACAGTATGTAGAACTGCTCCTCGACACCGAGGGACCATGCATGGGCGAAGGGATTGAAATCCGTCGTCGGGGAAAAATAGCTATCGGTGCGACCGGCAAGGGAAACATTGGCCCATCCGAACGTGGCCGCCATTCCCGTCCGGTGGATGCCGTCGCTCAACCAGGCATCGGGAATCAACAAGGTCGACGCCAAGCTCGTCGCAACGAGAACCAACGCCAACATAGGCACGATCCGGAGACATCGCCTCCACAGAAACCAGAGAAAGAACTTACCGAAAGGCTCATCTCCACGCCCATGCACGGAGGCACTTACGACGAATCCGGAAATGACAAAAAAGGCATCCACTCCCGAGAAACCGCCCGGCAGCCAATCACGCTCGAGGTGAAAGACGATCACTGCGATCACGGCGATCGCTCTCATGCCGTCGACATGCGGAAGATAGCGCCTGAACCTTTCTTCGCGTTCCAATGCCACGCCTCAAGAAAAATTCGAAACGTTAAGGATTTCACGTCAAATCTTGAATCAGCGCATTCCTAAATCTCCGTGAAACATTTCTTCACCGATGACCTAAGCGTTCCTCGCTTACAGCATCCGACCACATGCGCCGCTCGAACCTTCTCCCCGCTTCAGCGGCCACCACCGATACACCGCAGACGCGACCCACTCAATGATGAGCTTGCCGCCGCCCCGGTGGCCAAGAAGGGAGAAAAATATGTACCGAGTCACACGCCGTCGCGCCCTCGCTTCCATCACGGTTACCGCGCTATCCGTAACGTCCGTCAACGCGGCCGCACTCCTCCCCGGCGAGACACTATGGGCAGGACAGTCGCTGTACTCAGACGATCATCGATACTTCGCCACCATGCAGACAGATGGAAATCTCGTCGTTTACAAGAACGACGGGAGTCACACGGTCATCTGGTCGACGCAGACGTCAGGACGTGGCGCCAACCGCGCCGTCATGCAAGCAGATGGTAATTTCGTCCTCTACACGGCCGATCACCAAGCCATCTGGTGGACCGGAAGCAACGGTCCGTCACGGATGTTTACCGTTACGGAACATGGTCAAGCCATGGTATTGGCGGTGATCCCCACGTGGTCTAGCGGGTCGGGCAGCCCAGGGCTTGCGCCTGGGGATCCGTTGGTATTCCGCGACGGAACCCATTTCCCCAAAGGGCACACCTACTCGCAGATCAATGGCCATCACCTGTCCTTTCAGGGCGATGGAAACATGGTGCTGTATAGGCATGGCAATCCCATCTGGTCGTCCAACACCTGGCGTGCGGACTCCGCCACCTTTGCCAACGGCCTTCACGTGACAGGCGGGAAAAAAGCGCAATTTTCATGCGGGCAGCCTGCCAGCTGCGAAATATGGGCCGAGCACGAATCTGATGCAGACCCTTGGCTTTCTCACACTCGAGGCAAACGGCAACCTCGCAGCCTATGGCGTAAAGGAGATATGGGTCGCACCTGCGTATGATCGGCAACCGGCAAGGCATCCAGGCGTAGCCCCTTGCATAGGTGATCCCCGCCTCTGCAGGGCGCTGAACGAGCGGCCCTTCTGGACAATCAGGTTAGGCGGCTAAGTCGTCGCCCCCCCGATCTGGGGTGCCATCCATTGGCGTCAGTTCAGTTGGCGGCCGCTCTCATGGCGTCCTCAAATCCAGGAAGCAGCACCTTGTTTCCGTACGCGCTGACATGGTCGCCGTCAAAGAACAACGGGCGGCCGTCCCGGAAACCGTCACAACGCGGGCCTTCGGGACATAGCGTCGGAAAAGGATCGAACACGGTGGTTCCCGGCACCGCCTTGGCCACCGCGTTCACCGCATCGAGCATGGGTTGGCGAAGTCGCTCGAATTCGGCGCGATCCACGCTCGTGCCTTCGGCACACATGGGATTGGTCTTCGTCCATGCATCCGCGCAACGATAGGCCGGCGCGTTGAGAAGCAGGTTGGGCGCTTCGATGACGACGCGGGCGCCTTTGTCGTGGAACCGCGAAACGACCTCGATGGCACGGTCGAGCTCTCCGCTCTGCATGGCGACGGTATCGGCATGCAGGGCCTGCGCGACGAAGGCCTCACGCGGATATCGTATCCACTGGTCGACCAGGCGAGGCATGCGTAACGAAGGCAGGAATACCACGTCGCCCGCCTTCACTCGCGCGAGGATGTCGTTGGCGGCCGTGAGCGAACTCTGCTCGCAACGCGGATCGTCCCGGTTCGGTTGCAGGCTGAGGAAGGCACAGCCCGAATTGTTGTAGAGGGTGACGTGTGCACCCGTGCGGGCCACGTAGCCTTCGAACAGGGTTCCGAAGGCCATGGCATGCGAGTCGCCGACCACGAAGATGTCCGGCCCATCGACCGGCCGATCGCATGCCACGCGGGCATAGCTGATGCGCTTGCCCTGCGGCAGTTCGACCGTCTGCGGCTGAGGTACGCCACAGGCGTCCACGTGCTTCTTCCGCGTCGTGGTCGGATACCAGTCGTCCGCGTGTTTCGCTACGGTGCTCAACGACCAGCGGGGTTGGCGGTGGTCGATGAAACGATGCAGCGAAGCACCGATCACCAACGCCAACAGGCCGCATGCGACCACCGCGATGCGGGGCGCTCGACGGATACCCGCCGATCGACGTATCGGCTGTTCGATCCATCGCCACGAGAGCCACGCCAGCACGAAGGTGATGGCCACGGCCGCCAGCCGTTCCGGCCACGCACCCAGCCCGGCCGTCCATCGAAACAACACGAAAACCGGCCAGTGCCAGAGATAGAGCGAATACGACATGGCGCCGATGAAGCGCATGGGCGGCGCACTGAGCAGACGCACCGGCCACACCGAAGCGGGCTGGCCATGCAGGGCGCCGAGCGCGAGTGCCGTTCCCGCCACGGCCCACAGTGCGCCCGGTATGGGAAAGGATTCCGGTTGCGATGTCCACAGGCCATAAGCCATCAGGCAAAGGCCGGCGATGCCAGCCGCCGCCTTCCAGGATGAGGCCGGTGCGGTGTCGGCCGTATCGAACCGGCGTCCAGCGCAGGCCATGGCCTGGTACAACACGACGCCGGTGGCGAGCTCCCAGAATCGCGAGGCGAGAAGATAGAACGCCGCCTGGCTATCCGTCGTGCCCAGCCACCAGGCGTGCACCAGCGACACCACGCCCAGCGCGATGCATACGGCCAACGTGACGGGGCGCCAACGGCCGCCGAAGCTCCACGCCCAGAACAGCACCGGGAACAGAAGGTAGAACTGCTCCTCCACGCCCAACGACCACGTGTGCGTGTAGGGATTGAATTCCGTGATGGGCGAGAAGTAGCTGTTCGCGTTGTGCGCCAGCACGATGTTGCTGAAACCGAAGAAGGCGAAGCGCCCCGTCTTCTGGTTGTGTTCGCTCAGCCAGGCCTCGGGAATGAACAGCGTCGCGGCCAGGGTCGTCGTGAGCAGGCAGGCCAGCAGCGCCGGCGCGATGCGCTGGAATCGACGGGCCAGGAAATACATCCAGAACGACGGCAGCGACGTGCGCTCCCGCAGTCCCACCGACGCGCTCACCACGAAACCGGAGATCACGAAAAACACGTCCACGCCCGCGAAACCGCCGGGTAACCAGGCCGCGTGCAGGTGATAAAGCACCACCGAGGCCACGGCGATGGCACGAAGGCCGTCGATGTAGGGAAAGTAGGCGTGCGGGGAACGCGGGGTAGTCATCGGGACAGCGGGCGGATCGACCTATGGGGCAACCATCAAAGACAAGGGGCTCCCTCGCGGGAGCCCCTTGTCTTCATCGTTTCAAACGGCTTACTTGATCACGCCCTTCACCGCGTCGATCACCGCCGTGGTGGTGATGCCGAAGTGCTCGTAGAGCTTCTCGATGGGAGCCGACGCGCCGTAGGTGGTCATGCCGACGGTGGCGCCGTCGAGGCCGACGTACTTGGCCCAGAAGTCGACGCTGGCGGCTTCCACCGCCACGCGGGCGCGGCACCACGACGGCAGCACGCCTTCGCGGTATTCGACCGGCTGGGCGTCGAACTCCTCGGTGCAAGGCATCGAGACGACGCGGACCGAATAGCCGTTGCCGTTGAGGCTGGCCGCGGCTTCGACCGCCATACCCACTTCGGAGCCGGTGGCGATGATGATGGCCGACTTCGCCAGGTTCTTCTCGGAGAAGTTCTCCGGCTCGACCAGCACGTAGCCGCCCTTCTCGATATTCGCCACCTGTTCCGCGGTGCGCGCATTGTGCTTCAGCGTCTGGCGCGAGAAGACCAGGCAGGACGGGCCGCCCGTGGCGTGCTTGTCATGCTTGACCACCTTGCGCTCGATCGCGACCTTCCACGCCACGGCCGATTCGACCGCGTCGGCCGGACGCCACACGCGATTGTTCGGGATCAGGCGCAACGAACCCAGGTGCTCCACCGGCTGGTGGGTGGGACCGTCTTCGCCCAGACCGATCGAATCGTGCGTGTACACATGAATGACGTGGGCGGGAATCAGCGCCGCCATGCGCACGGCGTTACGCGCGTAATCGGAGAAGGTGAGGAAAGTGGCGTCGTAGGGGATGAAACCGCCATGCAGGGCGACGCCGTTGGCGATAGCGCTCATGCCGAACTCGCGGACGCCGTAGTGGACGTAGTTGCCACCCGGGCTAAGCACGCTCTTGGCGCCCTTCCAGATGGTGAGGTTGGACGGCGCAAGGTCGGCCGAGCCGCCGAGCAGTTCCGGCAAGACCGGGCCGAAGGCGTCCAACGACATCTGCGAAGCCTTGCGCGAGGCGACCTCCGGACCTTCGGCCTGGAGCTTGTCGACGAAGGCCTTGGCGGTTTCCTTCCAGTTCTTCGGCAGACCGCCCTCGACGCGACGCTTCAGTTCGGCGGCGAGTTCCGGATGATCCTTCTCGTAGGCGGCGAACTTGTCGTTCCAGGCCTTCTCGGCTTCGCCGCCGGCTTTCTTGGCATCCCACGAGGCGTAGATCTCGTCGGGGATCACGAACTCCGGGTAGTTCCAGCCCAGGCGCTCACGGGTGAGCTTGACTTCGTCCTTGCCCAGCGCCGCGCCGTGCGACGCTTCCTTGCCTTCCTTGTTCGGCGAACCGAAACCGATGACGGTCTTGCAGATCACCAGCGAGGGCTTCTCGCTCTGCGAGGTGGCCTTCGTGAGCGCCTTCTTGATGGCGTCGGCGTCGTGACCGTCGACCGGCTTGCCGTCGTCGCCCATCACCACGTTCCAGCCATAGGCCTCGAAGCGCTGCTGGGTGTTGTCGGTGAACCACTCGTGCACTTCACCGTCGATGGAGATGCCGTTGTCGTCGTACACCGCCACGAGCTTGCCGAGCTTCAGCGTGCCGGCGAGCGAGGCCACTTCGTGCGAGATGCCTTCCATGAGGCAGCCGTCGCCGACGAACACGTAGGTGTGGTGGTCGACGATGTCGTGGCCCGGACGATTGAACTGCTCGGCGAGCAGCTTTTCGGCGAGGGCGAAGCCCACGGAATTGGCCAGGCCCTGGCCGAGCGGACCGGTGGTGGTCTCCACGCCCGGGGTCATGTGCCACTCGGGATGGCCGGGCGTGCGGGAATTCAGCTGACGAAAGTTCTTAAGCTCGCTGATCGGCAAGTCGTAGCCGGTCAGGTGCAGCAAGGCGTACTGCAGCATCGAGCCATGGCCGTTCGAGAGCACGAAGCGGTCGCGGTTGAGCCAATGCGGGTTGGACGGGTTGTGGTGCAGGAAGTCGCCCCACAGCACTTCGGCGATGTCGGCCATGCCCATGGGCATGCCAGGATGACCGGAATTGGCGGCTTGCACACCATCCATGGCCAGGGCGCGGATCGCATTGGCGCGTTCGCGGCGTGTCGTCATCGGCGTTCTCCAATTAGGGGCATGTGGAAAACCGTCATTGTCGCGCATCGGATGGCAGCTTGTCGTGAGGTCGCCTGGAGCCGGGGAAGTTAACCTCGGCTTAATCTTTTCATCCGCATTTCTGAATTTCTTCAGGTTCGGGGCGCTCTAATCGATCCCGGTCATCGCACTCCCCCACCCCAAGTCGCGATGGCCGCCCCGAAAAAAAGAGGAATATTCCCATGAAGAAGGCAGCTCTTGCCCTTGCGGTTTCTTGCGTTTCGTTCGCGGCCGTCCCGGCCTTCGCCCAGGACAACTCGGCCGTTTCGGGCAACTACCAGCCCAGCCAGTCGGTCGGTAGCGGCAACTGGTTCATCGGCGCCAACGTGGGTCGCACCAACGGCAGCGATACCGGCGGCTTCGGCAGCGATACCGGCGGTTTCAATCCCCTGCACGGCAACAAGGGCCGTCGCACGGGTTACGGCGTTCTCGGCGGCTACCGCTGGAAGGTCGGTCCCGATCTCGGCCTGGGCCTCGAGGCCGGCTACGCGGATCTGGGCAACTATCGCGTGAAGAACGTCTTCGAAGAAGACCAGGACGTCAACCAGAAAGCCACCAAGAACGCCCTGCGCGGCTGGATGGTCGGCGTGAACGGCAAGATCAACCTCGTGCCGCAGTGGTACATCAGCATGCACGGCGGCCTCTTCTGGTCGAACGACAACAACAACAACTACAACAACAGCGTGGGCCAGGACCTCGGCTTCTCCAACGGCGGCCGCGACGGTCGCGGCAGCTGGTATGCCGGTCTGGGCACCGGTTGGGACATCAACGAGCACTTCGGCGTGGGCGTGAGCTACGACTACTTCCACGCCAATGCCGGCAAGGTGCGCGACAACACCACCGGCGAGGTCAGCCCGGGCCTGAAGCGCTCCACCGGCATCGTGTCGCTGGCCGGCGAATACCGCTTCTAAACACCGAAGCCTTGTGGCGCAACGCATTGAGCCGCGGCGGGCAACCGTCGCGGCTTAATCGTTTCTTAATATTGAACTAAGCGGTGTTGAATCCCTGCCAGAGCGCCACATCTAAGGTCCGACGCACGACACCCCGCCGTGCGCAGGCAGCGTAGACGACATCCCCCTAGGTCGCCGCCGCTCAAAAAAAATAAAGCAGGAGAGTTCCACCATGAAGAAGACCCTCATCGCCCTTGCCCTCGTGGCCGCCGGCGCCGTCGCCGCACCCGCCTTCGCACAGGACGCCAATGGCGCCGGTGGCTGGTTCGTCAACGGCAACGTCGGCCGCACCTCCGTCGACAAGGGCCGCTACGACGGCCACGACACGGGTTACGCGCTGAATGGCGGTTATCGCTGGACGGTGTCGCCGTGGGCCGCGCTCGGCGTCGAAGTGGGCTACAACGACCTCGGCAACATCAACGCCAAGAGCCTGTTCAACGGCAACCGCGTGGTCGACCGCCGCAAGTCCGAGCTGCATGGCTGGACGGCCGGCGTGAACGGTCACTTCAACATCACCCCGCAGTGGTACGTGAGCGCCCGCGGTGGCATCTACGGTTGGCAGGGCCATGGCCTGAGCAACGACGACCCCGATCGCCACAGCATCGACAAGACCAGCTGGTACGCCGGTGCGGGCGTGGGCTACGACTTCAGCAACAACTGGAGCCTGGGCATCAACTACGACCACTACGATGCCGACAAGCACGGTGTCGACCTGTCGACCAACATGGCGTCGATCAGCGCCGAATATCGCTTCTGATCGATGAAAGAGGCCGGCGACGAAACCGGCCTTTGGTCGCCGCAACCCCCGGGACGCCGTCCCGGGGGTTTCTTTTTTGGAACCCGCTAGCCGACACCGCCGAAAAGCGTTCCTACCAGGGTAGTCATCGCCATGGCCAGCGCGCCCCATACGGTGATTCGCAACGCGCCCACCCGGACGCTCGCGCCTCCGGTGCGAGCCGCGATGCCACCGAGCACCGCGAGGAACACCAATGCGGTGAGGAAGACCCACCCCAGGAGGCCGGAGGCGGGAGCCCATGCAACGACGAGCAGCGGGCAAGCGGCACCGGTGGCGAAGCTGATCGCGGAAGCCGCTGCCGCCTGGAGGGGACGTGCCCTTAGCGTGGCGGTGATACCCAGCTCGTCGCGGGTGTGCGCGTCCAGTGCGTCGTGTGCCATCAATTGCTCGGCGACCTGGCGAGCCAGTGACGGGTCGAGCCCACGACCGACGTAAATGGCCGCCAATTCCTTGTGCTCACCTTCCACGTCGTTCGCGAGTTCTTCCTTTTCGCGGGCCAGATCGGCGTTTTCGCTGTCGGCCTGCGACTGGACCGATACGTATTCGCCCGCCGCCATCGACATGGCGCCGGCCATCAGCCCGGCCGTGCCCGCGGTCAGGATCGCCGATGGTGTCGCGTGGGCCGCCGCCACGCCCATCACCAGGCTGGCCGTCGACACGATGCCGTCGTTGGCACCGAGAACGGCGGCCCGCAGCCACCCCATGCGTCCGGTGGCATGGCGCTCACGGTGAAGGTACGGCATCGGCGGCTCCTGAACCCCTGGGTCGGCCTGATCATGCGCCACGCGCGACGTCATGGCGACAGAATCCATCCTCGCATACCCGGTCAGGGCTTCGCCGGCACCCTCGTGGTGCGGAAACCGGCCGCGATGGGCATCGTGTAGCGCAGCGTGCGCGCCACATCGGCGTAGTCGACCACGCCGCAAGGCAAGCCCTTGCAGAGGGTCACGGACGGATTGGAATACGTCCAGATACGCTCGTTGGCGTCGGGACCGTAGGCCATCACGTCGTAGAACTGCGCGGCGAAGTTGCGGTAACCGTACGAGTACGGAAACAGACCGCCCGTGGCGTCCTGTTCGTGGTTGTGCTGCGCGCCGAGGTTGTGCGCCAGCTCATGCGCCAGCGTGGTGGCTTCACAGTAATAGCCCGTGGGGAGGCTGCCGTCGCTCACCACCGAATACATCAGGTCGGCGTCGTTCGCATAGTTACCCGGCGGAATGTAGGCCACGCCGCAACCGTTGTTGGCGGCGTCGTATTCACGCACGAAGGTCACCAGGTCCGCGCCCGACTGGTCGCGCATCGCCTGGATCCAGGGCGTACCGGTGCGGATCGACTCGAGCATCTGCGTATTGTCGGTATCGTCGGGTGCCTGCGCTTCCTGGGTGCGCACCATGCGGAACGAGGCGTTCACCTGCGAATTGCCCAGCACCTGGTTCGCCACGTCGAAACGGTTGGTCAGCGCCGTTACCGCGGCCGATGCGCTGCCCTTGGCCTTGCGAAAGCCGCTGGAGTAGATGGCGAGTACGTCCACCGTCGTGGCGCCACCGGCACCGGCTTTCGCCGTCCCGTCGGGGTTCGCCAGCGGCTGGTCGGCCGCGTCGAGCGCGCCGACGGTACCGCCGGGCTGCACCGGCCGGATGCCGTCGCCGAGCGGATTCACGCCCACGTGCAGGCTCGACAACGGCGCGGACACCATGAAGGTCTGGCCGCCTTGCGTCGTCAACGTCAACTGGCGTCCTTCACTGTCGGGCAAGGTGGCCACCGTGGCGTCGGGGCCGAACGTGATCACGGCGCGCTGCGTGCCGTCCACGCCATCGGGTTTGCCGACCCAGCTCCAGTTGCCGTCACCATGGTCGACCGCGTGCTCGAAGGCCAGGCTCATGCGTGAACCGCCCGGCGTCGGGATCGACAGGCGACCTCCGCTCGTCATCGCGGCCCGGGCCTGTTTTTCATCGATGCGAACGGGATACCAGGTAAATACGCCCTCGCGACGCGGTGGCTCGGAACCCGTCAGGGCCAGCAAGGGCAGCGCGGCGCCACCGGCGCTCGACGTGGCGCCCGGGCCATGCACGCGTGCGTCGATGGCGACGCGCGCACCGTCCGGCGCCTTCGGCTCGGCAACCGAAGGGCCGGATCCGGCATCGGCGGTCATCGCTGGGACCTGGACCCTATCGCGGTCCCGCCACACGGCCGAACCGGCCGCCACGCACGCCAACGAGGCCGCCAGGGCGACCCAACCACGCTGTTTCATTCGACCATCCCGAGCCCGTGGGGCGCCGATCGACGCCCATTCGCGCGATTGGAGCCGCTGTCATGAACGGCCGCAATGGCTGTCCGGCGAAAAGGCCGACTTCGTCACAAGAAAAAGGCGCCGACGAAGCGGCGCCTTTTTCGATCTAGACGGCGAAAACCGCCCGTCGCTTACTTCTTCTTCCAGTTGCCCTGCGCGGCGAGGCTGTTCTCCTTCGCCCGCTCGACCACCGTCTTCTGCGCGGCGTCGTAGTTGGCGCTCTGGTCCTTCGCCCAGGTTTCGAGGGCCTTGGAGACCAGCGCGCGGCCGTACGAGAAGCTGATGGGCCAGGGGTGCGGACCGAGCTTGTTGATCTCGTTGAGGTTTTCGGTCGCCTGCTGGTCTTCCTGGCCGCCCGAGAGGAACACGATGCCCGCCACGGCGGCCGGCACGGCGTACTGGAAGACGCTGACGGTGGCGTTGGCCACGTCCTCGGCATCCACCTGGTCTTCCTTCGGTGCGTACTTGCCCGGGATGACCATGCTGACCTTCAGGATCAGCGCCTTGAGCTCGACGTTGTTGAGTTCGAGCTGGGCGAACAGGCTCTGCAACACCTCTTTGTGCACGGCGAAGCTGGTATCGATATCGTGCACGCTGTCCTTGTCGTCCATCAGGATTTCGGGTTCCACCATCGGAACCAGGCCGGCCTCCTGGCAGAGCGCGGCGTAACGGGCCAGTGCATGCGTGTTGGCCTCGACGGCGGCCGAGGTCGGCGTGTCGTCGGTGATCTTGATGACGGCACGCCACTTGGCGAACTGCGCGCCGAGCTTGGCGTACTCCTGGAGGCGCTCGCGCAGGCCATCGAGGCCTTCGGTGACCACTTCGTTCGGGAAGCCGGCCAGCGGGTGCGTGCCCTTGTCGACCTTGATGCCCGGGATGATGCCGGCCGCCTTCATGGCATCGACCATCGTGCGACCGTCGTCGGTCTTCTGACGAATGGTTTCGTCGAACAGGATGGCGCCGGAGATGTACTCGCCCAGGCCGGGAGCCGTCAGCAGCAGCTGGCGGTACTTGCGGCGGTTTTCCTCGGTGTTCTCCAGGCCGACGGCCTCGATGCGCTTCTTGATGGTCGAGGCCGACTCGTCGACGGCGATGATGCCCTTGCCCGGGGCGACCATCGCCTGCGCGATCTGTTCGAGGTTTTCGATGCTCATGCGAACTCCGTGGAAGTAGTGGTATGCCCCCGAAGGAAACGGGGCGATGACGAAAAAAGCGAAGTATAGGGGAGCTTGGAGCAAAAGCCGTTGTGCGGCGCGATCAAGTGGTCTGGTAGCCTGGCAGGGCGCACTTCTTGAGGATCTCGGTTTTTTTCGCGGGATCCTCCGGCAGGTTGAAGCCGGTCACGTAATAGGTCTGCACCGGAACGGCCGTACCGTTCTGGGTGCCCTTCACGTAGGAAAGCTGGTTGACGATGCTCAGGCCGACCTGGCCGAGGTCTCCCTCCGGCACTACTTTTTCGATCTTCGCGTTCTGCGGGCGGCCGTCGGAGCCGATCATGTACGACACCGCGACACACGTCGGCTGGTTGAGGTTCCTGCCGGTGTTGGGAATGTCGGGACTGACCGACTTGGTGGTCAGAAACCAGTACCCGGTCAGGTTCTCCGGGGCGACGCGGCGGAGGTTCTGCGCCTCGGCGGCACCGGACACGAGGAGAAGGGCAATGGCGGCGGCGATGGCGCCGGTGCGGAGAGAATTGCGGTTCATGACGCCCTCGGTGGCTTTACCTGGGCGTGCAGTTTAACGCCGTGGCCGCATGCGGTGCGTGTGAATTCGCGCCGTCGTGCGATGTCGCACCCGGGTTTCGCCGATACGATCGGCTCCCACCCCTTCGGTAGCGAGGTGGCTACCGAAGGGGTGGGAGCCGATCGCATCGGCGAACAGGGACTTACAGGTCGCGCAGGCTGTCCGCGATGCCGTCGTCGCCGATGACCAGCAGCTTCAGCGTGTTGGTACCGCCATGGCTGCCGATGTGGTCGCCGTGGGTGAGGATCACGCGGTCGCCCTTGGCCAGCTTGCCCAGCGCGAACAGGTGCTGGAGCGCGGCGCGGGCGGTGTGGGCCGGGTCGAGCTTGCCGGTCTCGAACGCCACCGGCTGCACGTCGCGCAGCATCAGCATGCGGCGGCGGGCCACGTCGGACGGCGACATCGCGTAGATGGGCACGGCGAAGCGGTAGCGCGACAGCCACTGCGCGGTGGCGCCCGATTCGGTGAGCGAGACGATGGCGCGCACGCCGACCTGCGAGGCCAGCAGCATTGCCGCGAGGGCGATGGCCTGGTCGGAACGGTCGAGCGAATGCGTGCCCGGACGCAGGTCGTCGCGCGGCTCGAACTGGCGCTCGGCGCCGAGGCAGATGCGGCGCATGGCGGCCACGGCCTTGTCCGGGTGGGCGCCGGCGGCGCTTTCTTCCGAGAGCATCACCGCGTCGGTGCCGTCGATGACCGCGTTGGCCACGTCGAGCACTTCGGCGCGGGTCGGGATCGGCGCGCGCACCATCGACTGGAGCATCTGCGTGGCGGTGATCACCGAGCGGTTGCGCAGCACCGACTCGCGGATGATCTTCTTCTGCAGGCCCGGCAGCTCGGCGTCGCCGATCTCCACGCCCAGGTCGCCGCGGGCCACCATCACCACGTCGGAGGCGTCGATGATCTCGCCCAGCACGGGGATGGCGTCGGCGCGTTCGATCTTCGACACGATGGCGGCGTCGCCGCCGGCCTCGCGGAGCAGGCGGCGGGCTTCGTGGAGGTCTTCGGCCGAGCGCACGAAGGACACGGCGAGGAAGTCGGCGCCCATCTCGGCGGCGAGCTTGATGTCGTTGCGGTCCTTGTCGGACAGCGCGGACACGCTGAGGCCGCCGCCCTGACGGTTCAGGCCCTTGCGGTTGGACAGGCGGCCGCCGATGGCGACGCGGGTGTGGATCTCGCTGCCGACCACGTCCACCACGGCCAGGGCCACGAGGCCATCGTCGAGCAGCAGGATGTCGCCGGCCACCACGTCGCGCGGCAGGTCGTAGTAGCTCACGCCCACGCGGGTCTGGTCGCCGACCGGCGCATCCGGCCGGCAGTCGAGGGTGAAGCTGTCGCCCGGCATCAGGTCGATGGGGCCGTCGGCGAATTTCTCGATGCGGATCTTCGGACCCTGCAGGTCGGCCAGGATGCCCACCTCGCGGCCCACGGCGTCGGCCGCGGCGCGCACGGCGTTGGCGCGGGCGCGGTGGTCGTCGGGCGTGCCGTGCGAGAGGTTGAGGCGCACGATGTCCACGCCCTCCTCCAGGATTTTCTCGAGCATGCCCGGCACGTCGGTGGCGGGGCCGAGGGTGGCGACGATCTTGGTGCGGCGAACCTGGATTTCGGTCATCGGTGCTTACCTTGAGGGTGCGAATTCATGGGGAGACGTGCGATCAGTCGAGCGTCTTGTCGAGCAGGTCGGCCAGGCGCTTGCCCGCCTCGCGCAGGCGGGTTTCCGCCACGGGCAGGTACTTGGCGACGTAGGCGTCGTCGATCTTGTGTCCATTGGGGTAGAAACCGGGCCTGGCGACGATCGAGCAGGATTCCTCCGCCCACTGGACGTAGGCGTCGCCCTTGGCGCGGGGAAGCTTCACGGGGCCTTCGGCGGCGAGCTTGTCGGCGTAGGCATCCCACTTGAGGTCGGCGGTGTAGAGCATCTGCGAATCCCACACGCGGTGCAGGTTGGTGCCCTTGCCGCCGAACTGGACCTGGTAGTCGTTGCCGCCCTTGTCGTCGCGGTTGCCCGCGTGCAGCGGCTGGTGCACGTCGCCGACGAAGTGCACCACGAACTTCAGCGCCTCGGCGCGTTCGGCGTTCGACCGGTGGCGATCGCCCAGGATGGCGACGTACTTCTCCAGGCCGCCCACGACGTTGCGCGCCGAGGCGTCGGCCGGGCCGTCGTAACGGCAGTTCGTGGCGAAGTTGATGTAGTGCAGCGGCCCGGTGGCCTTGCCCAGGGCCTCGTGCTCCGGGTCGTTGCGCAGGTGGTCGGGCCAGCTGGCGATGTCGGCGAGGGAATCGTCGCCGTCGGTCGCGAGCAGGCGCTGCACCTCGGCCTTCGCGGCCGGGTCGAGCTGGCGCCAGGCCAGTTCGGCGACGATGCGGTGGCCGATGTCGCCCCAGGCCTGCACGGAGCCCGCGGCGGCGGTAATGGCGAGGGCCAGCAGGGTGGCGATGGCGCGGCGCTTGGGACGAGGTTTCATGGGACGGTAAACGTTTCCGGGCGGGCAAGCGGCCAAGTGTGCCACAGCCCGACTGAGGCACGAATGACAAATCGCGGCGATGCAGCAAGCCGCCCCCTGCGACGTTCCGTTACCATGGAGGTTTCGGCCCCTGGCCTTATCTTCAGTCGTGTCATTCCCCACCCGGAGGCAGCTCATGACCATCAAGGTCGCCATCAACGGTTACGGTCGCATCGGTCGCAATGTCTTGCGCGCGCTCTACGAAGCCAAGCAGAACGGCAAGGACATCCAGATCGTGGCCGTCAACGACCTCGGCAACGCCGAGACGAACGCCCACCTGACCCAGTACGACACCGCCCACGGCCGGTTCCCCGGCGAGGTGTCGGTGGACGGCGGCGACCTCATCGTCAACGGCGACCGCATCAAGGTGTTCGCCGAGCGCGATCCCTCCAAGCTGCCCTGGGGCGAGCACGGCGTCGACGTGGTGCTGGAGTCCACCGGCTTCTTCACCTCCAAGGCCAAGGCCAGCGCGCACATCGCCGGCGGTGCCAAGAAGGTGATCATCTCGGCCCCGGGCGACAAGGACGTGGACGGCACCTTCGTGATGGGCGTCAACGACGACAAGCTCACCTCGAAGCTCGAAGTGATCTCCAACGCCTCGTGCACCACCAACTGCCTGGCCCCGCTGGCCAAGGTGCTGCACGAGAAGATCGGCATCGTGCACGGCCTGATGACCACCATCCACGCCTACACCAACGACCAGGTGCTGACCGACGTCTACCATTCGGACCTGCGCCGCGCCCGTAGTGCCACGCACAGCCAGATCCCGACCAAGACCGGCGCCGCCGCCGCGGTGGGCCTGGTGCTGCCCGAACTCAACGGCAAGCTCGACGGCTTCGCCATGCGCGTGCCCACGATCAACGTCTCGGTGGTCGACCTCACCTTCACCGCCTCGCGCGAGACCACGAAGGAAGAAATCGACGCCGCCATCAACGAAGCCGCCAACGGCAAGCTGAAGGGCATCCTCGCGGTGAACACCAAGCCGCTGGTGTCGATCGACTTCAACCACAACCCGCATTCGTCGATCTACGATTCGACCCAGACCCGCGTCATGGGCGGCACGCTGGTGAAGGTGCTTTCCTGGTACGACAACGAGTGGGGCTTCTCCAACCGCATGCTCGACATGGCGAAGGCGTTGATGGCCGCCAAGTAAGGTACGGACGGGCGTCACCCGCCCTCCTCACCGTGGCATGATCGCGAAGGCCCGCACGTGGTGTGCGGGCCTTCTTCGTTTCAGGATGACTCGAATGACGCGACGCCTGCTCGTCCTCGCCTGCCTGGCCTTCGGCGCCTCGTGGGCCCATGCTTCGGATTGCACCGCCACCAACCCGCCCGCCGGCGCGCTGGTCGGCCAGGGACTTCTCGACCCGGACACCTCCGACGCCGAACGCCGACGTCTCGGCGCCGCACTGCTCTGCTCGGCGCTCGCCGGCAACGGCATCAGCCAGGAAATCGCCGGCTCGCTCTATCGCTGGGGGCCTCGCCACCCTGCTCATGTCTTCCCCGAGGACCATGACAAGGCGCGCGACCTGCTGACCGCCGCCGCCGGCCAGGGACGCCTGAGCGCCATGCTCAAACTGGCCGAACTCGAGCTCGATGACGGCCATGCGCGCGAGGCGATGATCTGGGTCCAGGTCGAAGGGCAGTTTTTCCGGCGCCAGCAGGGCAAGGCCGATGTCGTCGGCGATACGCCGGTCGCCAGCTACTACGTGATGCTGCTCAAGCGCGCCACCGACGCGCTCGGTCCGTCGGATGCCGCGGAACTGGAAAAACAGATCGATGCCCGCATCGCCATGCTGGACGGGCAGATCGCGGCGCTGCCCAAACGCACGCCGAACTCGCCCCCGCTATCGGGGGGCAAGTTGCCGTCGCAGCAACATGTGCAGGGCGCATCTCCGGAAGACTTCCAGGAAGGCGCGTACAGCCAGTACTTCGCGGAAATCGGACCCGACGGGCGCGTGGCCCGAAGCTGGCTGATCGATGCCTACCCCAATCCCGGCAGCGGCCTTCGCCTCTCCCGCATGCTGCGGCAGGTACGATGGAATGCGCTACCGGCGGGCGAGAACACGATGCGTTACGCCCTGGTGCCACTGACGATGGCCAGCCTTCACCGGGACATCCGGCTGAAATCGTAGCGTCGGGCGGCACCTATCGCCGACGTCAGAGCTTGCGGATCACCTGCTCGATGGCCCCGAAGATCGACGCGCCGCTCGCGTCGGTCACGTCGATGCGCACGGTATCGCCGAACGACAGGAACGGCGTCGACGGCTTGCCGTCGCGCAGGGTTTCCACCGTGCGCTGCTCGGCGAGGCAGGAGGCGCCTTTGGACGTATCCTCGTTGGCGATGGTGCCCGAGCCCACGAGGGTGCCCGCCGTGAGCGAACGTGTTTTCGCCGCGTGGGCCACGAGCTGCGAGAAGTCGAACTGCATGTCGACGCCGCATTCGGCTTCGCCGAACCAGCGGCCGTTGATCCAGGTGCGCATCGGCAGGTGCAGCTTGTCATCTCGCCAGGCATCGCCCAACTCGTCGGGCGTGACGAACACCGGCGACAGCGCCGAGCGCGGCTTGGACTGCAGGAAGCCGAAGCCCTTCGCCAGTTCGCCGGGAATGAGCCCGCGCAGCGATACGTCGTTGACCAGGCCCACCAGTTGGATGTGACCCGATGCCTGCGCCGGGCTGGACGCCATCGGTACGTCGTCGGTGATCACCACCACCTCGGCTTCGAGGTCGATGCCGTAGTCTTCGCTGGGCACCACCACCGGATCGCGCGGGCCGAGGAAGCCGGCGCTGGTGGCCTGGTACATGAGCGGATCGACGTAGAACGACTCGGGCACTTCCGCGCCACGCGCGCGACGCACCCGCTCCACGTGCGGCAGGTAGGCGCTGCCGTCGACGAACTCGAAGGCGCGCGGCAACGGGGCGGCCAGCAGGTTCATGTCGAGGTCGAAGGCCCCGGGGGCGCGGCCGTCGTTGAGGTCTTCCGACAAGGCATTGAGGCGAGGCGCCACGGCGTGCCAGTCGTCCAGCGCGGCCTGCATCGTCGCGGCGATGCCCGTGGCCTTCACGGCGCGGGCGAGATCGCGGCTGACGACCACCAGGGTGCCGTCGCGACCGCCTTCCTTCAGCGAAGCGAGTTTCATGTGTGTCCTTTGGCGATCAGGCGTGGGGATCGAAGTGTTTCTTCAGATCGCGCCAGCATTCGTAATAGTTGCCTTGCAGGGCGGGCGAAGCCAGCGCCTGGCGGCTGGGCCGGATGACCTTGCGCGTTTCGAACATGAAGGCCATGGTACCCACGATGTGGTCGGCCTTGCTGACGTCGGCGCTCGATGCCTTCTCGAAACTGGCCGCATCGGGCCCGTGCCCGCTCATGCAGTTGTGCAGGCTCGAGCCGCCCGGCACGAAACCGCCGGCCTTGGCGTCGTAGGCGCCGTGGATCAGCCCCATGAACTCGCTCGCCACGTTGCGATGGAAATACGGCGGACGGAACGTATGCTCGGCCACCAGCCAGCGCGGCGGGAAGATCACGAAGTCCATGTTCGCCACGCCCGGCGTATCGCTGGCCGAGGTAAGCACGGTGAAGATCGACGGATCCGGGTGGTCCACGGCGATGGAGCCGATGGTGTTGTAGCGGCGCAGGTCGTACTTGTAGGGCGCGTAGTTGCCGTGCCACGCCACCACGTCGAGCGGCGAGTGGCCGATCCGCGCCTGCCAGAGCGAGCCCTGGAACTTGGCGATCAGCGCGAAATCGCCGTCGAGGTCTTCGTAGGCCGCCACGGGCGTGAGGAAATCGCGCGGATGCGCGAGTCCGTTCGCCCCGATGGGGCCGAGGTCAGGCAGGTGCATGGGCGCGCCGAAGTTCTCCGCGACGTAACCACGCGCCTGTCCGTCGGGCAGCTCGACGAGGAAGCGTACGCCGCGCGGGACCACCGCGATCTCCAGCGGCTCGACCTCGACCACGCCCAGTTCGGTACGGATGCGCAGGCGCCCCTGCTGCGGAACGATCAGCAGCTCGCCGTCGGCATCGTAGAAGTAACGGCCTTCCATCGAACGGTTGGCGAGGTACTGATGGATGCCGACGCCCGCCTGCTCCGCCGGACCGCCGTTGCCGCCCATCGTGTAGAGACCATCGACGAAATCCGTATCGGCCTCGGGCATCGGCAACGGATCCCAGCGCAGCTGGTTGGGCGTGGCCGGCGCCTCGTCGAAACGGTTGTGGAACGTGGCGTGCGCCAGCTCGTCGAACGGCGAGTGCTGCGCGGCGGGGCGGATGCGATACAGCCAGCTGCGCAGGTTGCGATGGCGCGGCGCGGTGAACGCGCTGCCGGTGAGCTGTTCCGCGTAGAGGCCTTTCGCCACGCGTTGCGGCGAGTTCTGCCCGATGGGCAGCACGCCCTCCACCGCCTCGGTGGCGAACTGGTTGCCGAAACCGGGCTGGTATCCGCGGGTGTCGTCGGTGTGGCTCATCGTGGTGATCCCTTGGGATGAACGCATCGCGGCGCGGCTCCCCAGGGAGACCGCGCCGCGCACATCTTACTGTCGCCGGCCGCCTGGGTCAGAGTACGCCGCGACGCATCTGATCGCGCTCGATCGACTCGAACAGGGCCTGGAAATTGCCGTTGCCGAAGCCTTCGTTGCCCTTGCGCTGGATGATCTCGAAGAAGATCGGGCCGATATTGTTCTGCGTGAAGATCTGCAGCAGCAGCTTCTGCTTGGTCTCGGGATCGGCGTCGATCAGGAGCTTGTTCTTCTGCAGGCGCGGCACGTCCTCGCCGTGGTTCGGGATACGCTCGTCGATCACTTCGAAATACGTATCCGGGGTATCGAGGAACGCCACGCCCTTCTCGCGCATCGCTTCCACGGTGTCGTAGATCGTGTCGGTGAACAGGGCGATGTGCTGGATGCCTTCGCCGTTGTACTCACGGATGTATTCGTTGATCTGCGACTTCTCGTCGGACGATTCGTTGAGCGGGATGCGCACCAGGCCGTCGGGAGCGGTCATGGCCTTGGAGACCAGGCCGGTCTTCGCGCCCTTGATGTCGAAGTAGCGGATCTCGCGGAAGTTGAAGAGGCGCTCGTAGTAATCCGACCACTTCTGCATGTTGCCGAAGTAGAGGTTGTGCGTGAGGTGGTCGATGAAGGTGAGGCCGAAACCCTTCGGGTGACGGTCCACGCCCGGCAGGAAGTCGTACTCGGCCTCGAAGCAGTCGCCCTTGGCGCCGTAGGTGTCGATGAGGTACAGGCAGGCATCGCCGATGCCCTTGATGGTGGGCACGTTCAGCGCCAGCGTCTCGGTGCGCTCGGCGAGCAGTTCCGCGCCGTTCGACAGCGCGGTCTTCTGCACCTCGGCGGCCGGACGGTTGAAGCGGATGGCGAAGCCGCAGGCGCAGGGGCCGTGCTTGGCGACGAAATCGGCGGCGAAGGAGTTCGGCTCTTCGTTGACCAGGAAATTGCAGTCGCCCTGGCGATAGAGGGTGATGTTCTTCGTCTTGTGCTTCGCGACGGCGGTGAAGCCGAGGCGGGGGAACAGGTCGTGCAGCAGGTTCGCGTCGGGCGCGGCGAATTCCACGAATTCGAAGCCGTCGACTCCCTGGGGATTTTCGAAGGTCGTGACTTCCATACCGATGTTGGGCTGGGCGCTCATGGGCGATACTCCTGGCAGGCGTGGGCGCGGCTTGCGCCATCTACCGCCGATTTATAGTTTCACCTGTAACCAATTGCAAGGACTGGCGCAGCAATGTCCACCGAAACCGTCACTTCCCACGCCCCGCTCGATCTCGAACGGTTCCTGCCTTACCGGCTGTCGATCCTGTCCAACACGGTCAGCCAGTCGATCGCGGCGGATTACCAGGACCGATTCGAACTCAGCATGACGGAATGGCGCGTGATGGTGATCCTGGCCCGCTTCCCCGAGATCTCGGCGCGCGAGGTGGTCGACCGCTCGCGGATGGACAAGGTGGCCGTGAGCCGCGCCGTGGCGCGGCTCGTGGAAGCCGGCCGGGTCGACCGGGGCATCCACGGGGAGGACAAGCGGCGCTCGGTGCTGAAGCTGTCCGAGGCGGGCTGGGCCATCCACGACGAGGTGGCGCCGCGGGCCCGTGAGCACGAGCAGGAAGTGCTGGCGAAACTCGATGAGGACGAGAAGGCCTGGCTGAACCGGATCCTGGACAAGCTGATGGCCTGAGGCCAGCGTGCATTCGCCGATACGATCGGCTCCCACCCCTTCGGTAGTGAGCTTCCTACCGAAGGGGTGGGAGCCGATCGTATCGGCGAATCCTGCGGAGCGTTACTTGATCCCGTGCATCAACCTGTTGATGAGCGGCGCGATCAGGAACAGCACGATGCCCGCGCCCACCAGCAGCTCGAAGCTGAAGCTGAAGCCGGATAGCGCCGAGGCCACGGTCATGCCGCTCTCGCCGCTGATGTGGCCGGCGAGCAGCCCCGACAGGTTGTTGCCGATGGCCGTGGAGAGGAACCAGCCGCCCATCGCCAGGCCCACCACGCGCAGCGGCGCCAGCTTGGTCACCATCGACAGGCCGATCGGCGACAGGCACAGCTCGCCGATGGTCTGCGCCACGTAGCACGCCGCCAGCGGCCAGAAAGGAATCAGGCCGCGGCCGTCGACGAGGCTCTTCAGCGCGTACATCAGCACCAGGAAGCCCAGCGCGTTGAAGATCAGGCCCAGGCCGAACTTGCGCGGGATCGACGGTTCCTTGCGGAACTTCGCCAGGAACGCCCAGGCCAGCGCCACCGGCGGCGCGAAGATGAGGATCGCGGCCGAATTCACCGACTGGAACCAGCCGGTGGGGAATTCCCAGCCGAACATCTGGCGGTCGACGATGTTCTGGGCGAGGAAGTTGAACGAGCTGCCCGCCTGCTCGAAGAACATCCAGAACAGCACGTTGAAAGCGAACAGCAGCAGCATCGCGATGACGCGGTGGATCTGGATGCGGTCGTGGCGCACGGCCTCCACCACCAGCATCGCCGCCACGCCGATGAACAGGATGCCCAGCAGCCAGGCGATGAAGATCGCACCGGCCTTGGCCATCAGCAGGTAAACGAGCGGAATGGCGACGAGGATGCCCACCAGCACCGCGATGAAGCTCTTGGTGCCGTCACGCTCCGGCGGCGGCACGCCCACGCCCTGGAGTTGTTTGCGCCCGATCAGGAACCAGACGAAGCAGATCGCCATGCCGATGCCGGTGGAAAGGAACACGGCACGGTAGTTCTGCTGCAAGGGCGTGTCGGTGAGCACCGAGGCGATCCAGCCGGTGAGCAGCGGGGCGAGGAAGCCGCCCATGTTGATGCCCATGTAGAAAATGGTGAAGCCGCGGTCGCGACGGTCGTCGCCCACGGGATAGATCTGGCCCACCAGCGAGGAGATGTTCGGCTTGAACAGGCCGTTGCCGACGATCACCGTGGCCAGGCCGGCGAGAAAGACGTCCTGGTTCGGCACCATCACCATGAACAGGCCCAGACCCATCACCACCGCGCCGAGCAGGATCGAGCGCTGGTAGCCGAGCACGCGGTCGGCCACGTAGCCGCCGAAGATCGCCGAAGCGTAGACCAGGGCCAGGTAGGCGCCGTAGGTGCGGCTGGCATAGCCCTGCCCGGACGGATCGCCGGAGAAAAACTCCGCCACGATGTATAGCGTGAGCGCCCAACGCATGCCGTAGAAGGCGAAACGCTCCCAGAACTCGGTCATGAAGAGCATCCACAGGGGGCGCGGATGCCCCAGGGTCTGCGGATAATCGGGCACGGCCCGGGCGTCGGCTGGGGCGGTCGCTGTCATGGAATCCCTCGGGTGCGTGAAAACGGCGTCGAGGTGCGTGTGTAACCGCCCCGGCCGTTTGCGTCAAATCTTACGTACCCAGGATCGTGCGCACTTCGATCAATTCCGGGAAGAAACTCTGCTCCAGCGCCTTGCGCAGGAAGGCCACGCCGGAGGATCCGCCCGTGCCGGCGCGAAACCCGATGATCCGCTCCACCGTCTTCATGTGGCGGAACCGCCACAGCTGGAAGGATTCCTCGATGTCCACCAGCAGCTCGCTCAGGTGGTACTCCGGCCAGTACGAGGCCGTATTTTCGTAGATGCGCCGCAGCAACGGCAGCAGCGCGGGCTGCGGCTCCCACGGACGAGCCACGTCGCGCACCAGGATGTCCGCGGGCACGGCATGGCCGCGGCGCGCGAGGAAACGCAGGTATTCGTCGTAGAGCCCCGGGGCTTCGTAAACGGCGCGCAGCCGGGCGTGGCCCGGCGGATCGTGCTCGAACACGCGCAGCATGTCGGCGTGCTTGTTGCCGAGCATGAATTCGACGATGCGGTATTGCAGCGACTGGAATCCCGACGAGGGACCGAGCACGTCGCGGAACTGCAGGTATTCGGCCGGCGTCAACGTCTCCAGCACGCCCCACTGCTCGTAGAGCTGGCGCTGGATCTGTTTCACCCGCGCCAGCACCTTCTGCGTGTTCTGCAGATCGTCGCGGCGAAGGAAGGCCAGCGCGGCGTCGAGCTCGTGGATCATCAGCTTCAGCCACAGCTCGGAGGTCTGGTGCTGGATGATGAACAGCATCTCGTCGTGGTGCGCCGGCTCGCTCAGCGGCACCTGGGCCGTGAGCAGCTGGTCGAGCTTGAGATACCCGCCATAGGTGATCCGGCCGTCGAGGTCGGTGCGGATGCCGGGTTCGAGGTCACGCTGCGGATGGGCCATGGGGCATTTTTGCACAAACGGGGTTGACACCCCCGGAACCCGCGCCAGAGCGCCATTTCCGGGCCCTGGAGAAAAACCCCATGCTGCGCCGTGCCTTGCCGGGTGATAATACCCCTGATATCTAGTCCGGCTCGCAAGACCCCAAAGCCGTGTCGCGCCCCGCTGGATGGGCCCGGCCGCTTCCCCACTCGTGCGTGTCGTTTCTAACCAATCCCCTGGGAGCGAGTCGTGTCCATCGCCGCCAAGTTCGAAATCGAATACCTGCAATACCTTGACCAGGACGGCAAGGAAACCGGCAAGGAACTGCCCGCATTCGCCAAGGATCTCGACCACATGGTCGAGCTCTACAAGCTCATGGTGTCCACCCGCGTGTTCGACACCAAGTCGATCGCGCTCCAGCGCACCGGCAAGCTCGGCACCTACGCCTCCTGCCTCGGCCACGAAGCCGCGCACGTGGGCATCGGCAGCGCCATGCGCCGTGAAGATTCCCTGGCCGTGTCCTACCGCGAGTACGGCGCGCAGCTGTACCGCGGCGTGAAGCCGCGCGAGGTCTACACCTACTGGGGTGGCGACGAGCGCGGCAACGACTTCGCCGATGCGCCCGCGCACGACTTCGCCTGGTGCGTGCCCATCGGCACGCAGTGCCTGCACGCCGCCGGTTCGGCGCTGGCCTTCAAGATCCGCAACGAGCCGCGCGTGGCCGTGTGCACCATCGGCGACGGCGGTTCGTCCAAGGGCGACTTCTACGGCGCCATCAACGTCGCCGGCGCGCAGAACCTGCCCCTGGTCGCCGTGATCGTGAACAACCAGTGGGCCATCTCGGTGCCGCGCCGCATCCAGAGCGGTTCGGGCACGCTCGCCCAGAAGGGCATCGCGGCCGGCCTGTACTGCATCCAGGTCGACGGCAACGACATCATCGCCGTGCGCAAGGCCATGGAAGACGCGCTCGAGCGCGCCCGCTCCGGCCAGGGCGGCTCGGTGATCGAAGCGGTCACCTACCGCCTCGGCGACCACACCACCGCCGACGACGCCCGCCGCTACCGCGGCGAGCAGGAAGTGAAGGACGCCTGGGAACGCGACCCCGTGCCGCGCCTGCGCAAGTGGCTCGAAGCCAAGGGCAAGTGGGACGACGCGAAGGAAGAAGCCTGGAAGGCCGAGTGCGACGACTGGATGGACAACGAAGTCAACGCCTACCTGGAATCGAAGGTGCAGCCGGCCACGGCCATGTTCGATTACCTGTATGCCGAACTGCCGGCCGACCTCGAAAAGCAGCGCGAACTCGTCGCCTCGCTCGATCGCAAGTAAGGATCCCATCCCATGGCACAGATCACTCTTATCGAAGCGGTGACCCAGGCGCTCGCCTACGAAATGCGCAACGACGACAGCGTCGTGGTGCTCGGCGAGGACGTCGGCGTGAACGGCGGCGTCTTCCGCGCCACCCAGGGCCTGCAGGAACAGTTCGGCGAGATGCGCGTCATCGACACGCCGCTGGACGAAGGCACCATCGCCGGCCTCACCGTGGGCCTCGCCGCCCAGGGCATGAAGCCGGTGGCCGAAGCCCAGTTCGAGGGCTTCATCTACCCGATGATGGAGCACATCGCCTGCCACGCCGCGCGCATGCGCAACCGCACCCGCGGCCGCATCACCGTGCCGGCCGTATGGCGCGCCCCCTGGGGTGGCGGCATCCGCGCGCCGGAGCATCACTCCGAGGCCAACGAGCACCTGTTCACCAACATCCCCGGCCTGCGCGTGGTGATGCCTTCGTCCCCGGCCCGCGCCTATGGCCTGCTGCTGGCCGCCATCCGCGATCCGGATCCGGTCATCTTCTTCGAGCCCAAGCGCATCTACCGCCAGTACAAGGAAGAAGTGCCCGACGACGGCGAGGCCCTGCCGCTCGACGTGTGCTTCGTGCTGCGCGACGGCACCGACGTCACCCTGGTCACCTGGGGCGCCCAGGTGAAGGAGTGCCTCGAGGCCGCCGACGAGCTGGCCCAGAAGGGCATCAGCGCCGAGGTGATCGACGTGGCCACGCTCACGCCGCTCGACTTCGACACCATCGCCGAGTCGGTCACCAAGACCGGCCGCTGCGTCATCGTGCACGAAGCCCCGAAGACCGCCGGCTTCGGCGCCGAGATCGCCGCGCGCCTGTCGGAGGAATGCCTCTACAGCCTGCTCGCGCCGGTCGAACGCGTCACCGGTTTCGATACCCACATCCCGCTGTTCCGCCTGGAAATGAAGTACCTGCCCAGCGTCGAACGCATCGTCGAAGCCGCCGAGCGCACGCTCGCGGCATCCTGAGGATCCACCATGGCCGACATCAAGACTTTCTACCTGCCCGACCTCGGTGAGGGCCTTCCCGACGCCACCGTCGTGGAATGGCACGTCAAGGAAGGCGACACCATCAAGCTCGACGCCCCGCTGGTGTCGATGGAAACCGCGAAGGCCGTCGTCGACGTGCCCTCGCCGTACTCCGGCACCGTGAAGAAGCTGCACGGCGCCACCGGCGACATCATCGAGACCGGCGCCGCCCTGGCCGACTTCGAGATCGATCCGAACGCGCGCCAGCGCGCCGAGGCCGAGTCCACCGGCCACCACCACGGCCCGAAGAAGGGCGTGGGCAGCCCGGCGCCGGACGACGGCCACAAGGTCATCGCGTCCGACGACGGCGGCGAGATCGAATCCGGCAACGATCGCGAAGACGAAGGCACCGTCGTGGGCGCCATGGTCAGCGGCAACGCCGTGCACACCGAGCAGGTCTCCAGCGCCGGTGGCGTCAAGGCCGTGCCGGCCGTGCGCGCCGCCGCCAAGAAGCTCAAGGTCGACCTCACCCGCGTGCAGCCGACCGGCGCCGGTGGCGTCATCACCATGCAGGACGTCAAGAACGCCGCCGCCAACGGCAGCGCGCGGGCCGGTGCCGCCCCGGCCCGTCCGGCGTCCGCGCAGCACCTGGCCCCCACCCTGCCCGAGCCGGGCCCGGCACCGCAGCGCACGGCCGTCTCGCTGGCGGGCAAGCCCGTCCGCACCGCGCCCCCGGGCGCGGAAGCCATGGGCCAGCCGGAGCAGCTCAAGGGCGTGCGTCGGAACATGGCCCGCGTGATGGCCGAGGCCCACGCCAACGTGGTGCCCACCACCATCGTCGACGACGCCGACCTCCACGCCTGGATCGGCAAGCAGGACATCACCGCCCGCCTCATCCGCGCCATCGTGGCCGCGTGCAAGGCCGTGCCGGCGCTCAACGCCTGGTTCGACGGCAAGAACCTCACCCGCACGCTGCATCCGCACGTGGACATCGGCATCGCGGTGGACACCGACGACGGACTGTTCGTGCCGGCCCTGCGTAACGCCGACGTGCTCGACGGCGCAGGCATCCGCGCCGCGATCAAACGCCTGCGCAGCTCGGTCGAAGATCGCAGCATCCCGGCCTCGGAGCTCTCCGGCTACACCATCAGCCTGAGCAACTTCGGCATGTTCGCCGGCCGCTACGCCACCCCGGTGGTGGTGCCGCCGACCGTCGCCATCGTCGGCGCCGGCAAGCTCAGCCACGACGTGGTCGCCGTGATGGGCGGCATCGAGGTACACCGCCGCATGCCGCTGTCGCTCACCTTCGATCACCGCGCCGCCACCGGTGGCGAGGCCGCGCGCTTCCTGAAGGCGATGATCGACGATCTGGGATTGCCGAACTGAGGCAGCCTCGATTCGCGGATGCGATCCGCTCCCACCCCGTTGGTAGCTACGCCGCTACCGGAGGGTGGGAGCGGATCGTATCCGCGAATCATGCTCGCGGTATCCTTGCGCGCATGCAGAACAACGACACCCTCCGCAGCATCCGCTACATGCTCGACCTCGGCGACGTGCACGTCGTCGACATCCTCGCCCTCACCGGCTACCAGGCCACCCGCGACGACATCGAAACCTGGCTCACGAAGGAAGACGAGCCGGGCTTCACGGCCATGCCCGACGTCGCCATGGCGCACTTCCTCGACGGTCTCATCGTGCATCGCCGCGGCCGCGACGAAAGCCAGCCGCCCCGCCCCGTCGATCCGAAGGTGAACAACAACGTGGTGCTGAAGAAGCTTCGCGTGGCCTTCGAGCTGAAGGAAGACGACATCCTCGCCATCATGGGCGAGGTCGGTTTCACGGCGTCCCGGGGCGAAATCAACGCCCTCTTCCGCCAACCGAAGCACAGCAATTTCCGCCTGTGCGGCGACCAGTTCCTGCGCAACTTCCTCAAGGGCCTCACGGCGCGTCTGCGCGGGCGGTGATAACGTGAGGCCTCCTTCCCGGGAGGCTTCCGTCATGCATCACAGCCGGCTATGCACCCTGGTGCTCGACTGCCAGGACATCGACCTGGACACCGCCGCGCAGTTCTGGAGCCGCGCGCTGGGCAAATCCATCGAGAGCACCGACGAAGACGGCGACGGGAAGTACGCCTCGCTGAAAACCCAGGGCGACGAGCTGCGCATCCTGCTGCAGCGGGTCGAGCATCCCAGCCGCGTGCATCTGGATATCGAGACCGACGATGTCGCCGCGGAAGCCGACCGGCTGGAGCAGCTGGGCGCAAAGCGCATCGGCTTCGTGAAACGCTGGTGGGTCATGGAAGCCCCGACGGGGCATCGGTTCTGCGTGGTGGACAGGCAGGGCGAGGCCTTTGGGCCGCACCTCAACCGGTGGGACTGAGGCCAGCCTGATTCGCCGATACGATCGGCTCCCACCCCTTCGGTAGCGAGGCGTCTGCCCCCTAAGCAAACCTCCGGCCGCGATTTACTACCGAGGGATGCAATCCCTTGATGGAGGCCTTACTACCGAAGGGGTGGGAGCCGATCGTATCGGCGAACCCTTACGAAGCCCGCCGTTTCCAGATCACCTGGCGGACGACCAACGCGACCACCAGCACCGCCAGAAACGCCCCATACCCGTAGAGCGCCGGCACCACCTGCTGCCAGATCGCCCCGCTCTTCGGCCCGAACTGGTCCGCGGCGGGAAGCTCCACCGCGTCGTAGGCCAGCAACGCCGCCTGCACGGAAGCGATGATCGAAGCCACCAGCGCGAGCGCGTCGAACGCGCGCCGCGTACCCGTCCTCGGCAAACTCTTCGGGTAAGCCCAATACGCCCACCCCAGCACCACCAGCCATGGGGCCAACAGCAGCAGGGCGAGGTAACGCATGGTCTCAGGCTTCCTGGGCGGCGGCGAGCGCGTCGAGCGCGCTCCTCAGGCGAAGCACGGCGGCGGCGCGCGCCACTTCGTCGGGATAGGGCAGGCCCTTGGCCACGATCTCTCCGTCGACACGCAATGCGACATGGTCGTCGTGCGACTCGATGGCGGCCGAGGCGCCACCCATCGTCGAGAGCTTCTGGCGCAAGGTGCCGGCCGCCTTCGGATCGGCGAAGGACGCGGAAAGCAGCAGTTCCTCGCCATCGGTACCGAACAGGCGGAAACGGAAGCTGCCGTCGTCGTCGCGGAAGCTGGCAAAGCGCGGCGGCTTGGCCTTGACGGCAGGTGCGGGCGGAACATCGGCCACCTTCACCATCGGACGATAGCTGCGCAGGCCCACGGCCTCGCGCAGGGTTTCCAGCAAGGGCCCGGCGATGGCGCGCGCCTTCGCGGCACCCGCGTGCAGGATGTCTTCCATGTCGTCGGGGCGCGCCATCAGCGCATCGTAGCGCTCGCGCATCGGCGCGATCTCGGCTTCCAGGCGCTCGAACAGCACCTGCTTGGCCTCGCCCCAACCGATGCCGCCACGGAGCGCATCGGCGAAGGCCGCGGTCTCGGTCGGGGAGGCGAAGGCCTTGAAGATGGTGAACAGCGCAGAGTCGTCCGCCTCCTTCGGTTCGCCCGGCGCGCGCGAGTCGGTGACGATCTTCATGATCGTATCGCGCAGCACCTTCGGGCCGCCTTCGAACAGCGGAATGGTGTTGTCGTAGCTCTTGGACATCTTGCGCCCGTCGAGGCCCGGCAGCGTGGCCACCTGTTCCTCGATGTGCGCCTCCGGCATCACGAAGAACTCGCGACCGTAGGTGTGGTTGAAGCGCTGCGCGATGTCGCGCGCCATCTCGATGTGCTGGATCTGGTCGCGACCCACCGGCACCTTGTTGGCATTGAAGGCGAGGATGTCGGCCGCCATCAGCACCGGATACATGTAAAGGCCCGCGGTGACGCCGGCATCGGGGTCTTCGTGGGTTTCGACGTTGCGGTCGACCGCCGCCTTGTAGGCATGGGCGCGGTTGAGCAGGCCCTTGGCGGTGACGCAGGTCAACAGCCACATCAACTCCGGCACCTCGGGAATGTCGGACTGGCGGTAGAACGTGGCGGTGTCGGGATCCAGTCCGCCGGCCAGCCAGGTCGCCGTGATCTGCAAACGCGAGGCCTCGACGCGCGCCGCGTCGTCGCTCTTGATGAGCGCGTGATAGTCGGCCATGAAGTAGAACGCGTCGACGTTGGGATCCTTGCTGGCCAGGATGGCCGGGCGGATCGCGCCGACGTAGTTGCCGAGATGCGGCGTGCCGGTGGTGGTGATGCCGGTGAGGACGCGGGTGTGCATGGGGGACCTGGGGCTGGACGGACGGTGGTAACCGTTTGAGTGTAGCCCGCGCGGTGGTGGCTTGCGACCCGAACGCCGCGACAACCTGCCGCGCTTCGCGCGGTTCGCCGATACGATCGGCTCCCACCCCTTCGGTAGGAGGCTCGCTACCGAAGGGGTGGGAGCCGATCGTATCGGCGAACCCGGCTGCCTCAGCGTATGAGGGTAGATTTGCCGAACAACGACTCCACCAGGTCCACCGCCAGCTTCGCCGTCTGGTTGCGCTTGTCGAAGGCAGGGTTCAACTCCACGATGTCGAGCGAGCCCACGCGGCCGGTATCGGCGATCATCTCCATCACCAACTGGGCCTCGCGGTAGTTCGGGCCGCCCCGCACGGTGGTGCCCACGCCCGGGGCGATCGACGGATCGAGGAAGTCCACGTCGAAGCTCACGTGCAGGTGGGTATCCTCGTCCACGCCCGCCAGCGCTTCTTCCATCGCGGCTTTTATGCCGATTTCGTCGATGTAGCGCATGTCGTAGATATCGACGCCCACCTCATGCACGAGGCGCTTCTCGCCCTCGTCCACCGAGCGGATGCCGATCTGGCGGAACACGTCGGGATTCGTCGCCGGCACATGGCCGCCGATGCGGGTGAGCGCGTCGGGACCGTGGCCGCACAGGCAAGCGACCGGCATGCCGTGGATGTTGCCCGAGGGCGTGATCTCGCTCGTATTGAAATCCGCGTGGGCATCGAGCCAGAGCACGCGGAGCTTCTTGCCGGTGTCACGGCAATGCCGCGCCACCGCCGAGATCGAACCGATCGCCAGGCAATGGTCACCGCCCAGCATCACCGGCAGGCGCCCGTCCTTCAGCTCGGCATAGACGGCCTCGTGCACCGAGGTATTCCAGGCCACGACCGCGTCGAGATGACGATAGCCGTCTTTCGGCGGCTGCCACGGGTTGAGTGGCCCGGCGAGGTTACCGCGATCGACCACGTGCATGCCGCGGGCGGACAGGCGCTCGGCGAGCTTGGCCACGCGCAGGGCCTCCGGCCCCATGGAGCTGCCGCGGTGGCCGGCGCCGATATCGGTGGGGACGCCCACGAGGGCGACCGAGCGGGTGGTAGGACTCATCGGATGGAACTCAAGGTGAGGGATGTTCGGCGACCATCGGACGGCCGTCTGCACGCCACGCGTCGGCACTGCCCTGAAGCAGGCTCACGTGGGTGTATCCCAGGGATTGGAGGGTATCGCGGGCCCGCGCGGCGCGCTTGCCCGACTTGCAGTAGACCACCACGTCGGCACTGCGTGGCACGCCAAGGGCACCGTGCCGGGCGGCTACCTCGTCGACGGGCAGGTTCCGCGCCCCGGCGAGGTGACCCTGGGCGTATTCGGCCGGCGTACGCACGTCGACGACCAGCGGCGCGTCGTGCGAGGCCATGCGCGCGGCGAGGGCCTCCCGGGACACGTCCTGCGCCCACGCCATGAGGGGCAGCGAGAGCAGCACGAGCGACAGCGACAGGCGAAACCGGGTCATGGCCGCAAGTTTACACCGCGGCAGGGAACAGCCACGTTGCAGCGCCGCAGGGGCCTGCATGAACCGTCGGGCGGCGAGGACTAGCCTCTTCCACCATTTGGCGTAAAATTCCAGCCAACTGGAGGATTGCCATGGTAGCCCACTTCGCTGATGACGGCGCCCTCGATATCGCCGAAACGGTCTTCACCCGCATGGCGCGACTGCTCGACCTGAAAATTCGGTCCGATGCCGACGCCATCCGCGTGGTCGGCAAGGGCATCTCCGTGCACACGTACAAACGCGTGGCTGGCAAGCTCCATTTCCCCGCCAATCTGGTCGCACCGGAAAGCACGATGAGGCGCCGCCTCCTCGAAGGCCGTTTCAGCGAGGCCGAATCCGAACGAATCCTGCGCATCGCGCGCGTCTTCGCCGAAGCGGTGGAACTGTTCGGCGACGAGGACAAGGCGCTGGCGTGGTTCACCACGGCCTCGGACTATCTCGACGAAGGCACGCCAATCACGCCCATGGCGCTGGCGGCCACCGACAACGGCGCACGTCTCATCGAATCGCGGATCATGCGCACCGCGCATGGCATGTTCTAATGCGGCTGTGGCGTATTTCGGCCTATCCGGGCCTCGAAGGAACGGGGGGTCGCCATGCCGACGGACGTTGGCACACGCAAGGACGCCCCATCATCTACGCGGCGGAACATCCGGCGCTGGCCATGGTGGAAGCCATGGCGCACATGCACCTCGGCATCACGACGATACCGCTCACGCTGAAGTTGATCGCGATCGACGTGGCCGAGCATGCGAGTGTCGCCCCGAAACTCGACCTGCCTTCCGGATGGCAGGCCAACGTTCCCACGAGCCAGGCGATCGGCAATGCGTGGCTCGTGGCATCGGCATCGCTCGTCCTGCCCGTGCCCTCGGCCATCCTCGCGCACTCGACGAATTACCTGATCAATCCCGCGCACGTCGAGGCGGAAACGTACCTGAGCGAAGCCTTCGTGGAACCGTTCTGGTTCGACAGGCGATACCTGCGCTGAAGCGCGGCGGACAGGATGGTGCCGGCACCCGGATTCGAACTGGGGACCTACCGCTTACAAGGCGGTTGCTCTACCAACTGAGCTATGCCGGCGAAGGCGGGGAGTTTATCAGAAGCAGCCCGTGGTTCGGGTCGTGACACCGGGGGTGCGCACGGCGCGACGTACGTCGGCGGCGGCATCGTCGGAAACGACGACGTCGAGCCACCACACGGGAACGGTTTCGGTGCGTTCGCTCATGCGCGCCGGGAACCCGGCGGCCACCACCTCGTCGCGCCGCTTGCGCGCATTGGCCGGGTCGTGGAACAGGCCAAGGGCCACGGAGTTGGGCAGGTCGCCCTGGGCGCCCACCACGAAGTAATCCTTGATGCCCTTGGCTTCGAGGCGGCGCGCCTGGGCCACCGCCTGCTCGCGGGTGGCCTGCGAGGGCAGGTACACGCGCCAGCCGTGCGATTCGCTCGTCTGCTCCTGGCGCTGGCGGCTGCGGGCCATGCGTGGTGCCAGTGTCGTGCGTGCCGCCTTGAGGTCGACCAGGCTGGCGAACGGTCCGACGGCGAGGCAGCGATAACTGCGCTGTGGAGGCGGCGGTGCGGCGGTCGGCGGCGAGGGCTTTGGCGGCTCCGGTGCCGTCGGCACGACGGCGACGGGCGTCGCCGGTGCGGGCGGTGCGACGGAACGGGCGGGAGCGGGCTGCACCGGCGACGGCGCGCTCGTAGCGCGGGCGGGCGCCTCGGCCAGCAGTTTCAGCGTGGGCACGCCCTTGTCCGCCGGATCGACCGCGTGCACACCGGTATCGCCGAGCAACAACCACGCGGCGACGGCGATATTCAGTGCGATCAGCAGGACGAACAGCAAACGCAGCAGCATGGGGGCCTTGGCTCTTCCGGTTGGGCCTGCTCGCGTTCCCCTGTAAGAACCGGCAGCGAAGGAATTCTAGGGGATATCGCCCGCGTCGGGCTGCGACCGTGCCCACACGGCGAGGCCCCGTAATACCGCGTCGGGCACGATGGCTACCTCGCGTTCGAGAAGCGGTGCCAGCACGTCGGCGTCGCCGCCGCCGAGGGTCACCGTGGGCGAACCGCCGAGCCGGGCCGACGAGCGGGCGACGAAACGGTCGACGAGCGCCGCCGATGCCTGCCAGCACCCGGAAGCCAGGCCGTCGGCGGTGTTGTCGGCGAGGTCGCGTACCGCGCCCGCGTGGCCGGGACGCACCTGTGCCGTGGCACCGAGGATCGATTGCTGCATCAGCACCGGACCCGGCGCGATCCAGCCGCCGAGGTGGCGGCCTTCCGCGTCGAGGGCGTCGAGCGTGAGGGCCGTGCCCACGCTGGCGAGCACGCAGGGCGCGCGCCCCTCGGCCCAGGCGTCCACCATGGCGAGGAAACGGTCCACGCCCAGGCGATGCGGTTCGGCGTAGGCGTTGGTCACGCCGCAGGCATGCGCGGGCGTGCGTATCCAGTGGGGATCGAGCCCGAACGCTTTCCCGGCGGCGACGGCAACGGCCGTTTCGCGTGCGCCATCCACCACCGACGCCCCGAGGATGCGCGCGGGCGTGGGCCATTCGGACCACAGCTGTGCCAGTTCATGGGCGATGTCGGCATCCCAGCCGAACGCACCGCGATGGGTGAACGTGGCGCCGTCGCAGAGCGCGAACTTCAGCCGCGTATTGCCCAGGTCGAGCAGCAGGATCATGCGACGCCGCTCCGGCGCACCGAAACCTCGGCGCTGTCGACGGTGATCGCGGTGCCGTCCGTCCGGCGTACGCGCAACGCACCGCGCCCGTCCACGCCCTCGCCCACCGCCTCGTATTCGCCGCGTGGATCGAGGATGCGCAGCGGCTTGCCGAGCAGGAGGTCGTGGCTGGCGTATTCGTCGACGAATGCCGCGAAGCCGTGGCGCTCGAACGTCAGGAGGCCCTCGGTGAGCGCCGCCACCACGGACGCCGCCGCGCGGTTGCGGTCGGGCGGCGAGCCGCCCGTGAGTTCGGCGATGTCGGTCACGGGTTGTCCCGCGCGCTCGTGCACGCTGTCGGGAAGGCGAATGTTGAGGCCGACGCCGATCACCGCCGCGCACGGACCGGAATATTCCCCCGACAATTCCACGAGGATGCCGGCGAGTTTGGCGTTGCCCGCCAGTATGTCGTTGGGCCACTTCAGGCCCGCCGTGCGGATGCCCAGATCGTCCAGCGCACGGATCAGCATGACTCCCACCGCCAGCGACAGACCCGACAGCGACGCGAATCCCGCATCGAAACGCTTAAGCACCGATAGATAGAGGTTCATGCCCGGCGGCGACAGCCACGCGCGACCGCGACGACCGCGGCCGGCACTCTGCGTCTCGGCGAGCACGAAGGCCAGGTCGTCGAGCACGGGGTTGCGCCGGGCCAGTTCGCTGGACGTGGAATCGAGCTCCCAATGCACCTCGAGCATGCCCAGGGCGGAGGACGCCGTCGCCGGCAGCCACTGGCGGATGCTTGGCGCGTCGAGCAGCTGGACCGGCCACGGCAGGCGATAACCGCCGCCGACCTTGGCATCGACGGGCACACCCTTCAGGCGCAGCGCCTCGATCTGTTTCCACACGGCGGCGCGCGTCACACCCGCATGGCGGGCCAATGCCGCGCCGGAAACGGGCTCGCCGTCGGCGAGGGCTTGCAGGAGATCGCGTGCGAGCATCGTGCCGTGAAGAGCCGTCAGGCGGCCGCAGCCAAGGGGGAAAGGGACCGGGACATCCGCCCATTCTAGGGCAGCGGCGAGATTTTCGCCCGGCGCCGCCGGGCGGCCGCCTACCCCCTCCAGCACTGGCACCTACGTGAAAATTCTGCGAGGATCGGTCGTCCCCCGACGTATCCCCAGGGGGTACGGGGAAACCGATGAACGCCAGACCCTACATCTTCGGATGTCTGTGCCTCGTCGGTGCCAACGGCACCGCCGCCGCTTCCGACATCGACTTCAGTCGTCTGCTCATCGTGGGCGGCAGCGGGTCTTCGTCGTCTTTCGAAGGCGGTAGCGGGGCGCGCGACGTGCCGTCCGGCGGCCGCGACGCGTCCGGGGGCGATGCGATGTCCGGCATCCATCGGGGCGCGGGTTCGCCGCGCACCGGCGGCAACTCGGCACCGATGCCGCCACCGACCGATGTCGGCGACGGCCCACACGACGGTCCCTCGCCGTCCCGTTCCAGCTCACCCAGTTGGCAATCGCTCCTGCCGGGGTCCATGCTCTGATCCTTTGCGGCGATCGTTCGTGGGCCTGATTTCGTCTTTTCTTTCGCGCTTTCGCGCACCCGCCCCACCCATCGACGACACACTGTGGCGCCAGGCGCTCGACCGCGTTCCGCTGGCGAAAGCGCTCGACGAGCCCCGGCGCCATTACCTGCGCCGCCTCGCCGGCGACTTTCTCCACACGAAACGTTTCCAGGCCATGGGTGGCGCCGAACTGGACGATTTCTGGCGGCTGGCCATCGCGATGCAGGCGAGCCTGCCCGCCCTCCCACGCGGGCCCGCCGCCTTCAAGGGCTGGACCAACGTGCTGGTGTATCCGGGCGAGTTCAACGTGCGACGCAGCCATTACGACGCGCACAGCGGCGTGGTGACCGACAGCGACGACACGTTGATCGGCGAGGCGTGGGACAGGGGCCCCATGGTGCTGTCGCTCGCCGACGTGGCCCTCGACCTCGAAGCCCCCTGGGACGGCTTCAACGTGGTGGTGCACGAGATGGCCCACAAGCTCGACATGCTCGCCGGTCCGGCCAGCGGGGTGCCGCCCCTGCCCAAGTCGATGAATCGCCGCGAGTGGATCCAGACCATGCAGGCCGCCTTCGACAAGCTCGTGAAGGCCGTGGAGCGCGGCCGGCATACGATCATCGATCCGTATGCCGCCGAAGCGCCGGAAGAGTTCTTCGCGGTGACGAGCGAGATGCATTTCTCGAAGCCCGCCGCGTTGCGCGAGGCCGAACCCAAAGTGGCGAAGCTGCTGGACGATTTCTACGGGCCGTCGCCGACAAGCTGACCTGACTCGCTTCGTAGCGTTCGCCGATGCGATCGGCTCCCACCCCTTCGGTAGGCGCCCTGCCGTGGATTGGCAAAGGGATGCGACAGCGCGACGACCGAACGGACGGGAGCCGATCGTATCGGCGAATCAGGCTGGCGGCAGCCGCACCCGGAATCGCGCGCCGCCCAGCTCTTCGGAGCGATCCACGTGCAACTCGCCCTGGTACGCCTTGACGATGTCCTGCACGATCGACAGTCCGATGCCGTGCCCCTGCACGCGCTCGTCGCCGCGCACGCCGCGCTGGAGGACCTTCTCGATCTTGTCGTCGGCAATGCCGGGGCCGTCGTCTTCCACGACCAGTTCCAGGCCGCTCCTTCCCTTGATCTTGCCGATGCTCCGTGCCGTGAGCAGCACGCGATGCGAAGCCCACTTGAAGGCGTTTTCGACGAGGTTGCCCATCAGCTCCAGCAGGTCGCCCTGCTCGCCAGGGAACGTCACGCCATCTTCCAGCTCGAATTCGCAGAGCACGTTCTTGGCGGCGTACACCTTTTCGAGGCTCTGCACGAGATCTTCCGCATGTCCGGCGATCGGCTCGACGGAAGCGATGGTACGGCGCCCGGAGGTGGCGGCGCGCGACAACTGATAGGCGACGATCTCGTCCATCTTGCGCACCTGGTCGAGGATGCCGGCACGCAGCGTCTGCGCGTCGTTGGTGGTTTCCATCTGCGAGCGAACCACGGCCAACGGCGTCTTCAGGCTGTGCGCGAGGTCGGCGAGCGTGTCGCGATAGCGCGAACGCTGCTCGCGCTCGCTGTCGATGAAGGCATTGAGCCGGCGCGTGAGCACCGTCAGCTCGATCGGGTAGGGGCCGTCCAGGTGATCGCGCGAACCGCGCTCGATGTGCGCGAGGTCGCTCGACACGCGACGCAGCGGCAACAGGCTCCAGCGCAGCAGGAACAGCTGCAGCAGCATGAGCATCATGCCGAGCATGGCAAGCCAGAGGAATTGCGTGCGGCGATAGGTGGCCACCAGGCGCTCGAACTGGTCTTCGGTCTGGGCCACCACGAAGGTCAACGGCACGCTGCGACGTTCGGTGCTGTCGAGCGTGACGCCGTAACTGAAGACGTAGAGCTTGCCGCTGCGCGTCTCCACCGGCTCGAAGGACGTCTGTCCCGGCGGCAGCATGCGCACGAAATCGAAGTCACGGCCCAGCGCGGACGACGACTGCCAGCGGAACCCGTCGTTGCCTACGATGATCGCGTAGAGCCCCGAGCCGACCCGCGAGAAATCCGCGTTCGGCTGGCTGTCGGGCACCGTGACCTTGCCGCCGCGCGTGATGTCGGTACCGGTGATGTAGGCGATGACGTAACTGTGCAGGCGATCGTGCATCGCCGACAGTTCCGACGCGTAGTTGGCCTTGTTCTGCGCCAGGCCGGTCAACCCCAGGAACGCGGCCAGGGCGAAGCCGGTGGCGAGCGCCGCGCGGGCGGCCAGCGACAGCGGGCGACGCTTGGTAGGTGACGCGTTGTCCATGCGTGGAAACGACCTCGTAACGCGGCGCGACGTTCCGTGCCGCGTTACCCGGGGATATCAGTCCTCGTCCGCCTCGTTGCGCGGAATGGCGAAGCGGTAGCCACGGCCGCGAACGGTCTCGATGGGCTTGAGCGTGCTTTCCGGATCGAGCTTTCGGCGCAGGCGGCCGATGAAGACCTCCAGCACGTTGGAGTCGCGATCGAAATCCTGCTGGTAGATGTGCTCGGTGAGGTCGGCCTTGGAGACCAGCTCGCCGGCGTGCAGCATCAGGTATTCGAGCACCTTGTACTCGTAGCTGGTCAGGTCGACCTGGCGGCCTTCGACGGTCACCGTCTGCGCCGTGGTGTCGAGCTTGATCGGGCCACAAGCCAGCACCGGCTTCGACCAGCCGCTGGCGCGACGCACCAGCGCGTTGATGCGCGCCAGCAGCTCTTCCACGTGGAAGGGCTTTACCAGGTAGTCGTCGGCGCCGTGCTTGAGGCCTTCCACCTTGTCCTGCCAGCTGCCGCGGGCGGTGAGGATCAGGATGGGATAGCGCTGGCCGTGCTCGCGCAGGGCCTTCACCAGGTCCATGCCCGACAGCTTGGGCAGGCCCAGGTCGATGATCGCCAGGTCGAACGGGACTTCGCGACCGAGATAGAGGCCTTCTTCGCCATCCTGGGCGGCGTCGACGGCAAAACCGTCGCGCTTGAGGCGAGCGGCGAGGGTCTCGCGCAGCGGCGCCTCGTCCTCAACGAGCAGGATACGCATCAATGTCTCTCCTTGTTGTCCCCGGCATTCATATCCAGGGGCTTGGCGGTTTCCGTGCGGATCGGAACGACCTTCACGTGGCCGTCCAGGGTCAGCACCTTCACCCGGTATTCGGTGATCCGGCCGCGCTCGACCAGCCGCGTATCCGCCGACAGCACCTTCCCCCCGGTCTCCTTCTGCACCTTGCTCACCGCCTGTTCCAGCGTCAGCGAGGGCACCTGCTCGGCGTGGGCGGCAAGGGGTGCGGCAAGGACGAGCGCGAAAGCTAGCGAACGGAACGTGATTTTCATGTCTGGCGTGGACGCGGCGTACATGCGGCAATTCGGCCGATCATGCCCAGCCCCTACCCGCCCGAAGCTGAACGGAATCAGGCGGCCCGGCGGAAAGGTGCCAGGGCCGACTCGATGAGCGACCAGTCCGCCCCGGGCAGGTGCGAGCCCTCGGACAGCTGGCGACGGAAACCCCGGGCACCGGGCTCTCCCTGGTAGAGCCCGAGGATGTGGCGGGTGATGTGCTTGAGCTGGGTACCCCGGGCCAGTTCGGCCTCGACGTAGATGCGCAGGTGCTCCAGCACCTCGGCCCGGCCTGGCATGGGGGTGCCGCAGAGTTCGGCCTCCAGGCGGGCCAGCAGGTAGGGGTCGTGATAGGCCGCGCGGCCGATCATGACCCCGTCCACCCGCGCCAGGTGCTCGCGCACGGCCTCCACGGTGGTGATGCCGCCGTTGATGACGATGGCGAGCTCGGGAAACTCCCGCTTCAGGCGATAGACCCGCTCGTAGTCCAGAGGCGGGATCTCGCGGTTTTCCTTCGGGCTGAGCCCTTGCAGCCAGGCCTTGCGCGCATGCACCACCAGGATGCCCACCCCGGCGGCGAGCATGGTCTCGGTGAAGCGCTGGAGATCGGCGTATTCGTCCTGGTCGTCCACGCCGATGCGGCATTTGACCGTCACCGGCACGTCCACGGCATCGGCCATGGCCCGCACGCAGTCGCCCACGAGCGCCGGCTCACGCATGAGGCAGGCGCCGAATTTGCCCGACTGCACGCGATCGGAGGGGCAACCCACGTTGAGGTTGATCTCGTCATAGCCCGCGCGAGCGCCCATCGCGGCCGCCTGGGCCAGTTCCGCCGGATCGCTGCCGCCCAGTTGCAGGGCCACCGGATGCTCCTGGTGGCTGTGTTCGAGCAAGCGCACCTGTCCGCCCCTGACCAGGGCCGCGCTGGTGACCATTTCGGTATAGAGCCGGGCATGGGGCGACAGCAGCCGGTGGAAGTACCGGCAGTGGCGGTCCGTCCAGTCGAGCATGGGGGCGACGGTGAGGCGAAACGCCGAGGGATCGATGGGTTGCATGGCGTCATTTTAACCGCCCTACCCCGCGTTGCCACCGTTCGTCGTTCCGGCCGTCCCTCGCCGGGTCGAGAGCCCAGGCGGCTCGCGTGCCCCGCGTGCCGTGCCGGTTCGGTGCAGAGGTGTCTCCGATCCGTCATGAAGCCTGTGATAGCCACATCGCCAAACCGTCATCGCCGGTCGATAGCTTGCCCTCGATGCGCGGACACGCGCTGACGATTCAAGCCGAAGCCTCATCGCTTCACGCCGGGCGCCTTCGCGTCCACATTCCACGGAGAATCATCACGTGACGACTCGATTCAAGACGCGTGCGCTTCGTTGCGCCCTTCCGCTGCTGATGGCCGGCACGGCACTTCCGGCGGCCGCCAGCCCTGGCGACAACGCTTATGTGAGCAACCAGACCGACAACTCGGTGTCGGTCATCGACATGACGACGAATGCCGTGACCGCCACGATATCGGTGGGAACCACGCCGACGGGCGTCGCGGTGAGCCCGAACGGCAAGAACGTTTACGTGGCCAACACCAACGACGGTTCGGTCTCCGTGATCGATGCGGCGACCCATGCCGTGGTCGCCACCCTTGCCGTCGGCAACCAACCCCAGGGCATCGCGGTGAGCCCGAACGGCGCCGAAGTGTACGTGGGCAATCTCGGCGACAACACGGTATCCGTCATCAAGACCGCGACCAACGTGGTGAGCGACACGTTGCCCGTCGGCGCCGCGCCGATCAGCCTCGCCACCAGCGCCTCCCTCAACCGCCTGTACGTGGGCAACCTCGGGGACGACACCGTCTCCGTGATCGATACGCGCTCCCACAAGCTGATCGGCAGCGTCCCCGTCGGCACGACGCCGTGGAATCTCGCGACCGGCCCCCTGGGCCTCGTCGTCTACGTGGCGAACATCGGCTCCAACGACGTATCGGTCATCAACGCCATCACGAACAAGACCAGGAGCGTGTCGACTGGGAACGCTCCCACGGCCGTCGCCACCAGCATCATCGGCGTGCCTTTCTATGTCGCCAATCAGGCGGACAACACCGTGTCCATCATCAACCCCGAGGGCAAGACCACGAACATCGTCCCGGTCGGCAACAGCCCCGGTTCGATCGCGGTGGATCGTCATTCGAGCCGGATCTACGTCGCCAATACCGGATCGAACACGATCTCGGTCATCGACCCCTGGACCAACAAGGTCACCGCCTCGATTGCCGTCGGCGGCAGCCCGACCGGCGTGGCGACCCAACCGGAATAACGGGCCGCGTCCCCAGGCAGCCCATCCAGGGAAGCCCGCTCCTCAAGGGGCGGCCTTCCCCATCGTGCGCAGGCCGGACCCTAGCGCGCCTTCTTTTTCGAGTCGGCGTTCCAAGCCACCGCTTCGCGAACGAGCGCCTTGAAGGCCTTCGGATCGATCTCGTCGTTCTCGCCGATGTCGATCGCACGCCTCGCGTTGCCGTCGAGGCTCGCGTTGAACAGTCGCGAGGGATCCTTAAGCGAGGCCCCTTTGGCAAAGGTCAGCTTCACCTTGGCCTTGTAGGTTTCGCCGGTGCAGAGGATGCCGCCGAGTGACCATACCGGCGTGCCCCGCCATTTCCATTCCTCGACCACGTGGGGAGCGGCCTCGTGAATGAGCTCGCGCACCTTCGCCAGGACATCGCCTCGCCAGTCGCCGAGCTGCGCGATACGTGCGTCGATCAGCGCCGGGGCGTCGTTACCCGTGGATGCAGAGGTGGCCATGACGTCACTCCCCAGGATTCGCGCGCGTCTTGCCGATGTTCTGCCCGATCCGCCACAACACGCCGGACGGATCGTGGATCGTGAAGTCGCGGATGGCCCAGGGCCTGTCTTGCGGCGGGGCGGCACGCACGCCATAGCGCGCCGCCAGGTCGCTGGACGACACGTGACGCCACCAGGCATCCACGTCCTTCACGAGCAGGTGCATCATGAAGTTCTCGGCCAGCGTCTCGTCGTAGAAATCCTGCAACAGGAAGCTGCAATCGCCGGCGTGGAGGTAGGCGACGCCGTGGGACGATGAAGCGAGCGTGAAGCCCAGGTCCTGGTAGAACCGCTGGGACAACCCGAAGTCCCGGGCAGGCACGAAAGCCTTGATCTCGACCGTGTCCATCGTCATCCCCCGTCCCCCATGCCGTGAATCGTCCGGAGTGTAATCGCCTCCCCGCCGGGCGCCAACCTGCCGCGAAAGCGAAAATACGAGAGGACGCAAGGCCTTGCACCTGGGCGGCGGCGCGGCACCTGCACGTCCGCCCCGTAGCCACTAGAATGCCGCCCCCGCCTGCTTCATCCCTCGCCCGTCCATGCATATCGTCGTCAACGAAGAACTGAAGGCCTACATCGATCCGCTCACGCCCGACGAATACCAGGCGCTGGAGCGCAGCCTGCTTGCCGAAGGCTGCCGCGACGCGCTGGTGCTGTGGGGCGATACGCTCGTGGACGGCCACAACCGCTACGGCATCTGCCGCAAGCACGATATCCCGTTCAACACGGTGCAGAACGAGCGGTTCCAGTCGATCGACGACGTGCACCTGTGGATGATCGAGCAACACCTGGGCCGGCGCAGCGTGTCGGACTTCCAGCGCGGCGTGCTGGCCCTGCGCAAGCGCGAGATCCTGGCGTCCCGTCGCGCGTCGGCCGAGCCGGCGCAGGACGACGGCGTTCCCTTCGACACCACGGGAGCCGAGCCCGCGAAGCCGAAACCGCCGCGCGCCAACCCCGCCGAAAGCCGCAAGGAAATCGCCCGCGAGGCACGGATCAGCAGCAACCAGGTCGGCATGATCGAAAAGATCCGCAAGGAGGCCGCCCCCGAGGTGGTCGCGGCGGTGAAGTCGGGCCACCTGTCGATCAGCGCGGCCGCCGCCGTGGCCAGCCTGCCCGAGGAAGAACAGCGCGCGGCCGCCTCGGCCGGCGACGACGAACTCAAACAGGCCGCCAAACGCGTGCGCGAGTCGAAGCGCAAGCCTCGGGAAAAACCCACGGACGAGGTCAAGGCCCTGCGCGAGCAGATCGCCGACCTGGAGGCCGAAAACCGCAACCTGCGCCGGGAGATCGACGCGTTGAAGGTGCGCCTGGGCGAGGCGCCGTCGGAGCGCCCGGACGAAGAACCGGCCTGACGTTCCCGCGCTTTCCAACGCGAGGCGCTGGGCTCCTGCCTACGCAGGAGCGACGTGAGGTTTCTCGCGTGCCGTCGAATCGTGGAGTTCGTCGCTCCTGCGTACGCGGGAGCCCAGCGCCGTGAGGCCGGGATGGCACCGACGGAACTTACGCATTCCTCCTACACTCCAAGTCGAGTACACCGGACGCGTCCTCGCGCGTTCCAGGACGCATCCCCCGGAGCCCGACATGAAGCCCACCCTCGCCCTCGCCGCCCTGCTCCTTGTTTCCGTCGGGGCCATGGCCCAGGACGCGTCCCGCCCGCTCAACCTCAAGTTGCCGCCGGATTACGTGCCGGCCTCGTCGGCCACGGCCGCCGCCCCCGCGCACGCGGGCACGACGGCCGGCGCGCCCCGGGGTAGCGGCGAGAGCGTCGCCGTGACGCCGTCGCGCCCGAAGGATCCACCCGGCACCTACTACGGCGACACCAGCGGCCGCATGGCCGACACCGCGATCGCCGACGACGAGCCACGTTGCGACGACGCCACCTACAACAAGCCCCAGGTCCACGGCAGCGTGAGCACGGGCGTCATGAGCGGAAGCCATGGCCGCAGCGGCGATTTCCAATCCGGCGTGGTCAACCTGAGCCAGGCGTTCGGCAGCTGCGACCATCCCACCGGCGGCGTGAGCATCTCCGTCGGCGGCGGCACCGGTCACTTCAATCCGGGCCACCGCTGACCGAACGGAACACCGCCACGCGATCGGGGCTCGTCGCCGCATCGGCGCGTAGCCACGCCTGCCGCGCGAACGTGGCCGAACAGGGACCGAGCGTCGCGATGCGCAAGGGGCGCGCCCGCGCCGCACGCTCGAGCGAAACCAGCACATCGGCCAGCACGCCGCCGACGAACGGCGTGAACAGGTAGACCACGTCCACGTCGTCCAGCGACGCGTCCCGCGCATCCGCGCAGAGGAACGACACGCCGCGCAAGCCCAGCGCGTCCGCGGCGCGCGCGGCGCTTTCCACGTAGGCCGGCTCCCGCTCCACGCCCCGGGTTCGCGCACCGGTGAGGATGTTCACCAGCATCGGCACGTGCCCCAGGCCCGAACCGAGATCCAGCACGACATCGTCGCGGCCGATGCCCGCGCGCCGCACGCAATCCAGGATGTGCCGCGCGGGCGTCGGCTGGTAGAACACCATGCCCGGCGGCGGAACGGGATCGTCGGCCATCGGCTCGTCGATGGCGAGCACGCCGGCCAACAAGGTATCCAGGGCGTCGTAGTGCTGACCCTCCGACGCCCCCGAACGCAGCCAGGGCGCCATGGCCAGGGCGCCACGTCCCGCGCGGATGGCCTCGCGCAAGCGTTGGAACAGACGCGCGTCGCTGGCCTCCATGGCGGCGAGGAATGGCGCCGCACGCGCGACCTCGGCGGAGGCGGTGTCGCCGGGAAGCAGCAGGTCGAGTCGATCGGCGAGGTCGGCACGTTCGAGAAAGGCGTCCGGCAGCCGCCAGCCGTCGTCCCTGGCAAGGCGATCGAGCAGCAAAGTGAGGTCGCTGGCGGTCACCGGCGACGATGCCGCGAAAAACGACGGCGCAACCAGTGCCCGCGATGCGGAAAGACGCGTTCCAGCGGCACGCGTACCGAGACCACGGTGCCGCCGTCGAGCCGGGACGCGATGGTCGGTTCGGCGCCGATGGCGGCGGCGCGCTCACGGATGCCGCGCAGCCCCCAATGGCCTTCGCGGCCTTCGCGCATCACCACGTCGTCGATGCCGCGGCCGTCGTCGCACACGTGCAACGCGAGATCGCGCCCCTCGACGTCGAGCACCAGGTCGATGCGGCTGGCGTCGGCGTGCGCCACCGCGTTGTGCAACGCCTCGCGGGCGATGCCGTAAAGCTCGTCGCGTACCTGGCGGTCCATGCCGGTCATGTCGACGCGAACGTCCACGCCGATCGGCACCGTGTGTTCGTCCGCATAGGCGAGCGCGAGTTTTTCGAGCGCGACCGCGAGACCGCGCGAGTCGACCGTATGCGTGCGCAGGCCGCGCACGCGGTCGCGCGCCTCGACCAGGGCCTCGTCGGCCCGATCCAGCGCCAGCTCCATCGAGACGCGCAACGGCTCCCCGGCCGGCACGCGGTTGGCGATCGCCTGGAAACGCATCGTAAGGCCCTGGATGCTCTGGAGCAGCGTGTCGTGCAGCTCGCGCGCGATGCGCTCGCGCTCCGCGTGGCGTTCCTGCAGCCGCGCGCGCAACGCCTCCTCGATCCGCCGCACGCGAACCAGGTACGCGACGTAGAGTGCCGCCATCGCCGCCGCCAGGCACAGCACCAGGAACCACCATGTCTGGTAGAAGGCCGGGGCGATGTCGAGCGCCAGCTCGACGCCCTGTTCGTTCCACACCCCGTCCTCGTTGGCCGCGGTCACGCGGAACACGTAATGCCCGGGCGGAGGGTCGGTATACACGGCCTCCCGTTCGCTCCCGGCGTCGCGCCAACGCGTGTCGATGCCGTCGAGCTGGTAGCGGAAACGCACGCGCTCGGGCATGCCCAGGCTGGTGGCGGTGTAGTCGATGCGCAGGCGCTCCGTGCGCGCGGGCAGCCGCAGCGGCGGCATGGCCGGCCAGCTGCCCATGTCGGTCGATACCGAGGTGATGTGCACCTGCGGCGGCGTCGCGTTGCGCGGCACGTTGAGCGGATCGATGGAAACGATGCCGGCCGTGGTCGCGAACCATAGACGGCCGTCGTCGGCGACGACGGCCGACGGCACGGGACGGAACGGCGGCGGCGTGCCCGGCAGGCCGTCGAGGAAGTCGAACAGTTCCACCGGCGGGCGGAACGCGGGATCCCGCGCGACGTGGTCCAGGTCGTCGCTCGCGATGCGGGCCACGCCCTGCGCGGCGTTGATCCACAGGTCGCCGCGCGCGTCCCTCACCATGCCCGACACCCCACGCAAGGGCTCGCCCAGCGTATGCACGGTATGCACGTCGGTGCCGGCGATCGAAGCGATGCCCAACTCGCCGCCGATCCAGTCGACGGCATGGCCTTCGCAGAAGGCCACCACGTTGCCGATGGCCACGCCGTCGCCGGGCCCGAGCAGCGTGTCTCGCCCGGCATCGCGAATCACCAGGTGGTTGCGGGCGAATCCCATCCACAGCCGGCCACGCCCGTCGCGATGCAGGAACAGCGGCGCCTGTTCGCCATCCATCGGCGGCAGCGGATCGAATGCCCACCGGCCCGAGGCGTAGTGGTAGAGGCCGGGGCGGTTGATCGAAACCCAGGCACCTCCCGCACCGTCGCCTTCGATGGCCTGCACTCCGGTGTATTGCGACGAGGGCAACGCCGACACCAGGCTCGGCACGTCGTCCTTCATGCGCCAGATGCCCGACGGGCCCGCCAACCAGACGCCTTTACCATCGCGCGATGCCGCGGTGATCGTTTCGGTAAAAGGCGTGGACGACATCGAATGCGCCTCCGCACGCATCAGCGGCCGGTTCTTGCTGCCCACCCATACGCCATGTCCCTGCGCCGGCACGATCGCGAAGTCGGTGCCACCCGACACCATCGGGGCCGGCGTCAACCGGCTTACGCGGAAACGATCCAGTCCCCGGGTGCCGCCCACCCAGATGTCGCCTTCGCGGTCCTGGATCACCGCATCGGCGTAATCGGAGGAAAGGCCGTCGCGTTCGACGAATCGCTGGGCCACGCTCCCGGTGGCGTCGATCACCTGGCGCGGCCAGTCGCGCACGTGCGTAATACGCCGGATGCCGTCGCCCAGCGTGGGCATCCACAAGGCGCCGTCGCGGTCGAACAGCAAACCCGCCGAGGCCAGCCTCAGGGTGGGACCCATGTCGTCCGGGTCGCGTTCGCCGGCCCATGCCGGACGCACGCCGCCGTCGTCTTCCGCCACCCAGATGCTGCCGTCCGGCGCCTCGGCGATGCGATTGACCCGTCCGATGCCGCGCGTGGCGACCGTGAAATGCTCGCCGCCGTTGGGAAGCCAGGCCAGCGCCTCCTCGGTGGCCACCCACAGGCGCCCTTCGCGATCCACCATGAGGCTCCTGGCTCGCCGGCCGGGCAGGCCCATCGTCGGACTGACGACGCGCCAGCGCTTGCCGGACAGCATCACCAGGCCGTTGAAGGTGGCGCCCCAGATGCGCCCGTCGGGCGTACCGCCCAGGGCATACACCGTAGAGGTGGGCAGGCCCGAGCCCGCCGCGTAGTGGCTGGCGACGCCGTCGGCGTCGACGAAGCTGACCACGCCGTACCGGAAGCCCACCCATAGTCCGCCCGTCGGGGGCGCATAGAGCGACGACACGGCGGAGGCGAGGAAATCGCCCCCTTCGCGCGGTCGGAAGCGTTCGAAGCGCACGCCGTCGAAGCGGAACAGACCCACGGGCGTGCCCAGCCAGAGATACCCGTCGGCCGTCTGCGCCAGGGCCGTCACCTGCCCCGGCGCACCGTCGCGCACGGTCCACGCCCTGTGCATGAACTGGCCGATGTCGCGCTCACGGCTGTCGACGGCCCACGCGCAGGCCACCCAGGCCCACAGCGCGAGCCCGACGAATCCCGATCTGGCGATGGCGAGCAACACGCGCACGAAGGGAGGTTCCGTCCGTAAAGGCGGCAAAGATAGCGCGCGCCTCGATTCGCGTCGCGGCTGAAACGCGCTACCGGGCGATGCGCATGGCGCGCAGGAAGGCGAGCGTGTCGTTCTCCACGTGCCGCGCCGCCGGCGACCGCTCCGGCGACGCCAGCACGTGCGCGGCGTGATCGTAGGCCTGCAAGGATTTGCGATCGCCCGGCGTACCGAGCCAGCCGAACGCGTCGCGCATCGCCCGCACCGAGGTCAGCGTGTCGCGATCGCCCTCCCCACCGTCCCACAGCCCCATGAATACCGGGCAGGTGATCTCGCACAGGATGTCCCGGCGCATGCGCTCGGCGAGCAGCCGGGCGACGGCGCGGATGCCGTCGCTATGGATCATCTGCGACCAGTAGCGCCGCTGGAAATCGGTACGCTCGCCATCGGCGGGAATGGCACCGCTCAGCGAGAGCGCCGCCTCCAGCTGGGCCGGGTCGTGCACGCGGATGCCCGGCGACCAGGTCACCACGCCGGCCACCGACGCGCCGCGACGCGCGGCAAGGTCGAGCGCGAGCGTGGCACCCATCGACGTGCCCACCAGCAACACGCGCTCACCCAGGTCCAGGCCGATGTCCAGCGCCTCGTCGGCGTCGGCCATCCAGCGCTCGGGCGTGGCGCCGGCCATGGCCTCGGGATCGTCGCTGCCGTGCCCGTGCAGGCGCGCCAGGTACAGGTGCGCGTCGCAGGCCCGTGCGATGTCGCGATGCGCCGGGGCGCCTTCGGCCTGGCTCGCGGTGAATCCGTGCAGGTACACCACCGAAAGCGGGCGCCGTGCCCTGGTGTCGTCGACGAAGACGATGCGGGCTTCGTTGTCGGGTTTCAGCCCGGGTATCGCGCGTTCGCGGGCATCGATGCCGCGGGCCAGGTCGTCCAGTGTGCTCAAGCGTTGGCGCTCTCGGTGGAAACCGACACCATACGCTGGCGCGCGGCGAATGCGCGCACCGACCTGGCCAGCGCATCCAGTTCGGCATGGGCGGCCCGCAGGTCGCCGCCGGCGTCCACCAGCACCGTCAGGTCGTCGCATACCCTCGCGCCTCCCGGCAGGCCGAGATTCCCGAGCACGTTGCGCAATGCATGGATGGCCTCCGATGCGCCCGCGATGTCCCGCGACAGCATGGCCAGGCGCAACGCCTCGACATGGGTTTCGGTCGCCTGCGCGCAGAGCGCGACGAAGTCGGCGAACTCTTCCGCGCTGGTGAGCGCGCGCATGTCGTCCAGCGGCGAGGCGCCGCTATCCGCCGTCGCCGATACCTCGGGCACCGACTGCCACGCCCTCGCGGCGCTCTCCAGTACGCGCTCGCCGGCCACCGATTCGATGACGTCGAGCAGGCGCTGCGCCGCGATGGGCTTGGTGAGGTACGCACGTGCCCCCGCCTTGAAGGCGATGCGGACGGCATCGTGGCTCGAATCGGCGCTGAGCATCACGATGGGCGGCACCTCCCCGGCGCGGCGGGCGGAATCGATGCGACCGAGCACGTCCCAGCCGGAACTGCCCGGCATGTGCAGGTCCATGAAGATCACGTCGAAGGTATCGGTGGCCAGCCGCGCCAGGGCTTCGTCGCCGCTGGCGCAGAACGTGGCGACGTGTCCCGCGCGTTCGAGGATGCGCCCGACGATCTCGCGGTTGGCGGCGTTGTCGTCGACCACCAGGCAGCGCTGGCGCGCGACGCGGCCGCGATGTTCGTCGAGCAGTTCGACCAGCGGCATCCCGGCGATGCTGCGCACGCCGACCGGCGCCCGCGACAGCGGAAATCGCCAGGTAAACACCGTGCCGCCGAGCGGATTGTCGGCTACCTCGAGGCGTCCGCCCATCTGCTCGGACACGTTGCGCACGATGTACAGGCCCAGGCCCACGCCTTCCTGGCGCCGGCTCTCGCCCGCGCTCAACTGGTGGAAGGGATCGAAGATGCGCGCCTTGTCCGCATCGGCGATGCCGATGCCGGTGTCGACGACGGTGCACACGATGGTCGGGTCCCGGACGGCGGCCCCGTCCACGAGTTCGACGCGCACGTCCACCGATCCCCCGGGCGGGGTGAACTTCACGGCATTGGACGCGAGGTTGGAAAGCACCTGCTCGATGCGCCCCGGATCGCCGTTGAAGACGCCCTCCACCGACGCGTCGCGCGACACGGTGAACGCGAGGTGCTTGTCCGCGGCGAGGGGCCGGCACACCGCCCCCACCGTGACGAGCACTTCGTCGAACGTGAACGGCTGCTGCCGCAGGCTAAAGCGACCGCCGGCGAACGAGGCCACGTCCAGCACGGCGTTCACGCGGTGCAGGAGCGCGTTGGCGTTGGATTCGAGCAGGGAGACCAGGCGGCGCTGGTCTTCGTCCATCACGCCGGTGTCGATGAGCGACGCCGAATGGATCACGGTGCCCAGCGGCGTGCGCATCTCGTGGCTCATCATCGAGATGAAGCGATGCTGAGCCTCGCGCGAGGCGATCGCCTCGGTCGACACCTCGCGCAGCGCGTCCATCAGCCGATAGAGCGTCATCGGCAACACGATCACGAGCGCCAGCGCATAGAGCGCATAGGCGGGGCGCGCTATCCAGTAACCGTCGGGCGCGCTGATCGCGAGCACGGCGACCGACGCCATCACGCTCGCCGCGAACGCACGCCGGCTATAGCGCACGCCCACCGCCACCGACAGGAAAGGCAACACGGCCGTCAACGTGATCACCAGCATGAAGGCCGCCTTGAGCAACACCGCCACGATCACGTAATTGGCGACGGTACCCAGGGCATCGATGAGCGAGCGGCGACGCAGCCCGCGGGCGGCGCGCACGCAAAGCATCCACAGCGTGGCGGCGACGAAGAGCCCCGTGGCCAGGGGGAACGCACGGTTCGCTTCCACGGCCATGGGTGCCGGGCCATGCAGCCAGGCCGCGGTCCAGACCAGGATGAAGCCGAGGATGACCACCCGCATGAGCGAGACGCGGTACTCGCGAAAACTGGCGACGATGCGGTCGATACGGGGATTGCGCAGCCGCTCCGCGGCTTCGCTGAGCATCACCGGTTCGGTGCGGTTGCCGCGACCGCCATCGATCTTCATGCCCGCCTGATCCGCCCCTTTTCGATAGTCGCCTAGTCTAGTTTCTTGGCCTGCGCTGGCAAGCCCGGATTTCGCAGGGGCTTGCGGACGAGGCCCCAAGGCACGGTTTCCCTTGAGGAATAAAGCTTCGAATCGAAGGATCGGGCGCGCAAGGACGTCCGATCCCCGGCGAGCGGTTGGCATGGGATTTGCCTCGATCCAAACTGAATGACGACGGCCGGGCGAGACCTCGTCCCTTCACGTCGGCAACCGTCTCGCGACCCGGCGGAGGGGCGAATGGTTTGGACGAATATCCATCTAAACCGCCACTTAGGTCTTTTTTTGCTGCGACGCACAACCGTGTTTCGTATGGACGTCCATATGAAAACTTTCGAAGGGTTATGGACATCTTCGCCCCACTCCTGTAAATCTTGCGAAAGTTCATTTGGATCGAGACAAATGAACGCGACGGAGCGCGGACTTGGGTCGGGGAGCTTTCGTCGGGGAGAGACGTCGTTCAACCACCCGTTGTTCCGTGCTCGCGTTTTTACCGGGCACATCATTTTCGGGGAAGGCACTTGAACAACCAGTTTCTCTCGCGGAGGCAGGCACTCGCCCTGGCCATCTGCACCTGTCTGGCCGGCGCGGGCGTCGTCCACGCGCAGTCCACCACCGGCGGCCTCAACGGCAGCGTGCCGGCGGGCGGCAACGAAAGCATCGTGATCGAGAGCGGCACCGGCTTCCGCCGTGAGGTGCCGGTCGACGAACGTGGCCGCTACTCGGCGTCGCAGCTTCCGCTGGGAACCTACACGGTGACCCTGATGCGCGACGGCGCCGTCATCGATACCCGCAAGGACGTCACGCTGCGCGTCGGTGCCAGCACCGACGTGTCGTTCGCGGCTCCCGCCGCCACCGCCGGCGACGCGACGAGCCTCTCCGGCGTGACCGTCACCGGCACCGCGCTGCCCAACATCGACGTCACCACCGTCGACTCGCGTACGGTGGTCACCGCCGAGCAGCTCGCCAAGCTGCCGCTGGGCCGTAGCGCCGAGGCCATCGCGCGCCTCGCGCCGGGCGTGGTGAACAACGGCGCCAACTTCCAGAGCGACACCGGCCGCTCGGTGGCCAGCTTCGGCGGCGCCGCGGCGAACGAGAACGCCTATTATATCAACGGCTTCAACACCACCGACCCGCTCAACGCGCTCGGCGGCCTGCAGTTGCCCTACGGCGCGATCGACCAGCAGGAGGTCTACACCGGCGGTTACAGCGCGCAGTACGGCCGCTCCGACGGCGGCGTGATCAGCCAGGTCGGCAAGCGCGGCACCAACGAATGGCACTTCGGTGCGCAGGTGCTGTGGGAACCGGCGTTCGCCCGTGCCCACCAGGACGACCTGTATTACACCCACACCCCGGCTTCCGCCCCGGCCGGCAACCTTTACCAGCCCAAGAGCGAAAACCGCACGTGGACCACCACGGTGAGCGCGTACGCGGGCGGCCCCCTCATCAAAGACAAGCTGTTCTTCTTCGTGGCCGGTGAATTCGAGAAGCAGAATCGCCGCACCCTCAACGACGTGGGCAGCAACACGCCCGAACAGAAGAACGATTACCGCTCACCGCGCTGGTACGGCAAGCTCGACTGGAACATCAACGACAGCAACATCCTCGAAGTGACCGGCGCGTCGGACAAGCGCGAGAGCTCCGGCACGCGCTACAACTACGACTTCAACAATCGCCAGGTGCTCAACGCGATCGGACCGGACAACAACAAGAAGACCGGCGGCGACCTCTACATCGCCAAGTACACCAGCTACATCACCGATAACCTGACCGTCAGCGCCCTGTACGGCAAGATGGATTCGAAGAACTACGACCAGCCCAGCGGCAACGACCCGACCCTGGCCCGTATCGACGATTCGCCAAAGCAGAATCCGTTGCTCAACGGCGGACATGCCATCCGCAACAACCAGGTGGGAGATATCAGCTCTCCCGGCCGTGGCAACAAGTCCACGAATTTTCGCTTCGACGTAGCCTATGTGCTGGGCGACCACACGATCTCGGTGGGCATCGACAACGTGAAGTCGCGCGTCGAAGATTTCGGCACGACCAGCCCAGGTCCTGGCTACATCTGGGATTACGGCTTCACCGAGACACCCAACGCCCCCATCTCCAACGCGCCCGGTCGCAACTTCGTGCCTGCGCCGGCCCTGTTCCCGAACGGACAGAGCGGTTATTTCGTCAGCCGGAACATCACCGGCAGCCTCGTGAGCGTCCGTTCCGATCAGAAGGCGCAGTACATCGAGGACAAATGGCAGGTCAGTGACAAGTGGTTGTTGTCGGTCGGCCTGCGCAACGACCAGTTCACCGACTACAACCCGTTCGGCGAGGCCTTCATCACCCAGACCAAGCCGCAGTGGGCCCCCCGCATCGGCGCGTCCTGGGATGTCAACGGTGACGGTTCGTTCAAGGTCTTCGCCAACGCGGGCCGCTATTACCTCGGCCTGCCGCTGAGCCCCGCCACCGGCGCTGCCGCCGGCTATATCTCCACTCAGCAGTACTACACCTACGGTGGCATCGATCCGGTCACCGGCGCTCCGACCAACCTCACCCAAATCAGCGACGTGGTGTCGGGCAACAATTCGTACGGCGTCCCGCCCGATCCACGGACGGTCGCCGGCAAGGGTCTGAAAGCCGAACATCAGGATGAGTTCATCCTCGGTTTCGACAAGACCCTTGGGCAAAACTGGGTCTACGGCGCCAAGTTCACCCGCCGCCTGCTTCGCAGCGTCATCGACGACTTCTGTGACGTCGACCTCGTCTCCAACAAGGCGCTTGCCGAAGGCCACACGATCAGCAGCACCAACAGTTGCTACCTGATCAACGGTGGCCAGGCCAATACCTTTACGCTGATCGACGCCAACAACCAGCCTTACGACGTGACGCTTACCCGTGACGACATGGGCTTCCAGTCGCCGAAGCGCAACTATTACTCGCTGGAAATGTTCCTCGAGCACAGCTTCGACGGCGTGTGGTACGGCAAGCTCGATTACGTCTTCTCGCGCTCCTACGGCAACACCGAAGGCCAGGCGCGTACCGACACCCGCCAGGCGGGTGCCGCCGGCAGCGTGGACTGGGACAACCATTGGGTCATGGATTATGCCAACGGCGTGCTCGGTAACGATCACACCCACGTCATCAAGGCGTACGGCTACTGGCAGTTCGCGCCCGAATGGCAGGCTTCCGGCAACCTGCAGGCCAGCTCCGGCGCGCCGCAGATCTGCCTCGGCTACTACGGTCCGGATCACAGCGAACCGGTGAGCTACGGCAGCACGTTCCACTTCTGCAACGGCCAGCCGGCCCCTCCGGGTTCCCAGGGACGACTGCCCTGGACCTTCCAGCTCGACCTGGGTCTGACCTATCGCCCGAACTGGGCGGACCAGAAGCTGGCGTTCTCGGCCAACGTGTTCAACGTGCTCAACCAGAAGCGCGCGACGTATCGCTATCCGTCCAGCGAAGACAAGCCGAATACGCCGAACCCCATCTTCGGCGTGCCCTGGTACACGCAAGACCCGCGCTACGCCCGCCTGGCAGTCACCTACGACTTCTGATCGGCTTCAACGCATAAAACCCATCCCTGTGTGACTTGCGCCCCCTTCGCCCCCCGGCTGCCTCCCCGGCCGGGGGCCCTGTCGAAGACGGGCGCTCTTTTTTTGCCCGTACCCTGCTACCGAAGGGGTGGGAGCGGACCCTGTCCGCGAACCCTCAAGGCTGCTATAGCGAATGAGGCCATGCGGTGATCGTGCGAGCTTTTTGCCGCTCGCACGATCACCGCATGGCCTCATTCGTTTGCTGGCACGCCTGAGGGTTCGCGGACAGGGTCCGCTCCCACCCCTTCGGCAGGCACGTTCAGGGACGGGCTTCGCCCGACGCGGCCACCACCATCTCGATGTAGCCGAGGATGTCCTTCACCTCGAGGTCGAACACGCCCGCGTCGCCGTTGTCGTAGGCCTGGCGCCACACGGCGTAGCCATCGCGCCAGCTCTCGTCGGCATCGGCGGTACCGGCCGCGTCCAGCACGCTCTTGTCGAGCGTCGAACGCGACACGGCCGCATGGTGCATCGCCGGCTGAATGCCCCCGGGCACGCGGTGGTTGCGCAGCTTCACGCCGGGCAGGGACACGTGGAACACCTCGCCATCCTCCGGCTCGACGTCGATCTTGCGGATCATCAGGCGGGAGTCTTCCTCGCCGGGCCGGGTGCGGTAAGTCCAGGACTGGCCCGGAGCGTAGTCGGGTCGGGTCATGCCATCGAGTCGTGTGAAGGGCGGACCCTCGATCTTAGACGAGTGCGAGACGCCTGTCCGGCGACGCGTCGCGCAATGCCGTATCCTTGGCGTCCTGCGCCGGCACTCACCCCGTGAGTGCGGCGAACGCGAGGCGCGCGGCGAATTGGCCGCTTCCCCAGCCGAATCAGAGACTTCCGCCCAGCGTGAGGTCGTGGCCCTTTCGTTTTCGAGGTTCGATACACCATGGTGGCATTGGCGACCGAGCACGTCATCGACGTGCACCACTGGAACGACACGCTTTTCAGTTTCCGCACCACGCGCGACCCGGGTTTCCGGTTCGAGAGCGGGCATTTCGTGATGATCGGCCTGGAAGTGGACGGCCGCCCGCTGATGCGCGCCTACTCGATCGCCAGCGCGCATTACGAAGAGCACCTGGAGTTCTTCAGCATCAAGGTGCAGGACGGCCCGCTCACCTCGCGCCTGCAGCACCTCAAGCCCGGCGATCCGGTGATCGTGAGCCGCAAGCCCACCGGCACGCTGGTGCTCAACGACCTCAAGCCCGGCAAGCGCCTCTACCTGCTGGGCACGGGCACCGGCCTCGCGCCGTTCCTGTCGATCATCCGCGACCCGGATACCTACGAGCGCTTCGACACCATCGTGCTCGCCCACGGCGTGCGCCACACGAACGACCTGGCCTACTCGCAGTACATCGAGAACGAACTGCCCAACCACGAATACCTGGGTGAGCTGGTACGGGAAAAACTCATCTATTACCCCACGGTCACGCGCGAGCCGTTCCGCAACCGCGGCCGCATCACCGACGCCATCGCCGACGGCGAGATGGCCCGCACCCTCGGCCTGCCGCAACTCAACCCCGCGGAAGATCGCGTGATGCTGTGCGGTAGCCCCTCGATGCTCGAGGACATCTGCGTGCTGCTCGACGGCGAAGGTTTCCAGGCCTCGCCGCGCACGCGCGAGCCGGGCGATTACGTGATCGAGCGAGCGTTCGTCGAGAAATAGGTTTACGCGACACCGCTCCGGTGGCTTTTCGCCGATGCGATCGGCTCCCACCCCTTCGGTAGGAAGGCTGCTACCAAAGGGTGGGAGCCGATCGCATCGGCGAATTCGTCAACGCCTCACGCGCCCCTGCCCTTCGTTGTCCCAATAGCCGAAGACCTTTCGCGCGATGAGTTTGTAAAGACGCTTGCCCGTCGCGCGCCACAGGCGCGAATGCGGCGCCGGCTGCGCGAGGATGGCGCGTTGCCGTTCGGACAACGCATCCGCCGCGTACGTGCGCTTGTGCTTGAGCAGATGGCGAAGGTCTTCGCGCGCGAGCAGGCGGAACAATGCGCCACGCTTGCCGCGCGTCCACGCGATCTGGAAATCCACCAGCCCCGGCGTGCCGTCGTCGCGCACGAGCCAGTTGGGCTCCTTGGCCAGGTCGTTGTGCACGATCCCGCGCCGATGCAGCACGGCGAGCAGGCGCAGCGCCCTGCGGTAATAGGCCGCGTCGCGCGGCTGCCCCTGCTGCATGGGCAGCCCCGCCATGTAGCTGCGCTCGAGGATGCGGCCGTCCCATGCGAGCAGGCGAGGCACGCCGTCGATGCCGTCGAGCTTGCCCAAGGCACGTGCCTCGCGTGCCGCGGCACGCCTGGCGAAGCCACGGGCCCACCAGCGGGCCGAGCCGATGTCGCGCCGGATGAGCAGCACGCCGCCGCGCTCCACGCGTTCGATACGGCCCAGTTCGTCGGCCTTGAGCAGGGTGACGGTTTCCGTCGACGCAGCTTGCACGGTGTTCCTTCGATTCGTTGACATGCCCTGAAGAGGTCCGACGCTACGCTAAGATGCGAGCCTTGCAGGGAGATAATCCGACATGTTGATGCGACACATCCTGCAGTTGGCTTTCGCCACCGCCGGACTGGCCGCCTGCCAGGAGAGCGCCGACCAGGGCGGGCACTCGCCGTCGCACGCCCGGGTGAACGCCGACAAGGATACCCAATCGGACGCGCAAGGCCTCTACACCATGGAGCTGTCGCTGCCCGAGCTGCCCGAGCGTGCCGCGCCGTTGCGCTCCACGATCGACCACTACGTGGAGCGCCAGAAACGCGCCTTCCTCGGCAGCCTCGACGCGCCGGGCGCTCGCCAGCGCGCGCGGGAACTGCCCTGGGACCTCAATCTCGACATCGCCGTGGCCTCGCGCACCGACCGCTTCATCAACGTGCAGGTCGACGGCTCGGCCTTCACCGGCGGTGCGCATCCGGCGCCCATCCTCGACAGCTTCACCTACGACCTGCAGGAGCACCGCGTGGTGGGCCTGCGCGATCTGTTCGCCGATCCTCAGGCGGCCGAAAGCGCGTTCGCTTCCGAGGCGCGGCGGCAACTCATCGGCTCGCTCGACGACGAGGACGAACCCCTGGCCTCCGACAGCCGGCAGATCGACGAGGGCACCGAGCCGGGCAAGGATCACTACCGCGTCTTCAGCCTGCTCACCGGCCCCGACGACAAGGTGCACGGCCTGACCTTCATCTTTCCGCCCTACCAGGTGGCGGCGTATTCGGCGGGTCCGCAGGCCATCGACGTGCCCAGCGAAGCCTTCGAGGCCTTCCTCAAACCCGAGTACCGCGAGGCGTTCCGCTGATGGACATCGCCCTCTACGTGCTCGCCGCCCTATTGGTGATCGGCGGCGTGGCCGGCGCCATCCTGCCGGTGCTTCCCGGCATCCCGATGATCTTCGGCGGCATCTGGCTGGCGGCGGCGGTGGACGAGTACCGGCACCTCGGCTGGGGCTGGCTGGTGGCGATCGGCATCGCGGGCGCCGTCGGCGTCGCGCTGGACTTCGTCTCCGCCTCGCTGGGCGCGAAAAAGATCGGCGCCAGTCCACGCGCGCTATGGGGCGCCGGGGCGGGCACGGTCGTGGGCATGTTCTTCGGCATCCCCGGCCTGCTGCTCGGCCCGTTCGCGGGCGCCGTCCTCGGTGAGTTGTGTTCCGGCAAGAGCATCCTGCGTTCTGCCCACGTCGGCGTCAGCACCTGGTTCGGCATGCTCGTGGGCATCGTGGCCAAGGGGGTGATCTCGTTCCTGATGATCGGCATGGCCGCCGTGGCACTCGTGTTCAGCTGATCTGCCGAATGGGCCATTTGCCCGGGTGATCTTTGCGGCTAGTCTCTTGCCCAGTTCACCGGGGAGACACCCATGTTTCGACGACTGACCCTCGCGGCCGCCGTGACCTTCGCGGTCGGTGCCGCGCACGCCGATGCCACACCGCCGGCCTGGATCGCGCGCAGCAATGCCGATTCACAGCTCCTGCTCGACATCACCGCCCGCTACAGCCCCGAATCGGCCACCGACATCGGCGTGAAGGGCTTCGACGAGAAAACCGCCGACCTGAGTGCCGGCGCCGACGACCGCCAGCGCGCCGACCTGGTCGCGGCACGCAAGAAGTACGACGAACGCCTGGCCGGGGAGAAGGATCCCAACGTCCGTCAGGACCTGCAGATCCTCATCAAGCAGATCGATTCCAGCATCAAGGGCATCGACCTCAACAAGAAATACATGCTGCCCTGGTACGACGCCGGCCAGATCATCTTCAGCGGCGAGTTCTCGTTGCTCAACGCCGAGAGCACGCCGGAGCAGAACAAGGCCGCCCTCGGCCGCCTGAAGTGCTACGTGGGCATGGCCCCGGGCTGCAAGGCGCTGGTCGACGAGGCCCGCGCCCGCACCACCGAAAAGCTCGCCGACAAGGCGCTGCTGGGCCCGGTCAAGGCCGACGTCGAACAGAAGCTGGGCAACACGCAGCGTTACGTCGACGGCATCCGCAAGCTGTTCGCCGAGAAGAAGGTGGCCGGCAGCGACGAGGCGATGAACACGCTCGACAAACAGCTGAAGGATTACAACGCCTGGGTGAAGAGCACGGTGCTGCCGCGCGGGCGCACCGACTTCCGCCTGCCCGAGCCGATGTACGCCTACAACCTCGAACAGGTGGGCCTGGACATCGCGCCGCGCGAGCTCATCGCCCGCGCGCAGCTGGAATTCATGGAAACCACCTATGCGCTGCAGTCCCTCGCGCCGGTGGTGGCCAAGGCCGAGGGCCTGCCCGACGGCGATTACCGCGACGTGCTCAAGGCGCTGAAGAAGAAGCAGCTGCCCAAGGACAAGGTCGAACCGACGTACCACATGGTGATCGGCAAGATCGAAGACATCATCCGCAAGCAACGCATCGTCGAACTGCCCAAGCGCCAGCTCGCCATGCGCCTGGCGTCCGAGGCGGAGAACGCGCGCACGCCCGCGCCGCACATGGACCCGCCGCCGTTCATCAACAACACCGGGCAGCGCGGCACCTTCGTGCTCACCACGGGCAACCCGCCGGCCGACGGCGACAACACGCAGATGTACGACGACTTCACCTTCGAAGCCGCCGCCTGGACCCTCACCGCGCATGAGGGCCGCCCGGGCCACGAACTGCAGTTCGCGGCGATGGTGGAACAGGGCGTGTCGCTCACGCGCAGCCTGTTCGCCTTCAACAGCGTCAACGTGGAAGGCTGGGCGCTGTACGCCGAGGCCGAGATGGTGCCGTACGAGCCGCCGGCCGGCCAGTTCGTGGCCTTGCAGTTCCGCCTGCTGCGCGCGGCGCGCGCCTTCCTCGACCCCATGCTCAACCTGGGCATGATCGACCGCGACCGCGCCCACGACATCCTCGTGCACGACGTGGGCCTCTCCGAACCGATGGCGCGACAGGAGCTGGATCGTTACACGCTCAACTCCCCCGGCCAGGCCACCGCCTACTTCTACGGCTACCTGCGCATCCTGCAATTGCGCGCGGAAACGCAGACCAGGCTCGGCGAGCGTTTCGATCGCAAGGCGTTCAACGACTTCCTCATCGCCCAGGGCCTGCTGCCGCCCGACCTGCTGGCCGAGGCGGTGCGTACGCGCTTCGTGCCGTCGCAGGAAAAGAAGAAGTAAGACCGCCGCCCGCCGGAGGGGCATTGACCTCGTCCCTCCGGCGGTGTTCCATGCGGGCATGACCCTCGAACTGCTCCTGCACGTCCCCCGCCTGCCCTTGCAGGGCGCGGGCCTGCGCGCGGCGCTGGCCATGGCCACGCGGATGGGCGCCCGGCTCGACGCCATGCACGTGGTCGACCTTCCCGCCGCCGCCTTCACCGTGCCCGAAGCCGTGCCCCTGCAGTTGGATGCGGTGCGCCAGCGCACGACCGACGCCCGTGCCGTGGCCGACGAGTGGACCGCACTTCTCGCCTCGCACGGCCTGCATGGCAAATGGCGCGTCGCCAACGGCGACACCGTCACCCTGCTCGCGCATGCCTCGGCGGGTTACGACCTCGTGGTGATGGAGCGGTCGTCCACCATGCGCGGCGATGCGCCCATCGGGTTCGGCGTGGTATCGCGCACCGTGTTCGCGTCCAGTCGCGGCGTGCTGGTGGTACCCGACAACGCGCCGGTCGGGACGCTGGGCGAGCACGTGCTGGTGGCATGGAGCGGCAGCCGCGAATCGGCGCTGGCGGTGCGTTCGTCGTTGCACCTGCTGCGCCGCGCCGCGCGCGTCACCGTCATCGACGGCAGCCGCGACGAAGACATCGACACCTGCGCGCTGCCCGATACCGACATCTGCCACTGGCTCGACAGCCACGGCGTCACCGCCACGGTGCGCCGCCTCGACGACGGCGCGAAAGCCGCGCCCGGTCCGGCATTGCTCGACATCGCCCACGCGGAAAAGGCCGACCTCATCGTGATGGGCGCCTGGGGCCGCTCGCGCCTTTCCGAAATGGTGCTCGGCGGCACCACGCGCTACCTCTTCATGCAATCCGACGTGCCGATGCTCGTCGCGCACTGATCGCCCACCTCCTGTTCCGATATTGCAAGTTTCCACGGCGTGAGATAAATCTGAAATCGAACACGATCCCCGCCGTTCCCCACGGCCGTGTTCGGCAAACCAGGCATCACCTTCCCCCCACGTTGCAGGAGGTGGCTCATGTCGTTCGCTCGTCCGTCGTCCCAGGCCGGGATTCACCCGGATACCGTCCGCATCGTCGCCATGAGTGCCGCGATCGCCCTCAACGCCGCCGCGCTCATCGCCGTCATGCGGCCGATGGTGGCGCAGATCGTCACCACGCCGCTGGCCAGTGCGTCCCTACGGATCATCGATCATCCCGTCGAGCCCAAGCCGATCCCCCCGCCGCCGATCGACCTGAAGCCGTTACCGGTCGTGCGCCATGCGTCGACGACGGTCGTTCCCAAACCGCAACCCGTGACGCCGCCGGCCGTGGTACCCACCGACGAAGGCAGCGCGCCGATGGTGCCGTCCACGCCGGTGGACACCGCACCCGTCGCGCCGGCGGTCGAAAGCGCCCCCGTGGAAGCGAAGCTGGCCTATGTGTCGGCGCCCGCTCCCGCCTATCCGCGCGCGGCCTTGCAGCGACACATGGAAGGCACGGTCACGCTACGCGTGCTCGTGGACGAGACCGGCAAGCCCGTGCAGGTGGAGATCGAGCAAAGCAGCGGGCACGCCATCCTCGACGCGGCGGCGCGCGACCAGGTGCTGGCCGCGTGGCGATTCCAGCCGGCGCAGGCGAACGGCCGTGCCGTGCGCGCCTGGGCACGCATTCCCGTGGCGTTCGACCTGCGCAAGATCTGACCTGCGCCGGTGCGGCGGACTACCGCGATGCCGGCACCACCACCACCTCGGGCTTGCGATGGCTGCGGGCGATGGCCCAGACGATCAGAGCGAGCAAGGCCACCGGGAGGAGAACCGGCATCAGCGCCAGCGCGACCACCGGAGCCACCAGCAGCATCGCGATGCCGCCGACCAGGGCGCCGACGAGGCTGTCGATCAGACTGAACACGCCACCGACGATCCCGAAGACCAGCTTCAGTACCGCGCCCAGCACGGCGAACACCAGCCAGAAGCCGGCAGCGAGGACGACGAGCGAGGTGAACACGATCATGGCTTTGCTCTCCATTGGACGGACCGCCGACCGGGCGGTTCGTGGCTTTGGATGCACGGCGCGGGTGAAGGGTTTAGCGCCTTCGCGACATTTCGGGGTTACACGGCTTTAACGAGCCACATGGTCCACTCCCCGCCAGTCGATTCACGGGGCGGGACCCCTCCCTCCATGGGCAAACGTTCTTCCATCATCAGCAGCCTGCGCGACGTCGCTTTCGACCTGTCGCAGGCCGAACTGCCGGATCTGGCCTCGATGGGCCGCGAGATCGGTCGCCTGCTGCATTCGCGCCACGACGAGGTGATCGCCTCGCTGGGCGGCTTGCGCGAGCGCCGTCGCGGTTTCGAGCGCTGGATGCTCGCCGAACGGTCGAAGCCGCCGGTCAGCGTGCTCGTCATGGCCTGGCCGCCCGGCTACACCACGCCCGTGCACGACCACGGCGGGTTGTGGGGCCTGGAAGCGACCATCGCGGGCGCGCTCGAAGTGGAGTCGTTCGACAAGGGCGACGACGAACATTCCCTGCGCAGCAGCGGCCGCACCTGGTTGGGACCGGGCGACGCCACGTGGTTCGACTCCACCGAGGTGCACGCGCATCGTTGCCGCAATTTATCGCGGCACGATACGGCGCTCACCCTTCACGTCTACGGTGGCGATCTGGCACAGTATCTCGCCTACGAGCAGCCCGGTCCGTCCGAGCACTGGATCGCACGACCGAGGCAGTCGATCATCGCGGGACGCCTGACGGCCTGACGGTCTCACGGCCCTCCACCCCCACATACGGGCGAAGGACCAAACGCATGTTTCAGAAAGTCGCCATCATCGGCGGTGGCGCGGCAGCGGCGACGCTGGTGAGCGAGTTGCTGGAGCGACGCACGCCGCGTCCGCTCCACCTGGACTGGTACGCGGGTCGCGCCGAGCCGGGTCGTGGCGTGGCCTATGGCACGCCGTCGGACCGCCACCTGCTCAACGTGCGCGCCGCGTCGATGGGTATGTTCGTCAGCAAGCCCGGCGGATTCCTCGAATACGCCCAGGCGCTCGACGCGAGCGTCAAGGGATCCGATTTCCTGCCGCGTCGCCTCTACGGCGATTTCCTGCGCTCGCGCGTCGAGCAGGCGCTGAAGAACGCCCACACGTATGGCCACGACGTCAACGTGGTGCCTTTCGCCGCCGACTCGCTGGTGCCGTCGAGCGAAGGCATCACCATCGGCTATGGCGACGAGGAAGCCCATGCCGACGCCGCGGTGCTCGCCATCGGCTCGCTGCCGCCGCGCCCCTTGCCGGGCGTGGAAGATGCCGCGATCGCCAGCGGTCGCTACGTCACCGATCCATGGCCCTACCTCGCCTCCGCCGCGCAGGACGACCGTCCCCTGCGCGTGCTGGTGATCGGCCTCGGCCTCACCGCCGTCGACGTGCTCCTCGAACTCTCGGCACGCTGGCCGAACGCACGCTTCACCGCGTTGTCCCGCCACGGCAAGTTGCCCGAACCGCACCTGGCCGCCGTCTCGGCACCCTCAGCCGACGGCGACGAACTGGTGGAATCCCTCCGGGACGACCCAAACGTGCGCGTGTGGCTGCACAAGCTGCGCGATGCCGTGGCGCACGCCGAGGATTGGCGCACCGTCATCGACGGCATGCGTCCGCACACGCAATCGCTATGGCGCGACCTGCCCGAGGCCGAACGGGCCCGCTTCCTGCGTCACGCACGCTGGGCATGGGAACGCGCGCGCCATCGCATGCCGCCGCAGGTCACCGCGTCGGTGGTCGAACTGGAAAAAGCCGAACGCCTCCAGCGCCGCCGCGGTCGCATGCGCTCGGTGAAGCTGTCCATGGACGGCCATCTCGACGTGGTGCGCGCCCTGCCCGGAGGCAGCGAAGTCACCGAGCCCTACGACATCGTGATCCAGACGGTGGGCCTCAACACCGACACGCTGCGCACCGAGCACCGCCTCGTGAGCCAGCTCGTCGTCGACAAGCTGGTCACGCCCGATCCATTGGGCCTGGGTCTCGCCGCCCTGCCCGACGGCCACCTGCTCGACGCGACAGGCAAGCCGCGCAACAACCTGTTCGCCATCGGCAGCCTGCTGCGCGGGGCGTTGTGGGAATCCACGGCCGTTCCCGAGATCCGCAAGCAGGCGCAAGCGGTGGCGAACATGCTGGTGGCATCGAAGTAGTCACGAAACCCCGCCTACCGGAGGGGTGGGAGCGGACCCTGTCCGCGAACCCTCGAGCAGGCTAGGGTGAATGAGGCTATGCGTTGATGGTGCGAGCGTTTGGAATCTCGCCCGATCAACGCATAGCCTCATTCGTATCCGGTCAGGGCTGAGGGTTCGCGGACAGAGTCCGCTCCCACCCCTCCGGTAGGTGGGCTCGGATGCCTCGAGCCTTCAGAACCCCTCGAGCACCACCTTACCGATCGTGCTCCCGCTTTCCAGCTTCTCGTGCGCGCGCCACAGGTTGGCCGCGTTAACCGTGCCGACGTTTTCCCGCATCGTCGTGCGCACCACGCCCGCATCCACCAGGTTAGCCACCTCGTCGAGGATGCGTCCCTGTTCGCCCATGTCCTCGGTGCGGAACAGCGACCGCGTGTACATCAACTCCCAATGCAGCGACAGGCTCTTGCGCTTGAGCAGGCGGATATCGATCGAGTCGTCGGGATCGTCGATGAGACCGAGCTTGCCGTGCGGCTTGAGCAGCTCCACCAACGCCGGATAGTGCAACTCCGTGCGCGTGAGGGAAAGCACGTAGTCGACGCCTTCCGGCGCCACGGCACGCACCTCCGCCTCCAGCGGGCGCGAATGGTCGACCACGTGGTGCGCACCCATCGCTTCGACCCACTGACGGGTTTCCGGGCGCGACGCCGTGCCGATCACGGTGAGGCCGGTCATCTTGCGCGCCAGTTGCACCGCGATGGAACCCACGCCACCGGCCGCGCCCACGACCAGCAGCGTGGCCGGGCGTCCCTGCGTGCCGAACGGCACGCCCATGCGCTCGAACATCAGCTCCCACGCGGTGACCGCCGTCAGCGGCAACGCCGCCGCCTCGGCCATGCCCAGCGTGGACGGCTTGCGGCCGACGATGCGTTCGTCGACCACCTGATGCTCGGCGTTGGTGCCGGGGCGCTCCAGTTCGCCCGCGTACCACACGGCATCGCCGGGCTTGAAGCGGCCGACCTCGGCACCCACGGCCACGACCGTACCGGCCGCATCCCAACCGAGCACGCCCTGGCCCTCACTGCCCGCCTTGCGCCGGCGGATCTTGGTATCCACCGGATTGACCGAGATCGCTTCCACTTTCACCAGCAGGTCGCGAGGCCCGGGCGACGGTTCGGGCAGATCGGCATCGGCGAGGCTGCGCGCATCGTCGGCGGGCAACGACTGGACATGGACGACGGCTTTCATGGCTTGGTTTGTCTCCGGAAGATCAGGCGCGTTCGACGAGGGGAACCAGGGTGGAGCGGCGTTCGAGCATCACGCTCGCGACGGTCGCCAGCAGGCCGGCCACGGTCACCGCGGCACCCGCCAGGCTCACGGCCGGCAGGCCCAGGCCCGCGGCGATCACCACGCCACCCAGCCACGCGCCACCGGCATTGCCGAGGTTGAACGCGGCGATGTTCAGCGTGGAAGCGAGATTCGGCGCATCGCCCGCCACGTGTACCACGCGCGACTGCAACGGCGCGACCGTGGCGAACGAGGCGATGCCCCAGACGAAGACGGTGACGATGGCCGCCAGGGTGGAATGCATGGTCCAGGCGAACACGACCAGCAACGCGGCCAGCACGACGAGGATGCCCATCAGCGAGGGCATGAGGCGCCAGTCGGCCAGGCGACCGCCGAGCATGTTGCCGATCGTGGTACCGACGCCGAAGAGCACCAGCACGGCGCCGGTCCAATGCGGGCTCACGTGCGACTGTTCCTGGAGGATCGGCGCGATATAGGTGAACACGGTGAACACGCCGCCGAAACCCAGCACCGTCATGCCCAACGCGATCAGCGCCTGCGGTTCGCGCAACACCCGCAGTTCGCGGCGCATGTCCGGTGCGCGCAGGTGGGGCAACGCGGGCACGAAACGGATCACCGCCACCGCGGCGAGCACGCCCAGCACGGTCACCGCCCAGAACGTGGCGCGCCAGCCGGCCCATTGGCCGAGAAAGGTGCCGAACGGCACGCCCAGCACGTTGGCCAGCGTCAGCCCGGCGAACATCAGCGCGATGGCCCGGGCCCGCTGGTTCGCCGGCACCAGGTGGGCGGCCACCACGGCGCCGATGCCGAAGAACGAACCATGGCAGAACGCCGCGACCACGCGAGCGGTCATCAGCATGCCGTAGTTCGGCGCCACGGCGCAGAGCAGGTTGCCGAGGATGAACAGGCCCAGCAGCAACAGCAGGGCGCGCTTGCGCTCCAGCTTCGCGGTGAGCGCGGCCAGCAGCGGCGCGCCCACGGCCACGCCCAGCGCATAGCCGGAAACCAGCATGCCCGCCGAGGGAATGCTCACGCGCAGGTCGGCGGCCACCTCCGGCAGCAGGCCCATGATCACGAACTCGGTGGTGCCGATGGCAAAGGCGGCCACCGCCAATGCCAGCAGGGGCAGACGGGAAGGCGAGGGATTCATAGGATAGGCTCGACGAAAACGAAGGCGCCTATTGTCCCGTGCTGCTGCCCATGCAAAAACGCTCCCGCGCGACAAACACTGTTGCCGCAGACTTGAAGATCGGAGGCCGCCGGCCGTGATCACCACGCTGATCGCCCTGGCCGCCCTGAGCCTCCACGTGGCCGGGATCTTCGCGGCCATGCATGCGGTGATGCATACCCGCACCGCCCAGGGCGCCTTCGCCTGGTCGCTCGGGCTGGTGCTGGTCCCGTACGTGGCCCTGGTGCCCTACCTGTTCCTCGGCGCCAGCCACTTCGGCGGCTACGTCGACCTTCACCGGCAGCGCCAGTCGCGTTTCTTCATGCTGCACGACGAAGCGAGCCGGCCGCCGCGGGACGGCGCGGTGCATCGGCCGGACACGGTCCACGACCCCCGCTATGCCCCCATCGGCCACATGCTCAAGACCGCCATGCACGGGGGCAACGCGCTGACCCTGCTCGTCGACGGCCAGGCCGCCTTCGATGCCATGCTCGCCGCCATCGCCCGCGCGGAGCAGTACGTGCTGGTGCAGTTCTTCATCATCCACGACGACGACCTCGGCGGGCGCCTGCGCGATGCCCTGCTCGAACGCGCCGCCGCCGGGGTGAAGGTCTGCCTGCTCTACGACGGCATCGGCAGCCATGCCCTGCCCGACCGCTTCGTGGAGCGGCTGCGCCAGGGCGGGGTGCAGGCACGGCCGTTCGCCACGCGACGCTGGCGCAACCGCTTTCAGCTCAACTTCCGCAACCATCGCAAGGTCCTGGTGGTGGACGGCACGCACGGTTTCGTCGGCGGCCTCAATGCGGGCGACGAATACCTCGGCGCCAACCCCGTCCTGTCGCCCTGGCGCGACACGCACATGGGCATCGAAGGGCCGGCCGTGGCCGACCTGCAACGCGCCTTCGCCGAAGACTGGTACTGGGTCACCGGCCGGCGGCCCCCGTCGCTGGCGCCGCTGGAGCGATGCGGGCGCGCGGCGAGCATGATCGTCGCCACGGGCCCCGCCGACCGCCAGGAGAGCTGCTCGCTATTCTTCACCCAGGCGATCCACGCCGCGAAGAAACGCATCTGGATCACCACGCCGTATTTCGTGCCCGATGCCGCCGTGTTCGGCGCGCTGCGGCTGGCGGTATTCCGCGGCGTGGACGTGCGCATCCTCATTCCCGATCGCCCCGACCACCGCACGGTCTTCATGGCCTCGACGCTCTACGCGCACGAAGCCACCGTCGCCGGCATCCGCGTCTTCCGCTTCCATGACGGATTCACCCACCAGAAGGTGATGCTCATCGACCACGACACCGCGGTGATCGGCAGCATGAACCTCGACAACCGCAGCTTCCGCCTGAATTTCGAGATCGCCGCGCTCAACGTCGACGAGGCCTTCGCCGGCGAGGTGGAAGCCATGCTCAAAGCCGACCTCGCGCGAAGCGACGAGGTCAATCCGAACGATTACCGCCGCCTGCCCTATCTGTCGCGCGTGGCATTGCACGTGGCCCGCATGTTCGATCCGGTGCTCTGACGCTGCGTCGGCCACCACACGCTTGGCCGCGATCGTGGCCGGCAAGGGATCCGTATTCATTCCGACGGGGAATAGGGATTATCGCCGGATCGTCCCTGCCATTCCCTTGGAGCACGGTTCAGAATCGGGTGGACGGTCCACCAGCTGTACCCGTCTCCACCGTGTTCCAACAGGGACGCCGTCATGATCGACGTCGACGCATCGCCACATGCTGCCGCCCATTCGCAAGGCCACTGCCTGAACCACGCATGCCGCCCGCCGTACGGTGGGCGGCGAAGGAATCCGCATGTCCCGCACCTTTCTCATCACCGGCGCCAGCAAGGGTATCGGCCTGGCGCTCTCGGCGAGGCTCGCCGACGCCGGCCATCATGTGGTCGGCCTGGCACGTTCGGCACCCGCCGAGTTTCCCGGCACGTTCGTTCCCGTCGACCTGAGCGACGACACCGCCACGCACGCGACGTTGCGGGACATCGCGCAGCGCTTCACGCTCGATGGCGTGGTGAACAACGTCGGGCTGGTGCGTCCGGCCCTGCTGGCGGACGTCACCTTGCCGGCTCTGGACGAGGTCTTCGGCGTCAATCTGCATCCTGCCCTCCTGGCGGCGCAGGCGGCCCTGCCCGGCATGAAGGCGAGGGGCTGGGGCCGCGTCGTCAACATCTCCAGCCTGACCATCCTCGGCATGCCGCAGCGCACGGCGTATGCGGCCGCCAAGGCGGCGCTGGTCAGCTTCACGCGCAGCTGGGCGCTGGAGCTGGCGGATACGGGTATCACGGTCAACGCGGTCGCGCCCGGTCCCACCGAAACCGAGTTGTTCCGCGCCAATAATCCACCCGGAAGCGAAGGCGAGAGACGCTACCTGGCGGGCGTGCCGATGGGTCGCTTCGGGAAACCCGACGAGATAGCGGCGACCGTCGCCTTCCTGCTGTCGGAGCAAGCCAGCTTCATGACGGGGCAGACCTTGCACGTCGACGGCGGCGCGTCGCTCGGGCGCCTGGCGTTCTGACGAAACGCATATGACGTGTACGGGACCGCCGCCACACCGCCGTGGTCGATCCCGTGCTATGACGGCGAGGGGCTTGCCACTCACTCGAAACGCCGACAAAGTCGACTCCCACGCCATCCACCGGAAACCTGTCGATGATCCGCACCCTGGCCTTCCTCGCCGCCACCGCCATGACCGGCAACGCGCTCGCCGCGACGTCGGGTTTCGTCGAACGCAGCCTCGCCGTGCACGGCAAGACGTATCGCTACCAGGTGTTCGTACCCGCGAGCCTCGAGGGCCATCCCGCCGTGGTGCTCTTCCTGCACGGCAGCGGCGAGCGCGGCAGCGACAACCGCAAGCAGCTCACCCAGGGGCTGCCGCATTGGCTCGACGACCATCCGGACTTCCCGGCCGTGGTGGTCGTGCCGCAGGTGCCCGACGGCCAGGAATGGACCGACCGCGACAACGCCGACATGGCGATGGCCGCACTCGACCATGCGATCGAGGATTTCCACGGCGACCGGCATCGCCTGTACCTCACCGGGCTGTCGATGGGCGGCTACGGCTCATGGCAGTTGGCGGTGGACCATCCTGGCATCTTCGCGGCGGCGGCGATCATCTGCGGCGGCGTGACGTCGCTTTCCGATGAGCGTTCGCTCTACGTGCACGGCGTGCCCGACGGCGCGGACGCCTTCGACTGGACGGCGAAGAAGATCGGCAAGCTGCCGGTGTGGATCTTCCACGGCGGCGCCGACGACGTGGTGCCCACCGAGCAGTCGCGCCGGATGCATGCGGCGCTGGAGAAGCGCCACGCGGTGGTGAAGTACACCGAGTACCCGGGCGTGGGGCATGGGTCGTGGGACAAGGCGTATGCCGAGCCGGATCTGTGGCGCTGGATGTTCGGGCATCGACGATAACCGGGCATGGCGACCGGTTTCGGCCTCAGTCCCCCCGCACGTGCCCCAGCAACCGCTTGAACCCGCCCGAAAACAGGGCCCAGCCGATCGCGGCCCCGAGCAATCCACCCAGCAACTCGAACAGCACCCGCAAGCCGATCGCATCCGGATCGTGCACCGCCGCCAGCTTGATCCGCAGCAACGACGGCGACTGCATCGGCACCACGTTGAAGTAGAACAGGTTCCACATGTCCTGCCCCGCGGCCACGACGATGGTGAGCGCGTAGGCGACCGAAAGCTCCTTGCCGTCGCTCCAGCCGCCGCCCTTGCCGAACAGGGCGCGCACCAGCAGGTACATCACGATGCCGACGAGCAGGGCGATGCCACCCGCCTGCAAGGCACCGACGATGCCGTAGCCCATCCAGCTGCGATCGTATGGCATGAAGCGGACTCGTGAAGGATCAGGCGGGCATTATGCCCGGCCGAAGCGCAGATAGAGCGAGATCGATAGCAGCACGCCAGCCAGCGACGCGAACGCCGCCATCAGGAAAATGCCCGGGTAATCGAAACGTCCTGCGATCCATCCGCCCAGCGGGCCGGTGACGCCCAACGCCACGTCCAGGAACACCGAATACGCGCCCAGCGCGGCGCCGCGATTGTGCGTGCTCACGCGACTGACGGCTTCGACGCCCAGCGAAGGAAAGACCAGGGCGAAACCGGCGCCGGTCAGCGCCGCGCCCGCCAGCGCGAGATGCGGCGTGCCGCCCTGCCAGAGCAGGATCAGGCCAAGGCATTCGATGGCCAGCGAGGCGATCGCCACGCGATAGCCGCCGAAGCGGTCGATGGCGTTGCCGAACACCAGGCGCATGCCGATGAAACAGCCGCCGAACACGGACAACGACAGCGCGGCGCCCTCCCAGCCCCGGCTGGCGTAATACAACGCCACGAAGGTGGACAGCGAACCGAAACCGATCGAACCCAGGGCAAGGCCCGCGCCGTAGGGCGTCACCCGCGACAGCACGCTGCCGAACGACAGGCGCTCGCCGTGGGTCGGCGGCACGTGGGCTTTCCACAGCGCGAACGGCAGCACCAGGACACCCAGCGCGAAGGTGACGACGCCCAGCGCGATGAAGCCATGGTCGGCCGCGAGCTTCACGCCCAGGGGGGCGCCGAGGGCGATGCCGCCATAGGTGGCGATGCCGTTCCAGGAAATCACGCGGGCCGTGTGCTCGCCGCCGATGCCCGCGATACCCCAGGCGATGCAGCCGGTACCCACCCAGCTCTCGGCGAAACCGAGGCCGAAGCGGCTCAGCACGATCAGCGCCAGGGACAGCGCCGGTGTCTTGGGCACCAGCGCGGCCAGGGCGAGGAACAGACCCGCCAGCGCGAACACGATCAACCCGGCCACCACGGCGCGCTTGGGGCCCATGGCGTCGGCCATGCGCCCGGCATGGGGGCGGCTCAACAGGGTGGAGGCGTACTGGACGCTCACCGCCAAGCCCGCCAGCACCGTGGAATAGCCCAGGCCCCCGTGCACGAAGCCGGGCAGCACCGCGAGCGGAATGCCGATGCCGAGGTAGCAGACGAACGTGAAGACGACCGCGGAGAGGATCCGCGCGGTGACGGCGAAACGCCGTCCGCGATGGGGGACTAAGGATGGGAGGGACATGGCCCGGGCATTATACGGGAGGGGTTGTTGCGGCGCGTCATCCCGGTGGATGAAGGGACATTTAAAAGGGCGGGAGCGGTGAGACGCCGGGTTCCTGCCTTCGCAGGAACGACGTGAGGATGCTCATGCGCAACGTCGAATCTTGTACGTCGTCGTTCCTGGGAAGGCAGGAACCCGGCGTCTCCCGCGCCTCAGTCCAACGCCACCACCCCACCCGACTGCAACGACTCCCGCATCGCCACCGCGATCCGCGTCGCTTCCACCGCGTCGTCCATGGTGAGGTCGAACGGCGTGTCATCCAGCACCGCGTCGACGAAATGCTTCGCCTGCGTCACGAAGGCCGGCGCGAACCGCTCGTAGAACGACGGCACCACCGTGTTCCTCACGCCGCCCGCGTCGGAGATCTCCACCCGGTTCGCCCGCGGATTGCGCCCGATGCTCAGCTTGCCCGCGGTGCCGGTCACGTCGGTGTGCGTGTCGTGGCCGTGCGCCTGCGTGCGCGAGGCGTGGAACATCGCCATGCGCCCGCCTTCGAACTCGACGATGGCGATGCCGTTGTCGACGTCGCCGATATCTTCCAGCGGGGGATACATCGCCACCGTACCGGCCGCATAGGCCTTCAAGGCCTTCGGCCGCCCGAGCAGCCAGCGCGCGAGGTCCACGTCGTGCACGCTGCAATCCAGGAAAATGCCGCCGCTGGTGGGCGCGAACTTCAGGAAGGCACCCGTCGGATCGGCCAGGTCGGCCGTCTGCGAGTAGACGAGGAAAGGTCGGCCGATGCCGCCCGCCTCGATGTGCCGGAAGGCGTCGCGATAGCTTTCGTCGAAGCGTCGCACGAAACCCACCATCGCGCGTTTCTCCGCGGCCGCGGCGTGCGCCGCGGCGCGGCGGCATTCGTCGAGGTCGAGCGACAGCGGCTTTTCGCAGAACACATGCTTGCCCGCATCCAGCGCCTGCGCGATCTGCGCCGGATGCAACGACGTCGGCGTAACGAGGAACACCGCGTCGATGCCGGGATCGGCAAGCATCGCTTCGTAGCGATCGTGAATGGCCGCCACGCCGATGTTGTCGCGCGCCCATGCACGCTCCCCTTCGACGGGACTGCACACGGCCACCAGCTCGGCGCGCGGCACGGCACGCGAAAGGTTCTCCGCGTAACGCTGGCCCAGGCGGCCCAGGCCCGCCAAGCCGATACGAAGCTTGTTCATGCCATCACCCCTAGATGTTCACCTGCACGGCCTGGCCCTCGCGCCACGAGCGCGCGGCCGCCTCGGCCAGCTCGAGCGCCTTGATGCCGTCGGCGATGGTCGTGCGCACCGGCGTGCCCCCGGACAGCGCGTCGAAGAAATGCGCGATCTCCGCCGCATACGCCTCGCGATAACGCTCGAGGAAGAAGTGCTCGGGCAGGTCGTGCGCGATGTTCGCGGCGGTATGCGAGACCACCTGCGTCGGCGCGACGTTGCCCGCCTGGAGCATGCCCTTGCTGCCGAGCACCTCGAAGCGCTGGTCGTAGCCGTATGCCGCGCGGCGCGAGGTATTGATCTGGCACAACCGCCCCTTCTTCGTGCGGATGGTGACGGCCGTGGTGTCGATGTCGCCCGCCTCCTCGATGGCCGGATCGGTGAGGCAACTGCCCGAGGCATGCACGCTCACGGCCACGTCGTCGAGGATCCAGCGGAAGATGTCGAAATCGTGGATCAGCATGTCCTTGAAGATGCCGCCCGAACTCTTGATGTAGCTCACCGGCGGCGCGCCGGGATCGCGGCTGGTGACCACGAGCACTTCGGGCGTGCCGACCTCGCCGTCGTCAAGGCGCTTCTTCAGCGACGAGAACGTCGGATCGAAACGCCGCTGGAAGGCGATCATGCAGGTGACGCCGGCCTTCTCCACCGCGGCCTGGCATCCACGCGCGCGCTCGACGTCGAGATCCACGGGCTTTTCGCAGAAGATCGCCTTGCCCGCGGCCGCCGCGCGATGGATCAGGTCGGCGTGCGTGTCGGTGCTGGAGCCGATCACCACCGCGCCGACGGAAGGATCGTTCAGCGCCTCGTCGACGCTCGCGACCTTCGCGCCATGCGTCTCGGCCAGCGCCTTGGCCGACGGCTCGTGCACGTCCACCACGTAACGCAGCCGCGCCTGGGGATGGCGGGCCACGTTGGCCGCGTGGATCTTGCCGATGCGACCGGCACCGAAAACGGCAACTTCAATCATCGTATTCTCCTCGGGGAACGGTTTCTTCAACGGTCAGTTCGAGTTTGTAGGCCAGCGCGACGAAGAGCGCCTGGCAAAGGCACATGGTGCTGGTAAGGCCACGGAAGGCGAACGCGCTGCCCTCCTTCACCTTCAGCAGCACGTCGGAATGGCGCGACAGCGGGCCGAGATCGCTCTCGGTGATCGCGAGCACGTCGGCACGATGCTGCTGCGCCACGCGCATCGCGTAGAGGGTTTCCTTGCCGAACGGCGGGAAGCTGATGGCGATCAGCGCATCGCCCTTGCCCATGCTGCGCAGCTGCTCGCGATACATGCCGCCGAGGCCGTTGACCAGGTGCACGCGCTTGGGCGTGTGCTGCAGGGCGTAGGCGATGTAGCTGGCGATGGCGAACGAGCGGCGCACGCCGATCACGTAGATGTTCTCCGCCGCGGCGAGCAGGTCCACGGCTTTCTGGAAGCGCGCTTCGTCCAGCTCCGACGACAGCTCGTCGAGGGCCACGCGGCTGGCATCGATGAAGCGCGAGGCGATTTCCACCGGACGCATGTCGCCCGAACGGTCGATGACGCTGCGGATGCGCTGCTGGTAGCTGCGCGACGGCGTGGCCTGCGCGGTCCAGGCATCGCGGAACACCGCCTGCATTTCGCTGAAGCCCGAATAGCCGAAGCGCTGGGCGAAACGGACCACGGCCGAGGCATGCACGCCCGAGCCCTCGGCGATTTCGCCGACCCGCTGCAGCATGATCGAGCCGCGATGCGCTTCCAGGTAGCGCGCCACGCCCTGCAATTGGCGCGGCAACGCCTCGAACTCGTCGGCGATGCGCTGCATGAGCTGATCGGCTTCGCTGGGTTTGGCCATCGGCCGCTCCGTCGGGTGGGACGAGGCGCATTGAAGCAGTCATGGAACATTTTTTCCATTTATTTTTATGCTGCAATGCAAATTGCAACCGGCGTTCCACGGGGCCATGCTCGACCCGCTTTCGGCAAAACCCGGCCGCAAGGCCGTATCGCGTCCGACACCCTTCACCTGGAGGCATCATGCGATCCAAACCGTTCCTCGCCTCGCTGGCCGCTGCCCTCGCCGTGGGCCTCGGTCTCGCCGCTCCCGCCACCCAGGCCGCTTCGGGCGACCGCTACGTGCTGGTCACCCACGCCGCCGATTCCGACTCGTGGTGGAACACGATCAAGAACGCCATCAAGCAGGCGGGCGACGATTTCGGCGTGGCCGTCGACTACCGCGGCTCGGGCAACGGCGACCTGAGCGAAATGGCCCGCCAGCTCGAATCCGCCGCCGCGCGCAACTACAAGGGCGTGGCCTTCGACATCGCCAGCTACGCCGTGCTCAAGGCACCGGCCGCCAAGGTCGCCGCCAAGGGCATTCCCATCGTCACGATCAACTCCGGCACGCCGGAGGAGAGCAAGAAGCTCGGCGCCCTGATGCACATCGGCCAGGGCGAGTACGACGCGGGCAAGGCGGCGGGCGAACGCGCCAAGGCGGCCGGCAAGAAGAGCTTCGTCTGCGTGAACCATTACGCCACCAACAACGCCTCGTTCGAGCGCTGCCAGGGCTTCGCCGACGCGTTGGGCATCAAGGACTGGCGACAGACCTCCATGATCGACACCGGCATGGACCCGACCGTGGTCTCGAGCAAGCTCAGCGCCTACCTGCGCTCGCATCCCAAGACCGAAGCCATCCTCGCGCTCGGCCCCAATGCCGCGGAACCCGCGATCAAGGTGGTGAACGACCTGCACCTGAAGGGCTCGATCTATTTCGGCACCTTCGACCTCTCGCCCGCCATCATCGACGGCATCAAGTCCGGCACCATCCAGTACGCCATCGACCAGCAGCCTTACCTGCAGGGCTACATGGGCATCGCCGCGCTGGTGATCGCGAACGAACAGAACACGAAAGACCCCGCGAAGATCATCGCCGCGCTCAAGGCCAACCCGAAATTCCAGGCGCGCCTGAAGCAGTACGACCTCAAGCCCATCTACACCGCCACCGGCGTCAGTTCCGGCCCGGCCTTCGTCACCAAGGACAACGTCTCCACCGTCGAGAAATACGCGGGCCAGTACCGCTGAGCGGAAACCATCCCATGAGTGCCATACACCAGAGCGTCAGCCACATGATCGAGCGTCAACCAGCGGACGAACGCGTACGGAAGATTTCCCCGTGGCGCGTTCTCCTCGACCGGCCCGAACTGGGCGCCATCGCGGGCACCGTGCTCGTCTTCGCGTTCTTCGGCATCTTCGCCGGCGATTCGGGCATGTTCGCCCTCGACGGCGTCATCAACTGGGCCAAGGTGGCCGGTTACCTCGGCATCCTCGCCGTGGGCGCCTGCCTGCTGATGATCGCCGGCGAGTTCGACCTGTCGATGGGCTCGATGATCGGCTTCGCCGGCGTCGCCGTGGCCATCCCGCCCATGTACCTGGGATGGCCGCTGTGGGCCTCGGTGATCTTCGCCTTCGCCGCCTGCATGGCGCTGGGCGCGTTGAACGGCTATCTCGTGGTACGCACGAAGCTGCCCTCGTTCATCGTCACGCTGGCCTTCATGTTCATCCTGCGCGGCCTCACCCTGGTGCTGTCCACCACCTTCGCCAACAGCACCATCGTCAGCGGCGTCGGCGACAAGTTCGGTGCGGCGCCGGTGGTGCAGGCGCTGTTCTCCGGCACCACCCTGCACGGGCTGTTCGTCTTCCTTGCCCACCACGGCATCGTCGACAGCTTCCCCAACGGCGAGCCGGTGGTCGACGGCATCCCCAAGGTGCTGCTGTGGTGGATCGGGCTGGCGGTGGCTTGCGGCTTCACCCTCGCCCGCACCCGCTTCGGCAACTGGATCTACACCGTCGGCGGCGACGCCAACGCGGCCAAGAACGTCGGCGTGCCGGTACGCCGCGTGAAGATCTCGCTGTTCGTGCTCACCGCCTTCTGCGCCTGCCTGTTCGGCGTGCTGCAGGTGGCCGAGTTCGGCTCGGCCGCGTCCGACCGCGGCCTGCAGAAGGAATTCGAAGCCATCATCGCGGTGGTGATCGGCGGCACGCTGCTCACCGGCGGCTTCGGCTCGGTGATCGGCGCATGCTTCGGCGCGGTCATCTTCGGCGTGGTGCAGATCGGCATCTCGTACACCAACATCGATTCGGATTGGTATCGCGTTTTCCTCGGCGGCATGCTGCTGATCGCGGTGCTGTTCAACCATTACATCCGCAGCCGCGCCTCGAGCGGCAAGTGAGCATGACCATGGCCGACGATTACATCCTCGAGCTGGACGACGTCAGCAAGTTCTTCGGCACGGTGATCGCCCTGCGCGGCGTCACCCTGCGCCTGAAGCGCGGTGAGGTGCACTGCCTCCTGGGCGACAACGGCGCGGGCAAGTCCACCCTCATCAAGACGCTGGCCGGCGTGCATTCGCCCAGCAGCGGGCAGTACCGGGTGGAAGGCCAGCCGGTACGCTTCAGTTCGCCGCGCGAGGCGCTCGACCGGGGCATCGCCACCGTCTACCAGGACCTCGCCCTGGTGCCGCTGATGAGCGTGGCGCGCAACTTCTTCGCCGGCCGTGAGCCGCGCCGCAAGCTGTTCGGCATGATCCCCGTGATCGACATGAAGTACGCCAACGAAACGGCCCGCGAGAAGCTGGCCGAGATGGGCATCGTCGTGCGCGACGCCGGCCAGGCGGTGGGCACCATGTCCGGCGGCGAGCGCCAGTGCCTGGCCATCGCCCGCGCCATCCACTTCGGCGCCAAGGTGCTGATCCTGGACGAGCCCACCGCCGCGCTCGGCGTCAAGCAGTCGTGCAACGTGCTCAAGCTGATCCACAAGGCCCGCGAGCGCGGCATCTCGGTGATATTCATCACCCACAACGTCCACCACGCCTACCCCATCGCCGACAGTTTCACGCTGCTCAACCGCGGCCAGTCGATGGGCACGTTCGCCAAGGCCGACATCTCCAAGGAAGAAGTCCTCGACATGATGGCCGGCGGTACCGAAATACAGAACCTCGTCGACGAACTGGAAGGCCGCGCGGCCTGACCCACGGAAACCCTCGCCCATGCGCAGTCCCTTGCCCCGCTCTCCCTCCCGCCCCGTCGACGTCGCCTGCATCGGCCGGCTGGCGGTCGACCTCTACGCGCAGCAGATCGGCGCGCGCCTGGAAGACGTCACCAGCTTCGCCAAGTACCTGGGCGGATCGTCCGCCAACGTGGCCTTCGGCACGGCCCGCCTCGGCCTGCGCTCGGCGATGATCGCCCGCGTCGGCGACGACCACATGGGCCGCTTCCTCACCGAGACGCTGGCGGCCGAGGGCTGCGACGTGAGCCAGGTCACGCCCGACCTCGAGCATCTCACCGCGCTGGCCATCCTCGGCATCAAGGACCGCGAGACCTTCCCGCTGCTGTTCTATCGCGAGAACTGCGCCGACATGGCGCTGACCGAACAGGACATCGACGAGCATTTCATCGCCGGATGCCGCGCGCTGGCGATCACCGGCACCCACCTGTCCCAGCCCGGCGTGCTCGCGGCGAGCCGTCGCGCACTCGAACTGGCCCGCGCGCACGACGTGCGCACGGTACTCGACATTGACTATCGCCCCGTCCTCTGGGGCCTCACCGGCCGCGCCGACGGCGAGCGTCGCTTCATCGCCGACGGCGGCGTGACCCGGCACCTGCAGGACGTGCTTTCGCTGTTCGACCTCGTCGTCGGCACCGAGGAGGAATTCCACATCGCGGGCGGCAGCGAAGACCTCGTCACCGCGCTGCGCACGGTGCGCGCCCTGACCGACGCCACCCTGCTCGTGAAACGCGGCCCGCTCGGTTGCAGCGTGATCGACGGTCCCGTACCGAACGACGTCGACGACGCGCCGACGTACCGCGGTTCGCGCGTCGACGTGCTCAACGTGCTCGGCGCGGGCGACGCCTTCCTCGCCGGATTCCTCAGCGGCTGGTTGCGCGGCGAATCCGTCGAACGCGCCTGCGCCTACGCCAACGCCTGCGGCGCCCTCGTGGTCTCCCGCCACGGCTGCGCGCCGGCCATGCCCGGCCGTGCCGAGCTGGACGCCTTCCTCGCCCGGGCGGATGCGGTCCGCCGCCCCGACCTCGACGACGAGCTGTCGCACCTGCACCGCACGGCGATACCGCGGCGCGCGTGGGACGAACTCTACGTCTTCGCCTTCGATCACCGCGTGCCGTTCTTCGAGCTGGTTCGCGAAACCGGCGGCGACGAAGCCCGCTTGCCGCGCCTGAAGACACTGCTCGTGGACGCCGTGGCAGCCACCGAACGCGCGGGCGACCTGCAAGGCCACGTCGGCCTGCTGTGCGACGACCGCTACGGCCAAGACGCGCTCAATGCCGCGACCGGCCGCGGCTGGTGGATCGGCCGCCCGGTGGAAGTCTCCGGCTCCAACCCGCTGGAGTTCGAGCGTGGCCGCTCGATCGGCAGCCAGCTCGTGAGCTGGCCGAAGGAACACGTGATCAAGTGCCTGGTGCACTTCGATCCCGATGCGCCCGCCGTGCACCGCGTGGAACAGGAAACCCAGCTGCGCTCGCTCTACGACGCCGCGAAGCTCAGCGGCCACGAGCTGCTGCTGGAAGTGATCCCGCCCGGTTGCAAGGATCTCGCGCGACGCGACGAACTCACGCTGCGCGCGCTCAAACGCATCTACAACCTCGGCATCCGACCCGACTGGTGGAAGCTCTGCCCGCTGGACCGCGCCACCTGGAAGGCCGTGGACGCGCTCATCGAAGAGCGCGATCCGCATTGCCGCGGCGTGCTCCTGCTCGGCCTCAACGCCTCCCTGGAAACCCTGACCGAGGGCTTCGCCCACGCCGCGGGCAGCCGTACCTGTCGCGGTTTCGCCGTGGGGCGCACGCTCTTCGTCGAACCGGCGGGCGCTTGGCTGGCCGGGCGCATCGACGACGACACCTTCGTCGCGCAGGCCCGCGCCGCCTTCGAGCAGATGATCGCGCTGTGGCGACGGTCGCGGCTCACGTCGGTCGAGGAAGGTGCGGCCGCATGAGCGCCACGATCCGCCTCACCTGCGCCCAGGCGCTGGTCCGATACCTGAGCGCCTTGCGTGCCCGCGACGCCGATGCCGAGCGGGCCGAGCCCTTGTTCGGCGGCGTCTTCGCCATCTTCGGCCATGGCAACGTCGCCGGCCTCGGCGAAGCGCTTTACGAGGCCCGCCACGAGCTGCCGACCTATCGCGCGCACAACGAACAGGCGATGGCGCACGCCGCCATCGCCTACGCCAAGGCCAGCATGCGCCGCCGCATGATGGCGGTGACCACCTCGATCGGCCCGGGTGCGACGAACCTGGTGACCGCCGCCGCGCTGGCCCACGTCAACCGCCTGCCGGTGCTGCTCCTGCCCGGCGACGTGTTCGTGTCGCGCGCGCCCGATCCCGTGCTGCAACAGCTGGAAGACTTCGCCGACGGCACCGTCACGGTGAACGATTGCCTGCGCCCCGTGTCGCGCTACTTCGATCGCATCGTCCGCCCCGAGCAGTTGCTCACGGCCCTGCCGCGCGCGATCCGCGCGCTCACCGATCCCGCGCTCTGCGGCCCGGTGACGCTGGCCCTGCCGCAGGACGTGCAGGCCGAAGCCTATGACTTCCCCGCGTCGTTCTTCGAACCGCGCGAGATCGTGTTCCGCGCGCCCATCCCCACCGACGACGAACTCATGCTCGCGCTCGATGCCATCGAGGCGTCCCAGCGGCCGGTGATCGTGGCCGGCGGCGGCGCGCTGTATGCGAAGGCCACGCCCGAACTGCTCGCCTTCGCCGACAAACACGGCGTGCCTGTGTGCGAGACGCAGGCAGGCAAGGGCGCGATGCCGTGGAACCATCCGCTGCAACTCGGCCCCGCCGGGGTGAGCGGTTCCACCGCCGCCAACGCCCTGCTCCGCGAAGCCGACCTCGTGATCGCGGTGGGCACCCGCCTGCAGGATTTCACCACCGGTTCGAACGCCTTGTTCCGCCACGTGCCGATCCTCTCGGTCAACGTGAACACGTTCGACTCGCTCAAGGGCGACGGCATCGAGGTGATCGGCGACGCCGCCCAGGTGCTCGACGACCTGAGCTTCGGCCTCGAGGAATGGGCCGCGCCCGATGCGTGGACCGAACGGGCCCGCCGGGCCGCCCGCCAATGGGTGGACACCGTGTCGCGCATCACGGCGGAGCGCCACCTGCCGCCGGGCCGCCTGCCCTACGACGGCGAAGTCATCGGCGCCGTGCAGCGGTCGTCCACCCGCTCGGCGATGAACGACATCGTGGTCTGCGCCGCGGGCACGCTCCCCGCCGAACTGGAAAAACTCTGGCGCACGGAAACCGCCGGCGGTTACCACATGGAGTACGGCTACTCGTGCATGGGCTACGAAATCGCCGGCGGCCTCGGCGTGAAGATGGCCCACCCCGACCGCGAGGTGATCGTGATGGTCGGCGACGGCAGCTACCTCATGATGAATTCCGAGATCGCCACCTCGGTGATGCTCGACGCCAAGCTCGTCATCGTGGTGCTCGACAATCGCGGTTACGGCTGCATCAACCGCCTGCAACAGGCCACCGGCGGCGCGCCGTTCAACAACCTGCTCGACGATTGCGTACAGGGCCGCCACGGCGCACCGCGCATCGATTTCGCCGCCCATGCGCGCTCGCTCGGCGCCATCGCCGAGCACGTGGCCGACATCGCCGGGCTGGAATCCGCGCTCGAGCGCGCCCGCGCCGCCGACCGCACCTACCTCGTCTGCATCGACACCGACCCCGCCCGCACCACCGACGACGGCGGCGCATGGTGGGAAGTGGCGGTGCCGGAAGTCTCCACGCGGACCGCCGTGCGCGACGCGCGCTCGGCCTACGAAACCGCCATCGCTGGCCGCAAGGCCGGGAACACGTCCCCATGAAGAACGACCCCATCCGCATCGGCATCAACCCCATCTCCTGGAGCAACGACGACCTGCCTTCGCTGGGTGGCGAGACGCCGTTGTCCACCGCCCTCACCGAAGGCAAGGCCATCGGCTACGAAGGCTTCGAACTCGGCAACAAGTTTCCGAAAGACCCTGCCGAACTGCGCGACCTCATGGCCGGTTACGGACTGGACGTGGTGTCGGGCTGGTACTCGGGGCGGGCCGCCACCCGTTCCGCGAAAGAGGAAAGCGAGGCGGTCGGCGCCCACCTGCGCCTTTTGGCCGAGAATGGCTGCAAGGTGATGGTGTATGGCGAGGTCGCCGATGCCATCCAGGGCGAACCCCTGTCGCTGTACAAGCGCCCGAGGTTCCGCACCGACGACGCATGGAAACGCTATGGCGAGAACCTCACGGACTTCGCCCGCTTCACGCTCTCGCATGGCGTGCGCCTGGCGTATCACCACCACATGGGCGCCTACGTCGAATCCCCCGACGACATCGACCGGCTCATGGCGCATACGGGCGACGAAGTGGGCCTGCTCTTCGACAGCGGGCATACCTTCTTCGGCGGTGGCGATCCGGTGGCCGTGCTCGATCGCCACATCGGCCGCATCTGCCACGTGCACTGCAAGGACGTGCGTCCCGACGTGGTGAAGCTCGCGCGCAACCGGCACTGGACCTTCCTCGAATCCGTGCTCAACGGCGCGTTCACCGTACCCGGCGACGGCGTGATCGACTTCGCCGCCATCGTCGACCGGCTTCGCGCCCACGGATACCGGGGCTGGCTGGTGGTCGAGGCCGAACAGGATCCCGCCGTGGCGCCCAGCTATGCGTACGCCGACAAGGGCTACCGCACGCTGCGCGCGTTGCTCGACCGCGAGCCGGTCAGGGAGGTCGCATGAGCCTGCTGGTCAAGTCCGCGCCGCGCGGCGAGGCGATCGTCAAGGTCACGCCCGAATCGGCGAAGTGGAAGCACGTGGGCTTCGAGGCGAGAAGGCTCGGCGCGGGCGAACGCACCGACATCACCCTTCCCGCCGATCGCGAGGGCTGCCTGGTCGTGCTGACGGGCACGGTCGACGTCGACGTCGGCGGCCAGGCGTGGACTTCGCTGGGCGGCCGCGCGAGCGTGTTCGACGACCGTTCGCCGCATGCCGTCTACGCGCCACCGGGCTCGGTCTTCCGCGTCACGGCGTCCACCGATGCCGAACTCGCCATCGCCACCGCACCGGGCACGGGCAAGTTCGGCGCGCGCCTGATCGATCCCTCCACCATGAAGCGCTCGGTGCGCGGCACGGGCGCGAACACGCGCTACGTCTGCGACATCCTGCCGGAGACCGAACCGGCCGAATCGCTCCTCGTCGTGGAAGTGCTCACGCCCGCCGGGCATTCGTCGAGCTACCCCCCGCACAAGCACGATACCGATGCGCTTCCCGACGAAAGCGTGCTCGAAGAGACCTATTACCACCGCATCGATCCGCCGCAGGGCTTCGCCTTCCAGCGCGTCTACACCGACGAGCGCGACATCGACGAATCGATGGCCGTCGGCGATCACGACGTGGTGATGGTGCCGCGCGGCTACCACCCCGTGGTGATGCCGCACGGCTACCGCGGCTATTACCTCAACGTCATGGCCGGCCCGCGCCGCGAGTGGCATTTCCGCAACGATCCCGCCCACGAATGGATGATCGCGCGCTGACCCGCGCCGTCCGGAGTATCCGCATGTCCGCCCAGCCCTCGAACGATACCCTCGCCCGCATCGGCCATTTCGTGGCCGGCAAGCCCTATGCGGGTTCGCCTTCCGGCAGCGCGCCGGTGTACGACCCCGCGCGCGGCACCGTCTCCGCCGAAGTCGCCCTCGCCTCCGTCGCCGACGTGGATGCCGCCGTACGCGCGGCGCACGCGGCCTTCCCCGCCTGGTCGCAGACGCCTGCGCTCCGGCGCGCACGCGTGATGTTCCGTTTCAAGGAACTGATCGAGCGCGACATGGACCGCCTGGCGCGCCTCATCGTCGCCGAGCACGGCAAGGTGCTGTCCGATGCGAAGGGCGAGCTCGTGCGCGGCCTCGAGGTGGTCGAATACGCCTGCGGCATTCCCGAACTGCTCAAGGGCGAGTACACCGAGCAGATCGCCAACGGCATCGATGCCTGGACGGTGCGCCAGGCGCTCGGCGTGTGCGCCGGCATCACGCCGTTCAACTTTCCCGCCATGGTGCCCATGTGGATGTTTCCCATGGCCATCGCCTGCGGCAACAGCTTCGTGCTGAAGCCGTCCGAGCGCGATCCGTCGCTGGCCGTCGAACTGGCGCTCCTGCTGAAGGAGGCCGGCCTGCCCGATGGCGTGTTCAACGTGATCCATGGCGACAAGACCGCCGTGGACGCCCTGCTCGACCACGACCTCGTGCGAGCGGTGAGCTTCGTCGGTTCCACGCCCATCGCCGAATACATCTACGCGCGCGGCACGGCGCACGGCAAGCGCGTGCAGGCGCTCGGCGGCGCGAAGAACCACATGGTGATCATGCCTGACGCCGATGTCGACAAGGCGGCCGATGCGCTGATAGGAGCCGGCTACGGCGCGGCGGGCGAGCGCTGCATGGCGATTTCGGTCGCGCTGGCCGTCGGCGATGCCACGGCCGACGCCCTGGTCGCCAAGCTCAAGCCGCGCGTCGAATCGCTGCGCATCGGCCATGGCCTCGACGAGAGCGTGGAAATGGGTCCGGTGGTCACCGGCGCGCATCGCGATCGCATCACCGGATACATCGACGACGGCGTCGCGGCCGGTGCGGAACTGGTCGTCGACGGTCGCGGCCATCGCGTAGCCGGATGCGAACAAGGCTTCTTCGTGGGCGGCACGCTGTTCGATCGCGTCACCACCGACATGCGCATCTACAAGGAAGAGATCTTCGGTCCGGTGCTATGCGTGGTGCGCGTGCCGGATTTCGCTACGGCCCTGGAATACGTTAGCGCTCACGAATACGGCAACGGCACCTCGATCTTCACGCGGGACGGACACGTCGCGCGTGAGTTTTCCCATCGCGTACAGGTCGGCATGGTCGGCATCAACGTGCCCATTCCCGTACCGATGGCGTTCCACAGTTTCGGTGGCTGGAAGAAAAGCCTCATGGGTGACCACCACGCGCACGGCCCGGAATCCGTGCGCTTCTACACAAAACAGAAAGCCATTACACAGCGCTGGCTGAACCACGGCGAAAGCGCGGGCGCAGAGTTTGCGATGCCCACCCATTAGCATGCTAATTTGCGTCGGTTGTGCGCCCGGAAAAGCTTGTGCGTTGCAACTTAGATAATCAGAACACGACTACGCAAAAACTTAAAATTTTCACTTCAGGGAGAAGGCTAGATGCGCATCCATTCGATTAAGCGCCCTCTCGCCGGTCTGGTGCTCGCATGCCTCGGCTTCGCCGGGGCATCGGCGCATGCGCAAGACGCATCCGGCAGCAAATACCTTTTCGGCGATTGGGGCGGCGAACGCACGCGCCTGGCCGATGAAGGCATTACGTTCGACCTCGGCTACGGCTTCGAAGCCGCGCACAACTATTCCGGCGGCGATCGCGAAATCACGCGATACACCGACCAATGGAAGTTCGGCGCCAGCTTCGATCTCGACAAGCTGTGGAACTGGCACGGCGCCAAGTTCAACATCATGGTCACCGATCGCAACGGCCGCGATATCGGCGCCGACGCCAATATCGGCAACAACCAGCTCATCCAGGAAGTCTACGGCCGCGGCCAGACCTGGCACCTGACCATCTTCCAGCTCGAGCAGAAGTTCTTCAACGACCGCCTCACCTGGAAGATCGGCCGCATGCCGGTCGGCGAGGACACCGGCAGCTTCTCGTGCGACTTCCAGAACCTCTCGTTCTGCGGCGCGCAGCCGGGCAACATCGTGGGCGACTACTGGGTCAACTGGCCGACCAGCATGTGGGCCACGGTGCTGAAGTTCTCCACCACGCAGAACACCTGGCTTCAGCTGTCGGCGTACCAGGTCAACCCGAAGTACGTCGACGATTCCTACGCCCGTCGCAACGGCCTGAAGCTCGGTTTCCCCAGCGGCACCACCGGCTGGCTGATCCCTCTGGAGTTCGGCTGGAAGCCCTCGATCAACGGCCTGCCCGGTTCGTATCGCGCGGGCGTCTGGTACAACACCTCCAAGGGTGACGACGTCTTCTACGACGTGAACCACGAGCCGCGCGCGCTCACCGGCGACGACCCGCTGCAGCGCACCTCGCGTCGCGGTGCGTGGATCACCTTCCAGCAGCAGGTCACCGGCGAAGCGGGCGGCAAGGGAACCAACGTGTTCCTCAACATCACCTCCGCCGACCACCAGACCTCGCCCACCAACAACCAGATCTCGCTGGGCATGGAGTACAAGGGCATCTTCGACCGCCCGAACGACTTCGTCGGCGCGGCCCTGGGCTTCACCCATGCCAACGGCGACGTGGCGAAGTACCAGCGCCTGTACAACGCCGTCCATCCGGACGACCCGGGCCTGGTGAAGAGCGGCTACGAGAAGGTGGCCGAAGTGTTCTACAGCTGGTCGCCCATCCCCTCGATCGCCCTGCGTCCCAACCTGCAGTACATCAAGGATCCGGGCGGCATCGCCGAGAAGAACAACGCGTTCATCCTGGGCCTGAAGGCCAGCGTGGCTTTCTAAAGCGAAGACACTGGGCTCCTGCGAACGCAGGAGCCCAGTGTCTTTCGTTCAGGCAAGCGATATCCTTGCCGCTGAACGAATGAGAGCAAGCGGCATGATCGACCTGGTCGGTTTCGACGGCGACGACACCCTCTGGCACAGCCAGGAATACTACGACCGCGCGCAGGACGAATTCGAGGCCATCCTCGGCAAGTACATCGACCTCGCCCGCGACGGCCTGCGCGACAGCCTGCTCGCCACCGAGCGCGGCAACATCGCCCTGTTCGGCTACGGCGCAAAGGGCATGACGCTGTCGATGATCGAGTCGGCCATCGAGCTCACCGAAGGCCGGATCGAGGCACGCGACATCCACCGCATCGTGCGCCTGGGCAAGGAAGTGCTCGCGCACCCCGTCGAACTCCTGCCCGGCATCCGCGACGCCGTGGAGCGCGTGGCCGCCACCCATCGCGTGGTGCTCATCACCAAGGGCGATCTCTTCCACCAGGAATACAAGGTGGCCCGCTGCGGGCTGGCCGACGTGTTCCATCGCATCGAGATCGTCTCGGAGAAAGACCCGGCGGCCTACGCCCGCCTGTTCCGCGAGTTCGAGGTGACGCCCGAGCGCTTCGCCATGGTGGGCAATTCGCTCAAGTCCGACATCGCGCCCGTGGTGGAGCTGGGTGGCTGGGGGGTCTACATGCCCTATCACAGCACCTGGGCGCACGAGGTGGTCACGGGGTTCACCATGACCGACCGGGTGGTCGAGGTGCGTGGGGCGGATGGCATTCCGGGGGCTATCGCCCGGATGGGATGAGGCGGGCACCCTTCGCCGATGCGATCGGCTCCCACCCCTTCGGTAGGACATCCTCATCGAGTCGGTTCTGATCCATCGGTAGGACACTCCTTACCGAAGGGGTGGGAGCCGATCGTATCGGCGAACCCGACGAAGCGGCTGCTCCACGTTTCTTTCGCGCCCACCCCCGCACCCTGTCCCCCGTCCCGACGGAGGAACCCCATGGATCGCCGCATCCGACTCGGCTGGCAGGTGGTACGCAACACCGCCAAGGGCTTCAGCGACGACGAGCTGATGACCCGTGCCGCCGCCCTCGCCTTCTATTCCGCCCTGTCCTTCGCTCCCCTGCTGGTGCTGCTGCTCTGGGTGGTGGCCTCGCTACGACCGGAGTGGCAGGCGCAACTGATCGATAGCCTGAACGGCCTCGTCGGCGCGCGCGCCTCCGAAGCCGTGCGGCTGGTGATCGAGAACGCCAAGCAGAAACCCAGCGTGGGCAGCATGGCGGGCGTGATCGGCCTGGGCGTGACCCTGGTCGGCGCCTCCGCCGTGTTCGCGCAGCTGCAGGGCGCGCTCAACCGCGTCTGGAGCCTGCAACCCAAGCCCGGCAGCACCCGCCACGCCATCCTGGGCTGGATCCGCGCCCGCCTGCATGCCCTGGGCCTGCTGCTTTCGCTGGCCTTTTTGCTGGTGATCTCGTTTTCGGCCAGCGCGCTCATCGCCGTGTTCGTGCGCGGCGGCACCACCGGCTGGCACGTGCTGGAAACGATCATCTCGCTCGTGGTGTTCGTCGTGATCTTCGGCGCCATCTACAAGGTGCTGCCCGATGCCGTTATCGAATGGCGCGACGCCGTGATCGGCGCCTCCCTCACCGCCCTGCTCTTCGTCGTCGGCAAGTACGCCATCGGCATCTACCTGGAACGCAGCAACGTCGGCGGCCCCTACGGGCCGGCCGGCGGCGTGGTGGTGCTGCTGGTGTGGGTCTACTACTCCGCCCTCATCCTGCTGCTCGGCGCGGAACTGACCGAGGCGGTGGCGGAGGTCCGCGGCACGCCGATCCAGCCGCGGTCCTACGCGATGTCCACCAAGCCCGCCCCCCTTGACCCGTCCATCACGGCGGCGGCGTTATCCATAAAGCCTATCGAGAAGGAGGAAACCTCATGAAAACCCACCTGATCGCGATCGCCGCGCTCGTCATGGCCACCGGTGCGGTGGTCGATTCCCCGGTACAGGCGCAGGCGCGCCGCAGCCAGCACCAGGTCTGCCGGGACGTGGAAACCAAGCAAATCCAGTCCAAGGACAATAACCGCCTGATCGGTACGGGCGTGGGCGCCGTGGCCGGCGGCCTGCTCGGCAACCAGGTCGGCGGCGGCAAGGGCAAGACCCTCGCCACGGTGGCCGGTGCGGTCGGCGGCGGTTACGCGGGCAACCAGATCCAGAAGAACCACCAGGACAAGAACGCCCGCTACGAAACCCATCGCGAATGCCACTGGGTCAACGACTGACGTAAGCATTCCGACGCCTGGCCGGTCTTAGGGAAGAGACCCTTCCCGGAGGCTGTATGAGCATCGATCCTGAGCGTCGGCGATTCCTCGGCGTGCTGGCCGTCACGACGGCCGCCGCCGTTTCCCTGCCTTTCGTGCTGCGCGGGACGCGTCCCGTCGTGGCGGCCGACGCGCCGCGTCCGCAGGGCGGGAGCGTCACCATCGACGAATTCTCCCCGGACAAGAAGCCGCTGGGCCCGCGTACCGAGGCCCGGGTGGTGATGACGGACGAGCAATGGCGGCAGAAGCTCGACGGTCGCTCGTACTACGTGATGCGCCACGAGGGCACCGAACCGCCGTATACCGGGCCCGGCTGGGACCGCCACGAGAACGGCATCTATCGCTGCCTGGGCTGTGACACGGCGCTGTACGACTCGGCCACCAAGTTCGATTCGGGCACGGGCTGGCCGAGCTTCTGGCAGCCGATCTCCAAGCGGAACATCGTGCAGACGGACGACCGCAGCCTCGCCGTCGAGGATCGCACGGCGGTGAGTTGCGCGCGGTGCGGGTCGCACCTGGGGCACGTGTTCGACGACGGTCCGGATCCGACCGGGTTGCGCTATTGCATGAACGCGGTGGCGATGAAGTTCGTGCCGGTGCCCGGGGTGCATATCACGTTGTCCTGAATCGCGATAACCGACCGCAAGACGCTGGGTTCTTGCCTTCGTGTATAGACCGGACACATAGCTGACAGGTGTGCCAGGACATGGTTTACACCTCGACCGCCAACCTGTGGCGGCCAGAGGCCCATCCCATGCCCTGGAAGGAAGCGTCAGTCATGAGTTTGCGTGCCGAGTTTCTCGCCCTGGCCCGGCGCCCGGACCAGCCCGTGGCGCCGCTGTGCCGGCGGTTCGGGATCAGCCGGACGACCGGCTATAAATGGCTCCGCCGGGAGGCGGCCGCGGAGCCGCTGGCGGACCGGTCACGTCGTCCGCACCGCAGTCCTGGGCAGACGGCGGCCGAGACCGAAGCCCGTATCCTGGCGCTGCGGCACACTTATCCCCATTGGGGCGGGCGCAAGCTGGCCAAGGTGCTGGAACGGGAAGGTTGCGATGCGCCCGCGCCCAGCACGATCACCCACATCCTGCGTCGCCATGGCCTGCTGTGGCGCCCCACCGAGGCGGTGATCACGCCCTGGCAGCGCTTCGAGCACAGCGCGCCTAACGATCTGTGGCAGATGGACTTCAAGGGATCGGTGCCGGTGGGGGCGGGCCAGTGCGATCCGTTGACCGTGCTCGACGATCACTCCCGTTTCAACCTGGTGCTGGCCAACAACGCCGATAAGACAGGCCTGACGGTACGACGCCTGCTCACGGCGGCGTTTCGTCGCTACGGGCTGCCGTTGCGCATGAACATGGACAACGGCACGCCGTGGGGCGTGGGCAACGGCCCGGCACGCCATCTGTCGACCTTGTCGGTGTGGCTGGTGGAGCTGGGTATCCACGTGAGTTTCAGCCGTCCGTTCCATCCCCAGACCAACGGCAAGGACGAGCGTTTCCACCGAAGCCTGGACGTGGAGGTGCTGCGCGGCCGGGCTTTCCTCAACCTCAGGGAGCTGGGCCTGGCGCTGGATCACTGGCGGGAGATCTACAACCACGTGCGTCCGCACGAAGGCATCGGCATGGTCACGCCGGTGCAGCGTTACCGGATCAGTCCGCGCGCCTTTCCCGAGCGGATCGCGGCGTTTGAGTACGGCCCGGATGACTTGCGGTTACATGTCGACCAGCGAGGTCGAACCCAGCTGCTGGGCCATCCTCTGACGGTGTCGTCGGCCCTGAAGGCCCAGATCATCGCCGCCCGCCCGCAGGACGGGCAGGACGGCATCTATGACCTGTATTTCCGTCATCACTGGCTCGACACCGTCAACCTGCGAGACCTGGACTAAAGTGTCCACCATGTCCTGGCACACCTGTTCACCATGTGCCCGGTCTGTACACCTTCGCAGGAACGACGAGCTACAAGATTCAACGCGACGCACGTCCCCCTCACGTCGTTCCTGCGAAGGCAAGAACCCAGCGTCTCTGCTCGGTGCGAGCGACGGCACCCCACTGGCTCCTGAAAAAAAGCCCCGCTTTCGCGGGGCTTTTTCATCGATCAACGCTCGATCGGCGTCAGCTTGAATTCCTTCGGCGGCGTCTCCCCCTTGAGGTAACGCACGAAGTAATCCCAGCGGCGGCGCGTCATGTACGGCGTGGCGGCACCGTAACCGTGGTGCGCGTTGGGAATCATCACCAGGTCGAAATCCTTGTTCGCCTTGATCAGCGCATCCACCACCAGCAGCGTTTCGTACGGCGGCACGTTGTCGTCCGAGGTGCCGTGGGCCAGCATCAGGTGGCCCTTCAAGCCGTCCACCCACTTCTGGTTGGCCTGGTCGTCGTAGTTGGACTTGCCGTCCTTGTCCTTGACCAGCAGGCCCTGCCACTTCTCGGCCCAGTCGTCTTCGTAGTTGCGGTTGTCGTGGTTGCCCGATTCGGAGATGCCCACCTTGAACACGTCGCCGTAGCGGAACATCGCCGTGGCCGTGGCGTTGCCGCCGCCGGAATGGCCCCAGATGCCCACGCGGTCGCCGTCGATCCACGCGTTCTGCTTCACCAGCTGCTTCACGGCCGCGACCTGGTCGGGCAGCGTGTTGTCGCCGATGTTCTGGAAGTAGGCGTCATGGAACGCCTTCGAACGCCACGGCGTGCCCATGCCGTCGACCGCCACCACGATGAAGCCGAGTTCGGCGAGCGACTGGTTGTCGCCATGCGACGGAATGAAGCTGCGCGTGCGCACCGAACCGGTCTGCGGACCCGGGTAGATGTAGACCACCAGCGGGTACTTCTTCGACGGATCGAAGTTCGTCGGCTTGAACATCTGGCCGTAGAGGTCGGTCTTGCCGTCGCGCGCCTTCACCGTGAACGCGGTCGGCGGCACCCAGCCGGCGGCCTTCAGGCGCGAGATGTCGGCCTTGGCCACTTCCTTCACCGTGGCGCCCGTATCGCTGCGGCGGACGAGGGCGACGGGAGGCGTGTCGATCGTCGAATACGAATCGAAGAAGTACGTGCCGTCCTTCGACATCGACACGGTGTGGTCGGACTTCTCCGGGGTGAGCAGCGTCAGGTTGCCGCCGTCGAAGTCCACCTTGTAGAACGACTGGTAGTACGGGTCCACGCCCTTCTCGCGACCGACGCCGCGGAACCAGATGGTCTTGGTCTTCGGATCGATGCGCAGCACCTGGGTGACGTTCCAGTCGCCCTTGGTGATGGCGTGTTCCAGCTTGCCGGTCTTGAGGCTGTACATGTACAGGTGGCCCCAGTTACTCCGCTCGGAGAACCAGATCACCTCGTCGGTTTCGGGCACGTATTGCCAGTTGGCCATATCGTTGCCGCCTTCGAAATACGTCTTGGCCTTCTCCTCGAACACCGTGCGCACGTCGCCGGTCTCGGGGTTGGCCACGCGGAACCACTCATGCGTGTGGTCGCGCGCGGTGGAGACGAAGGCGATGCTCTTGCCGTCGGCCGACCAGCGCACGTCGTCCCACAGGCCCGGGCTGCACGACACGTCGTCGCAGATCGTCGAGCGATGCTGGTCGGGCGGCATCTTGAAGCGCACGACCTTCTTCGTCGGCACGTCGATGACGACGCGCTCGATCATGGTCACGTCCTTGTCGCCCGGCAGCGGGTACTTCCAGGTATCGACCTTGGGATGGCCCACGTTGACGCTCACCGTGGTCATCTCGCCGGTCTTGCGCTGGTCCTGCTGGAAGGTGGCGATCTTCTTCGAGTCCGGCGACCAGACGAGGATGGCCTCGTCGGTATGCTTCCAGCCGGCGTTGTCGGTGGCGTAGCCGAAGTCCTTGATGCCGTCGGTGGTCAGCTGGGTCTCGGCCCCCGTGGCCACGTCGCGTACCCACAGGTTCCAGTCGCGGATGAACGCCTCGGACTTGCCGTCCGGCGACTTCATGCCCGGCTCTTCACCGTAGGGCTTGCCGCTGGGGTCTTTCTTCACCGCGGCCAGTTCGCACTTGTCCATGGCCTTGTCGCAGACGTAGTTCTTGCCGCCCGAGGTCACGTCGAGGCCGTCGTCCGGACGCACCACGAACGCGCTCACCGGCAGCTTGGCCGCATCGACCTTCTTGCCGGTGGCCGACGACAGCGCCTTCGCCAGCTTGTCGCGGTCGAACGCGTGCGTGGACGTACCCTTCGCCACGTCGACGGTGATGAACTGGCCGCCGTCCTTGTCCTGGTCGCGATACCAGAAGTGCGTATCGTCGATCCACTTCACGCGCTGTACCGCATGGTCGACCAGCGGCATCGTGTTGTTCGGGAGCATCGCGTCGGCACGACGGTAATCGTCGACGCTCACGGCCTGCGCGGAAGCGGCACCGGTCAGGCCGAAGAGGACGGCGCCCGCGAGCGCCGTGGTGTATCTGGACATTGGAAATCCCCGTGGCTGAACCGCGGCACGGGTCGCGCCGCGAACCGGACGAGGCTAGTCCTCGCGGGGGGGCGAGGCGTATGCCAGAGGTCATGGATGCGTGGGGTATCCCGCTCCGTGCGATTCGCCGATACGATCGGCTCCCACCCCTCCGGTAGCAGCCTTTCTACCGAAGGGGTGGGAGCCGATCGTATCGGCGAATCCTACGAAGCGCCTTTGGCAGGGCGCCTCACCCTGAACCGCCGCCCCTGCCGCTCCGTCATCTTCAGCCCCAGCCGGTCGGGCAGGAACTTGAAAAGCCCCTTGATGAACCGGTTCACCCGCCCGTTGACGTGGACCACCTCGCCCTTCTCCACCGCATCCAGCCCCTGCCGGGCCACGGTGGCCGCATCCATCCACAGGTACTTCGGCATCTTCGAGACCAGCGGCCGGGCGCCGTTGACGTCATGGAACTCGGAATAGGTGAAGCCCGGGCACAGCGCGGTGACGTGCACGCCCGTGCCGGCGTTCTCCAGCGCGAGCGACTGCGAAAACCGGATGAGGTAGGCCTTGGAAGCGCCATACAAGGTGTGTCCGGCCGATCCGGGCACCAGCCCGGCCAGCGAGGCGACGTTGACGATGCGCCCGTAGCCCCGCGCCTTCATCCCCGGCAGCAGCCGCCAGGCCAGTTCGGTGGGGGCGGTCATCATCACCTGGATGAACGCGGCATGGGTGGCCCACGGCTGGTCGTCGAGGTACCCGGTCACGCCATAGCCGGCGTTGTTCACCAGCACGTCGATGTGCAAACCCTGCGCCTCCAGCGCGGCGACCAGCGCCTCCGGACCGTCGGGCCGGGCGAGATCGAGCGGGGCCACGATGGCTTCCACCGCGTGCCGCTCGCGCAGCTCCGCGGCGATCGCTTCGAGACGGTCGGCGCGCCTGGCGGTGAGCACCACGTCGAAACCGCGCCGCGCCAGTTCGCGCGCGAACGCTTCGCCGATACCCGCCGATGCGCCGGTGACGAGTGCACGTCGATTGGATGCCATGGAGTCGCTCCCGTCTTGAAGTTCGGCCCAGTATGGTCACATGAACGGATAGACGATGTGGTGACGCCTACGACGGCACGTTCACGCCTTCATGCCGCCTCCGGCAGCGATGCTGATGGCCCGATTCAACCACGGCCAGGAGCCCACACCATGACGAGCACCGACCACGATATCAAGGTCCTCAACAGTCTCATCGAGACCACCATCGACAGTGCCGAAGGCTATGGCGAGGCGGCGAAGGATGCCGAAAACACCCGCTATGCCGCCCTGTTCCAGCAGCGCGCGGCCGAGCGCCGCCAGGTGGCGTCGCGCCTGCAGCAGCAGGTGGCCTCGCTGGGCGGCAAGCCCGAAGACGACGGCACCGTTCTCGCCAAGGCGCATCGCATGTTCGTCGAACTGCGCTCGAAGATGAGTTCGAAGGACGACACCGCCATCGTCGACGAGGTCGAGCGTGGCGAAGACCATATCAAGCACAAGTACGAAGATGCGCTGAAGGACACCGATGTCTCCGCCGGCACGGGTTCGGTCATCAACGAGGCTTACGTGTCGGTCAAGAGCGGCCACGACCAGATGCGTGACCTCAAGCACGCGCTGCACGCGACCAAGTAACAAACGCCGAACGGGCCCCGTCGCGACGAGCGGCTGACGCCCCTACGAAAAACGGAGCCTCCCGGCTCCGTTTTTTTTGAGTCGAATCAGGCCGGGGTCACTGACCGCCCTGGTCCTCGGCCATCAGCGCATTGATCTTGTCCTTGTGCGCCTCATAGAAAGCGACGTTCTTCTGGTTCACCTTCGACTGGTCGACGTACTGCGCCATCTGCGGGTTGTTCTTCGCTTCCGACGCGATGGCCGCGTTGGTCACGGCGAGGTTCGCGAGCAGGAACTCGCGCGGCGTGAAACCGTTGGCCTTGATCAGCGGCTCGATGCGCGGATCCGAATCGGTGATCTGCTTGGCGAGGTCGTCGAGCGAGTGGATCTTCGAGAAATCGGTCTTCGCGTTCTTCGGCTGGATGCCCTGCTTCTTCGCTTCCTGGGACACCTTCACGATGCGATTGAACACGTCGTCGTTGAGGTTGTAGTTCTGGATGGCCTGCTTGTCGGCGGACGGGATCTGCGACGCCGGGTTCGGCGCCTCGGCCTGCGCCGGCGCCGCCTGCTGGGCGAACGCGGCGGGAACGACGGACGCGGCGGCCAGCATCGAGGCAGCGAGGATGTAACGGAACTTCACGGGCATCTCCTTCGGTTCGGTCCGTGCTGGACGGTGAGCCAGCATAAATCGGCAATTGTTACGTAGGCGTCTGTACGGTTGGGGAATCTTCAGGAACCTTGGGGACGTTCCAGCCCAACGCGTTGTAGAGGTGGTAACGGGCCACGCCCACGTATTCGTGGAGGGCGAAATCGGCGAAGAAGATGTTCTCCGACGACGGCAGCCAGTCGTAGCGTGCCGTCACGTAATCGCCGCGCACGGGTTCGGCGCGGATGCCGAAATGCGAGAAATACAGCACCGACCGCTTCAGGTGCACCGCCGAGGACACCAGCACCACCTTGTCCGCGCCGTAGGCCGCCAGCAGCGGCCGGCTGAACTGCGCGTTCTGGAAGGTGTTCATGCTGCGCGACTCGAGGATCATGTCCTGTCGCGGCACGCCCAGGCGATCGAGCGTCAGGGCATAGACGTCGGCCTCGGCCTTCTTGAGCTTCATCGCGTCGCCGCCGCTCACTTCCACCTTGCACTCGGCGCCGGTGGCCTTGCATGAGCGATAGAGTTGCGCCGTCTCGAGGATGCGGCCGTTCGCGTAGAGGCTGGGCTCGATGGCCCCCGAGCCCGTGCGGACCGTGCCCGCGCCGAGCAGGATGATCGCGTTGCGCTGGCCCCAGTGGGCCACGTCGGGAGCGAAACCCGATTGCAGGTTGCCCAACAGCATGCCGGTGAGCGGACCGCAGCCGGCGAAGCCCAACCAGGCGAGGGCGAGCACGGTCAGGACCGTGCCGGATCGGCGCCGACGGCGCCACAGCAAGAGCAGGCCGACGACGAGGAGCAGTAGGAAGAGAGGAAGGATCATGGGCGCGGAGCGTAGCAAAGCCGATGGCCGACCGTGCGACGGGCACGGCCGACCATCGGCTTTTTGTGCTCCAGCGCGCGTTTAGCCGAAGAGCTTGGTCGCGATCTCCGCGATGTGCTTGCCCTGGAATCGCGCACCGGCCAGCTCCGTCTCGCTGGGCTGGCGCGACCCGTTGCCGTCGGCGATGGTCGTGGCGCCGTAGGGGCTACCGCCCTTGACCTCGTCCACGCCCATCTGGGCCTGGAACGAATACGGCAGGCCGACCGGGATCAGGCCCAGATGCATCAGGTTGGTGATGATCGAGAACAGCGTGGTTTCCTGGCCGCCGTGCTGGCTGGCTGTGGAGGTGAAGGCGCCGCCGACCTTGCCGTTGAGGGCACCCTTCATCCACAGGCCGCCCGTCTGGTCGAGGAACGCCGCCATCTGCGACGGCATGCGGCCGTAGCGGGTCGGCGCGCCGACGATGATGGCGTCGTACTGGGCCAGATCGTCGACCTTGGCTTCCGGGTGCGCATGGTCGGTGACGAATCCGGCGGCCTTGACCACCTCGGGCGGCGCCGTTTCCGCGACCCGTTTGATATCCACCTGCGCACCCGCGTCGCGGGCGCCTTGCGCCTGGGCCTCGGCCATCTTCACGATGTGGCCGTAAGAGGAGTAATAAAGCACCAGCACCTTAGCCATCGTTCGTCTCCTGGGTATCGCGGCGGGAAGATGCCGATACTATGCCTGCTCGCGCGGCACGGCTTCGTGCACGCGAGCGAACGCTGTGTTCGACAATCAGGACATCCATGATCGACGAGGCGATCCAACCCGAACGCGACGAGCGGCTCACCGCCGAGCGGGCCTACGAGCTGTACTGGGCGGACGTGCTCGATGCCGATGCCACGTTTCTCTGCACGGGAAAGGATTGCACCGCGCGCCTGATCTGCGCCTGTCTCGACAAGCCGGAGCAGAACCTGCGCATTCGTCCCTATTTCCGCTCGCGCCGCCTGGAAGACCACGCGCCGGAATGCGAAGTGGCGCACGGCAAGGGCCATGCGCCGCGGGAAAAGCGGCCCGACGTCTTCGAGGCCGAGCGGCCCAAGGATCACTTCGGGGCGCGAAAAGCGGATGTCCCGACGACGGCTGGCCCCCTCGGGGGAAAACGAAGCGTCGCACCGGCGCAGGCCGGCGCCCACGGCGCGGCGTCGGCCCCTCGCGCCAGCCATTTCTATCGGCTCTCGTCGCTCGTGCAGAAGTTCCTCGAACACCGCCGCGACGACGACCTCGACGAGGCCACCGTGGAGATCGGCGGCGAAACGCAGACCTACGCGACGCTGTTCCGCAACGTCTACCGGCAGAAAGTGGCCGAACTGACCTCGACGCGCGCGATCTGGTGGGGCACCGCGTCGATCCGCGCCACGAAGGAAGGCGGCTACTACCTGCGGTTCTCCCGCGCTTTCCGCCACGACGACGCCGAACTGCACCCCACGGTGACGTTGACCGCTCGGGACATCGAGGCCTACGCCGTCCGCAAGCTGTTGCGGGCGCGCCTGGACAAGCTCATCGCCGAGGGCGGCCGCTGCGTGGTGTTCGCCTGGGCCCGGCCCTGGATGCCGAAGGACGCGCAAGCGCCCTTCGTGCGGTTCTACGTGGACAACCTCGACCACATCGACGTACGCGGCCCGGATATCCTCGAAGAACTGCGCAACACTTCACGGATCCGCTAGAGACGTGCGCTGGGTCACGTAAGGGGCGAACGCCCTCACCCTTTCGGGGGTAGGTGACGATCCTTGCATCCGCAATGCTTCGATCCTCTCCCTTGCTCACAAGAGGATCGGCCGATGTACCGCCTCGACGCCGCACTCCGCATGTCCGAACTCCGTCCCGCCACCGTCATCGTCGACCTCGGCCAACGCTCCGCCGCGCTCGAACCGGGCGATCGCCCCGGCGCCGAAAACCTCCTGGAAAACCTGCGCGGCCGCGCCGCGCTCACCGAGATCGTGCTCGACGACGCCAACAACGACCTCCTGCTCGTCTATCGCGCCGCGCGCGCCGCCGATGCCGAGGGCGCCGGCGGCATCCTGTTCCGCCGCCACTGCGCCGGCGACCCGTGTACCGGCGAGCAGCCTTCGGCCGTCCGCTCCCTCGCCAGCATCCTCTACGACAGCCTGCGCACGGACACGCCCAACACGCCCCTGGTCGCCCACGTCGCCCTCGCCCTCCGCGCCATCGTGCCGGGCTCGCCGGCACCGGCGGACCCGGTCATCACCCGTGGCGGGCTGGCGAGTTGGCAGGAGCGTCGCGCGGTGGCCTACATGGAAGAACGCCTCGACCAGTCGTTTCCCGTCTCGGCCGTGGCCGACGCCTGCGGCCTGTCGGTCAATCATTTCTCGCGCGCGTTCCGCCGCAGCATGGGCAAGCCGCCGCACCGCTGGCTGCTCGATCGCCGCATCGAACGGGCGCAGTCCCTCCTGCGTACCAGCGACATGTCGCTGGCCGACGTGGCGCTGGCCTGCGGCTTCGCCGAACAGAGCCACTTCACCCGCGTGTTCACCCGCACGGTGGGCCTTCCCCCGGGTGCCTGGCGCCGCACGGCGGATTGATCGACGATGCCGACCGCTTCTTCCCATTCCGTGGCGGAACGCCACGCTTTCGAGCACGGCCCGATCATGGTCGACCGCGACACCCACCCACCGGCTGCCCTGGCGCTGGGCCGTGACCTCATGCTGGCCGGATCCCGCTTGCGGGACGCGGTGGGCCGCCGCGCCCAGCGCGAGTTCGGCATCACCGCCCTGCAAGGCGAGATGCTGCTCCTGCTCGCCGGCCGGCGCAGCATGATCTCCACCGAACTGGCGATGGCCTGCGGCGTCAATGCCAGCACGGTGACCCACGCCGTGGACGCCGGCATCGAACGCGGCCTGATGGCCCGCAACCGAAATACCAACGACCGCCGCCTGGTGGATATCGCGCTTACGCCGGTGGGCAAGCGGATGGCCGAGCGCGTGCGGGTGCTGGTGGCCGAGGTGGCCACCGATGCCCTGCGCGGCATGAGCCAGCCCGAGATGACCCGGTTCGCCACCGGCCTCTCGCACGTCGGGCGGAATCTCGAGAAAGGCTAGGCGCGACGACCGAAGATCAGGTGGAGGCCGAACAGGGTGAAGATCGCCCCGGCCCCGCCGTCGATCCAGCGGCTGGCGCGCACGTAGCCCCGGCGCATCGCGGGCAGGGCGAAGATGGCCGCGACCAGTCCGAACCACAGCACGGTCTCGGCGGTAACCAGCGCCCACAGGCCCCAGCGGGCCGACGGCGATACGTCGTCGCCGACGAACGCCGAGAAGATCGAGGCGAAGTAGATCGCCGCCTTGGGGTTGGCCAGGTTGGTGGCCAGCCCGCGCAGCAGCGCGCGTCCCGGGCTCGAACCGGCCACGTCCACGACCGGCACCGTGGCGTCGGGGTCGGCCTTGCGCGCCGCGCGCAGCATCTGCAGTCCCATCCAGCACAGGTAGAGCCCGCCGGCGACGGCGATGCCGCGCTCGAGCCACGCCAGCCGGTGCAGCAGCAGTTGCAGGCCGAGCAGGGCCAGTGCCGCCCACACCGCCACGCCCAGCGCGATCCCCACCACGCCCGCGGCCGACTCGCGACGCGAGCGACTGGCGGCGAGCTGGGAGACGAAGAAGAAATCCGGCCCCGGGGTGGCGAGGGCCACGATCTGGACGATGGCGATGGTGAGGAAGATATGCATGGGGGGGAGAAGGGCGAAAAGGCTGATTTAGCGCCTCCGCCTCCTCGGACGCAAGACGCTGGGTTCCCGCCTCCGCAGGAACGACGAGTCGCATGATTCGACATCCCCGCAAGCCCCCTCACGTCGTTCCTGCGAAGGCAGGGACCCAGCGTCTTTCGCACCGCGCCTTGCCCCACGCCCCCTCCTCCCGTAACCTCCCGTTTTTCAAAGCGGTCTCGGGGCCTCTCCCCGGCCTTCGCAAGGGGTAAGTCACGATGCTGGGTCTCCTGGGCCACGTTCTGTTTGGCCTGTTCGGTTTGGCGGTGCTCGTCGCCATCGCCTTCTGTTTTTCCAACAACAAGCGCGTGGTCGACTGGAAACTCGTCGCCACCGGCATCAGCCTGCAGATCGTCTTCGCCGCCATCGTGCTGAAGGTGCCGCTGGGCCGCGACGTGTTCGATGCCATCGCCACCGGCTTCGTGCGCCTGCTCGACTACGTGGACGTCGGTTCGCGCTTCATCTTCGGCAGCCTGCTGGACAGCTCGAAGTTCGGCGTGATCTTCGCCGTGAAGGTGCTGCCCACCATCGTGTTCTTCGCCGCCCTCACCGGCGTGCTCTACCACCTGGGCGTGATGCAGCAGATCGTCAAGGGCATGGCCTGGGTGATCACCAAGGTGATGCGCGTGTCCGGCGCCGAAACCACCAGCGTCTGCGCCAGCGTGTTCATCGGCCAGACCGAGGCGCCGCTCACCATCAAGCCCTACATCGAGCGCATGACCCAGGCCGAACTGATGACGGTCATGATCGGCGGCATGGCGCACATCGCCGGCTCGGTGATGGCCGCCTACGTGGCCATGCTCGGCGGCGACGATCCGGCGCAACGCATGTTCTACGCCAAGCACCTGCTCACCGCGAGCGTGATGGCCGCCCCGGCCACCATGGTGCTGGCGAAGATCCTCGTGCCGGAAACGCAGGAACCGCTCACCCGCGGCACCGTGAAGATCGAGGTGGAGAAGACCACCGCCAACGTCATCGACGCCGCCGCCACCGGCGCGGGCGACGGCCTGAAGCTGGCCATGAACGTGGGCGCCATGCTGCTGGCCTTCATCGCCCTCATCGCGTTGATCAACGGCCCCGTGCAGTGGGTGGGCACGCTCGGCGGCGACCACAGCCTCAACGCCTGGCTCACCGCGCACGCCGGCCACCCGGTGGCGCTCAGCCTGGAAACCATCTTCGGCTGGATCCTCGCGCCCATCGCATGGCTGATCGGCGTGCCCTGGCAGGATGCGACCCTGGTCGGCAGCTTCATCGGCCAGAAGGTGGTGATCAACGAGTTCGTGGCCTACGCCGACCTCGCGCGCCACCTGCCCGACCTGCTGCCGGAGAGCCGGCTCATCGCCACGTACGCGCTGTGCGGCTTCGCCAACTTCTCGTCCATCGCGATCCAGATCGGCGGCATCGGCGGACTGGCGCCGAACCGTCGCGGCGACCTCGCCCGCTTGGGTTTGCGTGCCGTGCTAGGCGGTTCGATCGCCACCTTCATGACGGCGACGATCGCGGGCGTGCTGGAGCGGTTCTGAAGCGTGCGAGACGCTGGGTTCCTGCCTTCGCAGGAACGACGTGAGGTTGTATCGCGCGACGCTGGATCTTGAAGTCCGCCGTGCCTGCCTTCGCAGGAACGACGTGAGGTCGTATCGCGCGACGTTGAATTTTGAAGTCCGTCGTTCCTGCGAAGGCAGGAACCCAGCGTCTTTCGCCAGGGATACTCATTGACATTCCAGGCGAAAAAAAACCGCCGGCCAAGGCCGGCGGTTTTTTCATCCCTCACGATCAGCCGTTGGCCTTCAACCACGCATCCACGGCAGGCAGGCGCTCCTTGCGCACCTGGATGCGGTACTTGATGCCCGCCACCACGCTGTCGGCCACGCGGCGCGACGTCGCCGCGATGTTCTTCTGCGCGAACGCGTCGATCTTGGCGATGGTGCCCTCATCCACCGAGTTGCGCGCCAGCATCGGGTAGTAGCGCGCCGACGAGGTGGAATCGACGAAGGTATCGACCTTGTCCTTGTGCGCCGTGGCGAACTCGAACGCCATTTCGGGATGGTGCGCCGACACGGCCGAGATGATCTGCGAGCTGTTGGTGGCGCCCGGCTCGTCGGTAAGCGCCAGTTCGAGCGCGCGCTTGGCGAGGGCGTCGTCCTTCGCCACGCCGAGCAGCAGGTACAGGCGATCCTTCACCAGCGGCGTCTTCTCGGCCTTGGCTTGCGCGTGCATCTTGTCCCAGGTGGCGGCATCGGCGTTGTACGCCACCACGCCCAGGATGACCTTCTTCAGCTCGGCGGGCATGTTGTCGGTGGCGTAGAGGCGACGTGCCTCGGCGATCACCTTCGGGTCGCCCATCGTGCCCAGGGCACCGATCAGGTGCGAGCGCAGCAACGCCACCGTGGAGGGCTCGTCGGCCTTCGCCGTCCAGCCGATCTCGTCGAGCTTCGGCGACAGGCGCGAGACCGCGTACTTCCGCAGCGCGGCCTGCCGGGCCGCGTCACCGTCGTAATACGAGTCCAGGCCGGACAGATCGCTCGCCACGCTCTCCCACAGGACCGGCGAGGCGTCCTTCGGGGTGACCTTCACCAGGTCGAGCACGTCGGACGCCGGCTGCAGACCCGCCATGCCCAGCGCCCAGGTGTCGGCGAAGAGGCCGAGCTGGTCGATCGGCGCGAGCTTGCCGAAGCTGCCCTGCAGCGCCTTGAACTGCTCGGTGCCGTACGAGGTGCGGTAGTAGGCGCTCTGGCCGGCATTGACCAATACCGGGCCGCAACCGGCCAGCGTCATCGTGCCCTGGCCGTCCAGCAGCGTCGAGGAAGGCTTGCCGTCGAGCGTCTTGGCGATCACCGGCACGTGCCAGCGCAACGGCGTCTTGCCCGGGCGATCGCGGGTGAATTCGCCCTGGGTGAGCTTGATCGTGGTGCTGCCGTTCGCGCACGACACCGAGTCCACGTGCACGAGCGGGATGCCCGGCTGCAAGGTGAAATCGTGAGCGATGGTGCTCACCGGTTTGCCGGCGGCAGCGTCGACTTCCTTCCACAGGTCGTCCGACTTCGTGTTCGAGTACGCGTGCGCCTTGATGTAGCGCTGCACGCCCGCGCGCCACGTATCCGGGCCCACGTAGGCCTCGAGCATGCGGATGACCGATTCACCCTTGGAGTAGGTGATGTTGTCGAAGGCCTGGCTGGCCTGCTCGACGGTTTCCACGTGCTGCACCACCGGATGGGTGGTGACCACCGAATCCTGGCCCATGGCGCTTTCGCGGATGCCCACGGCGTCCAGTTCGGTATGCCATTCCGGGTGCAGGCGCTGGGTGGTGCGCGAGGCCAGCCACGAGGCGAAGCCCTCGTTGAGCCACAGGTCGTCCCACCAGCTCATCGTCACCAGGTCGCCGAACCACTGGTGCGCCATCTCGTGCGCCGCCGTGTTGAACACTTCCTGCTTGTCGCCCACGGTGGAGAACGACGGATCGAGCAGCAGCGCGTATTCGAAGGTATAGATCGCGCCCCAGTTCTCCATCGCCGAGAAGAACTGGCTCTGGCCCGGCGACGCGATGTTGTCGAGCTTGGGCAGCGGGTACGGTACGCCGAAGTAATCGTTGTATTCCTTCAGCACCGCCTTGCCGCTGTCGAGGGTGAACTGGGCCTGCGAGACCTTGCCCTTCTGCGTGATCACGCCGATTTCCACGCCCTCGGACGTGGTGGTGGCGCGCTCGAAATCGCCCAGGCCGAAGAACAGCAGGTAGGTGGACATCTTCGGCGTGGTCTTGAAGGTCACCTTGGTCAGGCCGTTGCCCAGGTCCTTCTTCGACGCGACCGGCATGTTGTTCACCGCCATCTGGCCCGACGGCACGGTGGCGTCGACGGTGAAGGTCGCCTTGTAAGCCGGCTCGTCCCAGGAGGGAACGAAACGGCGCGCGTCGGAGTTTTCGAACTGCGTGTAGAGCGCGCGCTTCTTGCCGTCGTGCTCGGTGTCGTAGTCGATGGCGAACAGGCCGTTGGCCTGCGTGCCGATCTTACCCGTGTAATCCATCGACAGGCGATACGCGCCGGCCGGGATCGCGTGGTCGAAGGTGAAGGTGACGGTCTGCGCCTTGGCATCCACGGCCACCTTGGGCGCGGCGAACGCGGCCTTGCCCTTCGTCGGCGCGAGCGAGACGTTGGCGAAGGTCATGTCGATGGCGTTGAGCACGATCGAGGTGGTGGGCTTGGTCACCTCGACGTCGATCGACACCTTGCCGTCGAAGGCGAGCTTGTCGGCGTGCGGCACGATCGATACGTCGTAGTGCGTGGGATAGGCGCCACGCGGCAACTGGGTGGTGGCCTCGACGGGAGCCGTCGCCGCGGGTGCGGCAAAGGCGGCCGTGGACAGGCCGGCAAGCGCGAAGGCGATCGCGCGAACGAGTGTGGTACGCATTGGATGGTTGCCCCGGGGGATGATCGTTCCGCGATGGTCCGCCGGGGCCGGGCCGGCGAGAAGCGCCGGAAGTCATGGGTGGGTACCGCTTCTAACGGAGTTTCCACCACGGTTTGCGCTCAAGCTTTCGCATGGCTTTCAGATGGCCCTTCGAGGCCGCCTTGCGATACCACGCGCGGGCCGTCGGCAGATCCCGCGGCACGCCGTCGCCGCGCTCGCACAACTGGCCCAGTTCGTACTGGGCGTCCGCATGGTCCTGGTTCGCCGCCAGGCGGTACAGGCGCACCACGTCCTTCATGTCGCAGGGCACGCCCCGGGCGCCCTGGATCATCTGCGCCAGCAGGTGCTGGGCGCCCGCATGGCCGGCCCCGGCCGCCGGCGTCAGCCAACGCACCGCCTCCGGATCGTTGCGTGCCACGCCGTCGCCCATCGCCAGGCGCTGGCCGAGTTCGTATTGGGCCGCAGGATCCTGCGGCCCGAGATGGGCCGGCGCCTCGGCGGGCATCGCGTCGAGCGCCAGCAACCGGCGCTGGGCCTCGTCGTCGCCCTGCTCCGCCGCCAGCGACAACCAGTGCCGCGCCTGCGAGCGATCCACCGGCAAACCGCCGCTGCCCTCCATGAACATCTTGCCCAGGGCGAACCGGGCGCTGACGTTCCCCATTTCCGCCGCGCGCTGGTAATGCATCGCTCCCAGGCGCGCGCTGCGCGCCACGCCGATGCCGTCACAATACATGTGCGCCACGCTGCACAGGGCATCGCCGTAACCGCGCGACGCGGGATCGCCCCGTTCCACCGCCTTGCTGTAGAACGCGAACGCCATCTCGGCATCGCGCGCCACGCCGCGACCGAAGTAATACGACACGCCCATGTTCACGCAGGCCTGCACGTGGCCCCGGTCGGCCGCCATGCCCCACCAGTGCAACGCCTGTTCGCGACTGGCGTCCACGCCCTGACCGCGCGCGTAATGCGTGCCCAGCGCGCATTGCGATTCCAGGTGGCCGGCATCCGCCGCCTTGCGGTACCAGGCCACGGCTTCGGCGAAGTCGCGCGCCACGCCGTCGCCTTCGGCGTAATGGAAGGCGAGGCGGCATTGGCCGTCCAGGTGCCCCTGTTCGGCGGCCCGGCGGAACCAGTGCGCCGAGCGCTGGCGATCGCGGGCCACCCGCGTGCCGTCGAAGTAGGCTTCGCCCACGAGGCACTGGGCCGTGGCATCGCCCAATTGCGCATCTCGCTCGAGGCGACCGAACTCACGCAGGTCGTCCATCGCCGCGGCGAAGCCTTCGCCGGGCACATCCCCCATGACCTGATCCATCCCCCATCCCTATCCTGTCGGTGCGCGCATGATAGGGGTTGGGGACGGAGGTGGATATCGGCCTTTTTGGCAGGGTAGACGCGATCACGGCACGCCCGTGCCGCCCGACGCCCCGATGATCTGTCCCGACTCGTAACTGGCTTCGACGGAGGCCAGGTGCACGTATACCGGCGCGATCTCGGCGGGCTGGCCGGGGCGCCCCATCGGCGAGTCCGCGCCGAACTTCTTCAGGTTCTCCTCGGTCTGCCCGCCCGACACCTGCAACGGCGTCCAGTACGGCCCCGGCGCCACGCCGTTCACGCGGATGCCCTTCTTCGCCATCTGCTTGGCGAGGCCCTTGGTGAAGATCATGATGCCGCCCTTGGTCATCGCGTAGTCGAGCAGGTTGGCCGAGGGGTTGTACGCGTTGACCGAGGCGGTGTTCACGATGGCCGAGCCCGGCGGCATGTGCGGAATGGCCGCCTTGGTGATCCAGAACATCGCGTACAGGTTGGTCTTCACCGTCCAGTCGAAATATTCGGTGCTGATGTCGAGGATCGAATCGAAACTGTGCTGACGGCCGGCGTTGTTCACCAGGATGTCGAGGCCGCCCAGCGCTTCCACGGCCTTCTGCACCAGCTGACCGCACCAGGCCTCGTCGCGGATGTCGCCGGGCAGCGCCACGGCCTTTCGTCCGGCCTTGCGGATCAGCTCGATCACCTCGCGCGCATCCGGCTCTTCGTCGGGCAGGTAGCTGATCGCCACGTCGGCACCCTCGCGCGCATAGGCGATGGCCACCGCTCGCCCGATGCCCGAATCGCCGCCCGTGATCAGCGCCTTGCGCCCGGCGAGCCGGCCACTGCCCTTGTAGCTGGTTTCGCCGTGGTCGGGACGTGGGTTCATCTTGCCCGCCAGCCCGGGCCACGGCTGGTTCTGGGCGGCGAACGGCGGCTTGGGATAGCCCTCACGCGGGTCGCTCAGCCCTTTGCCGGGCTGCGACGTGGCGGCGGCGAAGACCATGCCCGGCGAGGCGAGGGCCGCGGCGGCGAGGGTCGCGCCCTGGAGGACGCGGCGACGGGAAGGCTGGTGGGTGTCGGACATGGCACGGGCTCCTTGGCGAGGGGATGCCCGAACGTGCGCCTTCGCGAGTGGACATCGCGTGGGGGTGCCGCGAAAATCGCGCGACTCGCCATGACCGGTTTTGGCGAGGGGATTATCCCAACATCCGCCGCACGCGCCCCAGCAGCATGTCGATCTCGAACGGCTTCACGATCATGTCCATACCCTGCCCGAGGAACCGCGAGCGTTCCACGGCATTTTCCGCGTAGCCGGTCATGAACAGAACCGGCAAGGCCGGACGCCACGCGCGCGCCACCTCGGCAAGCTCGCGACCGTTCATGCCGGGCATGCCGATGTCGGTAAGCAGGAGGTGTAACGTCTCGTCCCCACGTACGAGGCGCAAGGCCTCGTCGGCATCCGACGTGGCGACACAGTCGTAGCCCGCACCACGCAGCACTTCGGTGACCATCATGCGTAGCGCGTCGGTGTCTTCCACGAGGAGGATGCGCTCGCCGCGACCGCCTTCCACCGTTTCCCTGATCACTTCGACGTCCACCACGGGCGCCTCGCTGGCCGGCAGCAGCAACGACACACTGGTGCCTTCGCCCGGCGTGCTGCAGATGCGTGCATGGCCGCCGGACTGCCGCGCGAAGCCGTAGATCATCGACAGGCCCAGACCCGTGCCCTGGCCGAGCGGCTTGGTGGTGAAGAACGGCTCGAACACCTTGCCCAGTACGTCGGAGGGAATACCCTCGCCGTTGTCGGACACCGTCAGCATCACGTACTCGCCGTCGGCCAGCTCGTCGTCGTGGCGGACGCTCACGGTCGCCGTCTTCACCCCGATGCGACCGCCGTCGGGCATGGCGTCGCGCGCGTTGATCACGAGGTTGATCACCGCGTTTTCGAGCTGGTTGACGTCCACGCTGGCCACGGCGGGATCGACGGAAAGATCCAGGTGCAGCTCGATGTGCTCGCCCAGCGTGCGGCGCAGCATGTCTTCGAGCGAGCGCACGCGTTCGTTGATGTCGGTGGGCCGCGTATCCAGCGGCTGCTGGCGGGCGAAGGCCAGCAGGCGATGCGTGAGCGCCGCCGCACGGCGGGCCGAACCCAGCGCCGCGTCGACGAAGCGCTGCACGCGCTCGGGATGGCCGCTTTCGATCTGCCGGTTCACCAGGTCGATGCCGGTGATGATGCTGGTGAGCAGGTTGTTGAAATCGTGCGCGATGCCGCCGGTGAGCTTGCCCAGCGCGTCCATCTTCTGCGCTTGCACCAGCTGCGATTCGGCGAGCGCCAGCTGGGTATGGGCGGAATCGATGCGCTGGAGGTGGTCGCGTTCGCGGCGGCGCTGTTCGGTCACGTCTTCGACGAAAACCAGACCGGCGCCGTCGCGGTAGGGCGTGACGCGCCATTCGGTTTCCCGCGGCCCCTGCACCGTGTGCATGGGCAGGACGCCATGCCAACGCTGCCGGTCGCGCACCGCCTCGCGCATCCGCGCCAGCAGGTCGTCCTGACCCTCGCCGAAACAGGCGGGCAACGACTCGTCGCAGCCGGCCTGCCCCACGAGGCGTCGAAACGCATCGTTGGCTTCGCGGACCGCGAGGTCTCCGTCGACCACGGCGATCGGCGCGGCGATGTTGAGGAAGATGTCGCGAAAACGGGCTTCGGCTTCGCGTAACGCGTCTTCCGTGTAGCGCACGCGCAACAACGTGCGCATGGTCGCCAGCAGCACGTCGGGGTCCACCGGGTGGATGAGGTACGCGTCGGCACCGTTGTCCAGGCCGGTGATGAGATCGCCGGTATCGATGGAGGCGGCCGATACGTGCACCACCGGCAACAGCTGCGTACGCGGCATCTCGCGCAAGCGGCGCACCACGTCGAAGCCGCTCATGTCCGGCAGGTTCACGTCGAGGATCAGCGCGGCGACGTCGTTGTCGGCAAGCGTCGCGAGGCCGTCGGTCCCGGTGCCCGCTTCCAGCACCTCGTAGCCATGGCGTTCCATCGTGCGGCGCATGGCGTAGCGCGTGGCGGCGTTGTCGTCGACGATCAGGAGTCGCTTACTCGCCGGCATCGGCCACCTCCGCCACGGCGAGGGTCAAGGGCAGCACCACGTGAAACGTGGAGCCCTTCCCGATGCGGCTGGTCATGCCCACCTCGCCACCGAGCAGGTGCGCGAACTGGCGGCACAACGAAAGTCCCAGGCCCGTGCCGCGCACGCGTTTCTGCAGCGGCGAGTCGACCTGGGTGAAGTCGTCGAAAAGCACGTCGTGCAATTCGGCGGGGATGCCGATGCCGGTGTCCTTCACCGAAAAACGCACGCGGTCGCCGCCTTCCAACGATGCCGACACGCGCACCTCGCCGCGCGGCGTGAATTTCAGCGCATTGGAAATGTAGTTGCGCAGGATCTGCGCGAGTTTCTTGTCGTCGGTATAGAGCCGGGGCATGTCCCGGGGCTCCTCGAAGATGAGGTCGGTCTGGCTCGATTCGACGATGGGACGGAACATGCCGCGCAACGCGGAGAACAGGTCCATCAGCTCGAACCATTCCGGCGAGATGGTGATGCGCCCCGCCTCGATCTTCGCCAGGTCGAGCAGGTCGTCCACCATGTCGCTCAGCTCGCGCGCGGCGCCGGCGATGAAATCCACCTGTTTGTGCTGCTCGACGTTGAGCTGGCCGTCCAGGCCGTCGGTGAGCAGGCGCGTCATGCTGAGGATCGAGCCCAGCGGCGTGCGGAACTCATGGCTCATGTACGACAGGAAGCGGCTCTTCAGCTCCGACGCCTGGCGCAGCTGCTCGGCCTGGTTGTCCAGTTCGGCGTAGAGCGCGAGCACGCCCTGGTTGGTTTCGTCCAGTTCCGCTCGCAGGGCATCGATTTCGGCACGAAGGGCGTCGCTGTCGCTCATGCGCGATCCTCCAGCGAGATGGCGAACACCGTGACGTCGTCACGGCCCCGATCGAAATCACGATACAGCACCGAGGTGACCACGGCGGGATGGCGGTTGGCCAGGCCGGGGTAATCGCGCAGGCTCCAGCGCGATTGCAGCCCGTCGCTGTGCATCACCAGCAGCTTGCCCGTCGCCCCGGGAAAATCGAAGGCCTGCATGCGGCGCGTCGCCATGCCCATGATGCCGGGGTGCGAGGCAAGGCCGCGCGAGGCGTCGGCGGATATCAGGCTGCCGGCGATATTGCCTACGCCGCAATAACGCAGGGTCCCGCCGGCATGCCGGACCATCGCGACCGCGCCGCCCCGCGTACCCGACATGGCGGCATTGAGCCGGGCCATCACCTCGACGGGATCGCCGTCATGGTCCGCCACGTAGGCCTCCACGCACGCGGCCGCGGCCCGGTGCGCCGCGGGGCCGTGGCCGAGGCCGTCCACCAACAGCACACCCTGGGCGGAGTCCGACAGGGCCATGGCCCAGCCGTCGCCGCAGATCGGCTCACCCGCCAGGGCCTGCTGGGTGGCACCGAAGCGGATGTCCGCCTGGGCGGTACCGCGCGGATACATGCGCGACAGCACGACCGAGCCCCGGTGGTCGGCATGGGCGTCCATCACCTGCGACTGGCGCCGGATCGCACCCAGGCCCTCGCCGCGCGAACCGGCGGTGGAATGGCCGTCGGTCAGGCAGACGGCGAAGTCGAAGCCCGGGCCACGGTCCACGGCGACCACCTGCACGCCCTGCGTGTCCCGCCCGGGCACGATGGCGACGTGGATTTCGCCGCGCCCCGCATGGCGCAGCACGTTGGTCGACAGTTCGGTGGTGACCAGCGCCACGCGTCCCGTATCGGCCTCGTCGAAGCCGGCCTCCAGGGCCGCCTTCGTCGCCGAGCGTCGCGCCTGGCCGATCTGGGTGGTGTCCTCGACGGGCACGATGAGGGTCGGCTGGCCGGCGACGATCAGGTCCATTTGCAGATCGTCACGCGGGTGCCCGAGCCGGGTGCGCTCTCCAGCGAGAATTCGTCGACCAGGCGCCGCGCACCGGTGAGGCCAAGGCCCAGGCCACCGCCGGAGGTCCAGCCGTCGGTCATCGCCAGCTTCATGTCGGAAATGCCCGGGCCTTCGTCGCGAAACACCAGGCGCAGGCCCTTCCGGGCGCCGTCTTCCAGGGTCTCCCAGTCCATGTCGCCGCCACCGCCGTAGATGACGGTGTTGCGCGCCAGCTCGCTGGCGGCGGTAACGAGCTTGGTCTGGTCGACGAGGCGCAGTCCGCATGCGACCGCGAGTTTGCGGACCTGCTGGCGCGCGAGCACGACGTCCTGCTCGGTGCGGACGGGATGCGTACCGCTGGCCGGCCCGTTCATTCGGCGTGCACGCGTTCGCGCAGCAGCTTCATGCCGCGCTCCACGTCGAGCGCGGTGCTCACGCCGGGCAAGGTCAGGCCCAGCTCCACGAGGGTGATCGCCACGGCGGGTTGCATGCCGACCACCATCGTCTGCGCGTCCATGATCCTCGACAGGCCCGAGATCGTGGCGATCATGCGGCCGATGAAGGAGTCCACGATATCCAGCGCGGAAATGTCGATCAGCACGCCCCGCGCGCCGGTCTGGGTGATCTTTTCGGCGAGGTCGTCCTGCAGGGTCAGCGCGAGCTGATCGTGCATGTCGACCTGGATGGTGACGAGCAGGAACTCGCCCATGCGCAGGATGGGGATGCGGTCCACGGCGTCAGCTCGCCCTGCCCACCGTGAATCCCGACCGCTTCAACGCCAGCGCGAGCGCGTCGGCGAGGTTGGCCTTGGTCACGATGCCCTGCAGGTCGAGCCCGAGATGCACGATCGTCTGCGCGATCTGCGGACGCACGCCGCTGATGATGGCGTCGGCACCCATCAGGCGGATGGCCGTGACCGTCTTCAGCAGGTGCTGCGCCACCAGCGTATCCACGGTGGGAACGCCGGTGATGTCGATGATGGCGATTTCCGAACCGGTTTCGACGATGCGCTGGAGCAGCGACTCCATCACCACCTGCGTACGCTGGGAATCCAGCGTGCCGATCATCGGCAACGCAAGCACGCCGTCCCACAGCTTCACCACCGGGGTGGAGAGTTCGAGCAATTCTTCCTGCTGGCGGGCGATGACTTCCTCGCGCGACTTCTGGAAGGCCCGGATGGTGTGCAGGCCCAGCGCATCGAGCAGTTCGGAGACGGCCCACAGCTGCGAGGCCAGTTCGGCCGCGTCGCCGGCATACTCCTTTTGCAGCAGGTCGAACATCGGCCGCTTCAGCGAGAAGATGAAGTTGGCCGTGTGATGCGAGTCGAAGCCCTGCATCGCGCGGCTGCGGGAAAGCTTCTCGAGGAAGGTTCGCGCTTCGCTCCATTCGTTGCTCGCCAGCGACGAGGCATCGCCGGTGGCGGACCCGGCCACGAACAGGCGGAGGAACTCGCGCGTCTGCGATTCGAGCTCCGCGCTGCCGATGCGCGAGTCGCGCGAGGCGCCGCTCGACTCCAGGTTGGCAGACCACCGGTCCAGGAGCTGGGCCTCGTTGTTACGAACGGTGTCGATGGTGCGATGGCTCAGCTCTGACATGGGCGTCCCCCGAAAAATGGTTATGATGCGGGCAGTCGTGGCGCAATGGAATACCGCCACGGCATGTGTACGCATTGACGCCGCCTTCACGCGCCGGCTTTTAATAGCCTCGCCGCACCCTCGTCCCGGACCACCATGGCTACCCAACGCACCATCCTTCTCGTCGAAGACGAACCCATGATTCGCGACGTCACCACCTGGACCCTGGAAGACCTGGGTTACGTGGTGCATGCGGCGGCGAGCCGGGAGGAGGCGGAGAAGTGGCTGGCGGAAAACGACGCGCCGGACCTGCTGTTCACCGACATGCGGATGAAGGGCGAAAGCGACGGTCGCGAGCTGGCCGAGCGATACGGCAAAGACATGCCGGTGCTGGTCACGTCCGGCGAGGCGGCAGCGCAACACACCTGGCTGGGCGGCAACATGAGGTACCTGCCGAAGCCGTACGACCGCAAGAGCCTGAGGGTGGCGCTCGACGCGTTGCTTTGAGGGTCTTCGCTCCGCAGGCATCGCGGACAGGGTCCGCTCCCACCCTTCGGTAGGAAGATCCGCTACCGAAGGCCTACGGAGCGTCATGCCCGGTCGATCACCCGGGCGATCGCCCCGCCGTCGAACCCGAACTCCGACGTCCCCCGCATCTCTATGACCGTTCCGGCGCGCGGCCCGTCGGGGATGTCCTCGGCGACCTCCCCATGGAAATCGACGGTGGCGACGACCCGGCCCTCCCGTTCCTCCAGCGACACGAGGGTCTGCCTGCGCGAGGCGAACATCGCCGCCCCCACCCGCGCCAGTTTTTCGAAGTCGGCCTTGCCGTCGGTCGCGACCGCCAGCTCTCCCCCGGCGTGGTGTTCGAAACGCACCCCGTCGGCCAGCGTCGCGAGCATGCCCTCGACGTCGAAGCGGTTATAAGCCTCGACGTAAGCCCGGATCAGCGATTCCCTCACGGCATCGATCATGGTGTCTCCCCCCGTGCCTCATGGCCCCAGGGGCTTACCCTAGCAAGCCACGCACGGTTCGTCCCTTGCCGGAGCCGTGCACCCCCCGTATGGTCACCGCTTCGACGTCCCACGGAAGCGCCCGCCCATGTCCCACCCGCAGGAATCCGCCGAACACCTCCGGCGCAGCCTCTCCAACCGCCATCTCCAGCTCATCGCCATCGGCGGCGCGATCGGCACCGGCCTGTTCATGGGATCGGGCAAGACGATCAGCCTGGCCGGGCCGTCCATCCTGCTGGTGTACCTCATCATCGGCGTCATGCTGTTCTTCGTGATGCGCGCGATGGGCGAGCTGCTGCTCTCCAACCTCCAGTACAAGTCGTTCATCGATTTCTCCACCGACCTGCTCGGCCCCTGGGCCGGTTTCTTCTGCGGCTGGACGTACTGGTTCTGCTGGATCATCACCGCCATCGCCGACGTGATCGCGATCGCGTCGTATGCCCAGTTCTGGTTCCCGGGGCTCGCGCCGTGGATTCCCGCCCTGCTCTGCGTGGGCCTGCTGCTCACCCTCAACCTCACCACGGTGCGGCTGTTCGGCGAGCTGGAATTCTGGTTCGCGCTGATCAAGATCGTGGCGATCTGCGCGCTCATCGTCACCGGCTTCGGCATGATCGCCTGGCACTTCCGCTCGCCCGACGGACACGTGGCCTCGCTGGCCAACCTGTGGAGCGACGGCGGGTTCTTCCCGATGGGCATGGGCGGCTTCTTCGCCGGTTTCCAGATCGCCGTGTTCGCCTTCGTGGGCATCGAACTGGTGGGCACCACGGCGGCGGAAACCGCCGACCCCGAACGCAACCTGCCCAAGGCGATCAACTCGATCCCCGTGCGCATCATCCTGTTCTACGTGTTCTCGCTGATCGTGATCATGTCGGTGACGCCGTGGCGCCAGGTGATGCCCGGCAAGAGCCCCTTCGTGGAGCTGTTCGTGCTGGCCGGCATCCCTGCCGCGGCGAGCCTCATCAACTTCGTGGTGCTCACCTCGGCCACCTCGTCGGCCAACAGCGGCATCTTTTCCACCAGCCGCATGATGTATGGACTGGCCGAGGAGGACCACGCGCCGGCCGCGTTCAAGCGGTTGTCGCGTGCGGCGGTACCCTCCAACGGCCTGTTCTTCTCCTGCCTGTGCCTGCTCGGCGGCGCGATGCTCGTGTACCTGATCCCGAACCTGGTCACCGCGTTCACGCTGGTGACCACGTTGTCGGCCATCCTCTTCATGTTCGTGTGGTCGCTGATCCTGTGCGCCTACATCGCCTACCGGAAGAAGCGTCCCGAGCTGCACGCGGCCTCGCGTTACCGCATGCCCGGCGGCGTGGTCATGTGCTGGGTATGCCTGGCCTTCTTCGCCTTCGTGCTGGTGTTGCTGTCGTTGCAGGCGGATACGCGGCAGGCGCTGATCGCCAGCCCGGCGTGGTTCGCGATCCTGGGCATCGGCTACGCCCTGCGTCGTCGCAAGCCTTGATTCGCCGATACGATCGGCTCCCACCCCTTCGGTAGCAAGCATGCCGCGGCCTGCCTACCGGAGGGGTGGGAGCCGACCGTGTCGGCGAATCCTACGAAGCGGCAGCCGCACGCATGGCAGCCACCATCCGATCGGGCTCGTCCGGCGACAACACCCACGTCTTCCCGTTGCGCAACGTCACCACCACCCCGTGATCGCGGTTGCGCGCGTACACCCGCACGAAGCCCAGGCGCCGCGAATAGAACACGCCATGGAAGGCGAAAAACCCGCCGTTGCCGAACACGCGAACCAATCCGCGAAACGCCCCGTCGTCACGCGACACGCTCGCCCCGCGCAGGTCGGCCGTGGTGCGCCCCACCTGCCGACGCACCACCAGCTCATGCCCGTGGATCTCGTAACGCAGCGGCGACAGCGCGAAGGTGATGGACAGGATCACCAACAGCAATCCCGCCAACGGTACGGCGACGGTGTCGGTCACGCGTCCCGCCATCACCACGATCGCGACGATGCAGACCAGCAGGGCCAGCATGCCGGTCCAGCGGGTGGTGTTCGACATGCCGGTGGAAAAGGTCTGCATCGTCGGCTCCTCAATGTTCCGCACGCGGGCCCGGAGGTACGACGGACGAGAACAGCAGGCGCCCGCGCTTGACCTCGACGTAGGCCGAGGCCACCGGCTCCAGCGTACCGTTCTTCAGGCGCCACGCCGACACCAGCCAGTCGCCGTTGGTACGCCAGCCGACGTGGCCATGACCGATGAGGCCCATCAGCGTCTCACCGCGAAACACCAGCGGAAACGGGGTGGCTTCGCTGTCGTAGCCGGTCATCCTGCCCGAGGCCACCCGGCCGCCGAAGTCCGGCAGCACCGCGAAACCGGCGTCGTTCTTGCCGTCCAGCAGCCCTCCCCTGGCGCGTGCCACCGCCACCGCCGCCTCATAGGCCGCCTTGTCGGCGCCCTTCGGCAGGCGGTCGATCGTGCCTGCCTGCGGACGGAGGTCGTAGCGCGCCACCCATGACATCGCCTGCGTGGCGAAGTCGTCGCAAGGCGACTGGGCCGGCGTGCACGCCGACCCTTCCAGCGACAACGCATGATCGAAGCGCAGCGACAACGTCTGGCCGGGCGCAAACCGCTGTCCGTCCCAGCGGCTGGCGTCCAGCGTCACCTCGTCGGCATCGGAGGCCTCCATGCGCAATGCGGCCACGTCGCGACCGACGCGGGCCAACGCGTGCCGAAGCATGCAATCGCCGTCACCCCACACCGGCGGCATGGCGATGGCGACGGCGCGCTTGCCGTCGAGACGGTAGGGCGCTTCGACGTAACACGACGCCGTTCCTCCGATCAAGTACACCGAACTCACCGGGGAACCGGGCAACACGCGATCCACCAGGCGATCGCCCGCGTCATCGAGCGCCTTGCGCAAGGCGGCATCGGGCTCGAAAGGAAGCCGCTTCGGATCGTCGATGCGGCGATCGGTGGCGAGGGTGAGCACACCCTCCCTGGCCAGGGCATCGAGGACGTCGTCCGGCCCCGCGGGCAGTTTCGCCACGCCGGCCTTCAACGTATCCAGCGGAGGAGGTGGCTTGCGGTCGATGCCTTGCAGCACCTCGATACGGTGGCGATACAGGTCGGCGAGCACCTGGGGCAGGGTGTCGCCGACCGTGCCCGACGAGAACGTCCATGCCGTGTCGTCGCGCGTCGCCAGCCAGTGACGCTGGTCGAGGCGCAGGTCGTCGGCGAGCTCGGGATGGGTCTTCAGCACATCACGAAACGCATCGGACAATTTGCCGTCCAGGGCCGAGAGGTCTTTCGATGCGCAAACCGCTTTTTCCCCGGCGGTAGACGCCTTGCCGCAATCGAATCCCGCCGCCGTGGCCATGCCCGGCAAGACCAAGGCGATCCACCATAGGTGCTTACGTTTCATTCCATGTCCCAGTGCCGAAGGGTTCCGTCCATTATGAGACCCAACGATGCACATAATCGGCCAGCCGACTTTTTCCTAGCGGAAGCTTACGAAAAACCCGTTATAGTCCGGCGATGCATCCGGCCCGGACCCGGATCGCGACAGGGGAAGCCATGGAAGTCGTATTGGGCGCTCATGGGCGCCGCATGTCGTTCTGCACCTGGGAATCGCCGCGATGAGCGGCTTCAAACCCGTTCGCCATCGCTATGAAGACGCACTGACCCGGGTATCGTGGCAGGCGTTCGAGCGGCTCATCGCCGACCACTTCCGTCAGCTGGGCTATCGCGTGGAACATCGCGGCACCGGCGAGGGCGGCCATCGCACCGACGGCGGCATCGACCTGCTGCTGTATCGCGACCTGGAGACCATCCTCGTGCAGTGCAAGCACTGGACCGCGTTCCAGGTGCCGCACAACGCCGTGCATGAACTGATCGGCGTGATGCATACCGCGGCGGCGACCGGCGCCATCGTGATCACCTCGGGCGAGTTCACCAAGGCGGCCATCGATGCCGCCGCGAAGTTCCGCCATATCCGCCTCATCGACGGACGCGGCGTGCGGGCCATGCTGGGGCCCGTCGCCGAACCGGCGCCCGAGCTGCCGCCGCTGCCCACGTGGGCAACCTCTTCCCTTCCAGGTCCGTCCAAGACCGGCCTGAGCCCGCGCTCCCACATCGCCGCCGCGATCGCCGCGGTGGGCGTGATGGGCGTGGCGTTGGCGATGCTCTATGTCTTCTACATCCAGGAGATCCAGCACGCGCGGACGATGGCGTTGCACGCGCGCGCCACCGAAGCGGTGACACCGTCGGCAGTGCACGCGCCCCGACCGGTGACCGAGGTCGTCAGCACGGTCGACGGGCACCCGGCGGTGGTGCATGGCGCACCGATGTCCAAACGGGCGCTTGCCGAGTGGACCCGGCAGAACGCCGAGGCCATGAAGATCCTCGAACGGACGACGCCCGAGTTGCCTTGAAGCGATCGCTTCGTCGCATTCGCGGACAGGGTCCGCTCCCACCCCTTCGGTAGGAAGGTCGCTGTCGGAAGGCGGGGGTGCCTTGAAGCGATCGCTTCGTCGCGTTCGCGGACAGGGGCCGCTCCCACCCCTTCGGTAGGACGGTCGCTACCGAAGGGTGGGAGCGGACCCTGTCCGCGAACGCAACGGAGCGAGGCTTAGAAGACCCAGGCCACGCTCAGCCGTGCCGACTGATCCTTCGCATGCGACGCGAATTGCCCCGCATACGCGGCATCCACCGTCACCGACGCCCACGGCCTGAAACGCAACCCGAACGTCGCCACGCCCGCGTCGTCGGCGATCGGCGTGCCGGCCACCGTGAAGGCATCGCCGCCTGCGGCGAAACGCTGGCGACTCAGGGTGTTCGTATCACCCCACGCGTGTTGCCAACCCAGACTGCCGAAGAGGCCGACGTCGCCCCGGGCGGAAAGATCCCAGCCTCCGCGAACGCCCACGGTGGCGAACGTCTGCGCGCTCTTCTCCCCCATCACGTCCAGCGCCGCGGCGTTGCCATGCTCGTGCAGGGCATTCGTGCGCAACTGCTGGCGAGCCACGTTGAGGAACGGGTCGACCGAGCCGCGCTCGAAGCGGAAGACATAGGCCCCTTCGACGTACGCCTGCGCGGAGCGCGCCCGCTGGCTGCCGTCGAGACGGCCCGTGATCGTGTCGACATCCACCGTGCGATGCGTATCGATATCGCGATGGCTGTACAACGCACCGGCCTGCAACGACACGTTGCCGTACTCGCCGCCGCCATAGATCGCCGCGGTGCGCGTGTCGCCCTGCGCATCGTCCCGACCTGCGGATGCCGACACGTGGCCCGCGCCCAGGGCGATGCCGATCCGCGTATCGCCACCGACGGCCGTGTCCGCGCCCACCATCACACCGCTGCCGTTCGCGCGCAGCCGGGACGCATTGCCATCGCCGTCGTGGTCACCCCAATGGCCCCAGGCCGATGCCCATGCGCCGGCATCCTCGCGCGCCAGCAGGTGCTGCCGGATGGCATCGCGCTGGTAGCGGTCGTCATCGGCGATGGCACCGCGCAGGTTGGCGTGGATCTCGCCCGAGAAGGCGTCGAACGCACGTCGCGCACCGGGGGCGTCCATGACCAGGATCGCGTCATACACCGGCACGCCCTCGCCCAGCGACTCCACGCCCGCCGCGGTCGCGCGCTGGTTGCGCGTCGTCGCCACGTCGGGGAACGTCGTGTCGTTGCGGCTCAACGTCAGGTCCACCGTGTTGGCCGTATAGCCCAGCGACGGATCGAGGAAGGCCAGGTCGTTGGACACGTCCGCGAAACGGCCGTCCACGCCGCCCGCGGCGGACAGGATGGTGTACGTCGTGTTCGCGCGCCAGTTTCCGCCCGTGCCGAGGCTCACCACCGAACCGCCGCCCAGATGCGCCCGACCGTCCACGGTGACACGATCGCCCTGCCCCGCGTCGTTCACGTCCACCACGTAACGCGAGCCGCTCGCCATGTCGAGATCGCCGTGGAAGGCGAGCGCGCCGATGGTGCCCGCGCCGCCCGGCGAAAGGTCGGCACCGGCGGCGAACGTGACCGAACCGGCCGCGCCGGTACCGGTAAGCACGGAGCCCTCGGCCAACGCCAGGCTGCCGCCGAGCGTTCCGTCGAGCTGGAGGGTGCCGCCTTCGATGGACGATGCACCGGTGAACGCCGCGCTGTCGCCGGTGAGATGGAGCACGCCGGCACCGAGCTTGCGGAAGGCACCGTCGCCGGACATCGAACCCGCGTAGCCCACATCGTCGGAACGGTCCAGCACCAGCTCGCCATGGTTGACGATGGTGGACGGCAAGGTACCGCGCGTGCCGCCGTCGCCCACGCGCAGCGTGCCGTCGGCGATCGTCGTGACACCCGAGTACGCGGCGTTGCCGGTCAGCGTGAGCATCCCGGCGCCCATCTTGACGAGGCTTCCGTCCGACGCGCCATCGGCGATGTCGCCCGTGAGCGTCGCCTCGTCGTCCACATCGACGGTGGTGCTGCCCGACACCGTCAGCGCGTTGGCGACGACCATGCCGTGCTGCGCCAGCGCGAGCGTGCTGCCGTCGTCCAGGGCCACCGCGCCCGTACCCGCCGCAGCGCCGTCGGCCAGGCTGAGCGTGCCCGCTTCGACCTCGGTGCCGCCCGTATACGTGCCACGTGCCGTGAGCGCGAGCGTGCCGGTGCCGGTTTTCACCAGCGTACCCGGTACGGTGTCATCGGCCAGGTCACCGTTGAGCGTGAGGGTGTCGTTACCGTTCACGGCCACCGTGGCGTGGCCGCCGAGAGCTACCGCATTGTCGAAGGCCAGTCCGTCGGTGCCCGCTTCGAACGTGGCGCCGTCGCGCACGGTGAGCGCACCCGAACCGATCGCGCCGTTGTCGCCCACCCGCAAGGTACCGTACTCGACGATCAGCGGACCGGTGAACGCATTGGCATGATCGAACACGAGCGTGCCGGCGCCCAGCTTGTGCAAGGTGCCGACACCGCTGACGTTGCCGTTCCAGGCGAAGGCGTTGCGGGGGTCGGAGATCTCGACGCCGCCGTCGAGCAGCACCGAGAGATCGCGATCCGTGGCGTCGTAACCGATGCCGGTCACGCGCAGCGTGCCGCCTTGCAGCACCACGGCGTTGGCGGTGTTGCCGAGGTTGGCGTCATCGCTTACCTGGAGGTGGCCGCCACTGATCGCCGTGTCGCCCGAATACAGGTTGTTGCCATTGAGCACGAGGGTACCGGCATCCGCCTTGGTGAAGCCCTGCGTGCCGGTCAGCGTCGCGTCGATCGTGGCGACGTAGCCGCTGCCGCTCTCGTTGCCGTTGCCCACGCGTATGATGACCGGACCACCCGACGCGACGAGTCCGAGCGCGTCGCCCATCACGCGATAACCGTCGCTCAGGAACTGCATCCCCGTCGCCGTGACGGCGCCGTCGATGCCATTGACGAAGACCGTGCCCGGCGCGCCGCCAAAGACCGCGAATCCGGGCTGCGGGCTCATCGCGGCGGTGATGCTGCCCTGCGCGTCGGTCCATACCGGCGACGTCGTGGTCCACGTGCCGCTGCCGCCGCCCATCTGCGTGGGACCGGCTGCGCCGTTCGCGTTCCAGTAGTTCAGCGCGACGTTCGTCGCGTCCACGATGTTGATGCGCTTGTCGCCGGTCAGCGTCACCAGTTGCAGGGTATGTCCCGCCGGCGTGCTGCCGAAGACGAGGCCTCCGTTGGCGACGCTGAGTGCGCCGGTATACGAGAAGAGGTTGTAGACGCCCGGCCCCATGCCGCCCGCGTCGACCACGTCGACCGTGGTGCCGTTGATGAAGAGATCGCCGTCCACGGCCACGCTGTCGCCGACACCGGACGCGCCGAGTTCGGCAGTCATCGAGGTGCCCTGCGCCAGCGCGAGGTTACCGGTGATCGATAGCGTGCCGATGGAATTGCCCGGCGACAGCGTCGCCCCGGTGTCGAGGCTGACGTTGCCGAGGATGCGGCCATGGCCGCCGAGCGAAGCACCCGCGGCCACGTCGACCGGGCCCGCCAGCTTCGCGTTGCTGCCGGCACTGCTGCCCACCACGAGTTCACCCGCCTCGACGTGCGTCTGCCCCTGGAACGGCGAGCCGTCGCCGTCGAACAGCAGCTTGCCCGCGCCCTGTTTCACGAGGCTGCCGTCGCCGGCCAGGGCCTCGGTGAAGCTCGCCGTGTCGGCGCGGTTGAAGACGAGCGTGCCGTGGTCGATGAGGTCGGCGGTGAGCGAGCCGCTGGTGCCGCCGTTGCCGATGCTGAGTACCGTACCGGCACCGAGGGTGGCGACGGTGTTGGCCACGATCGAGCCGGTCACCGTGGCGCCCTGACTCGCGGCCAGTTCGAACGTGCCCACCTGCACGTTGCCGGCAAAGGTGACCGGGACGCTGTCGGCCAGGGAGAAATCGGTGGCGGTGACGTCGCCGACGGTCGCGATCGCGTTGCCCGCACCGCCCAGCGTGAGGCTGCCCCCGGTCGTCGCGGTCAGCGTGTTGGCCTGGATCGCGCCAGCCACCTGATTGACGTTCGCCGTCGAGCCGAGCGAAAGAAGGCCACTCGCCGCGACGTCGTCGTTGAGGGTAAAGCCCCCGATGGCGTTGAGAGTGACGTCGTGGCCGCTCAGTTGCGCCGAGGTCAGTCGTCCCGACAGCGCGATGTCACCCGTCGTCGACACGGGCGACGCGAACGTGAGCGTGCCGGCGGAGGACAACGCGACGTTGCCGGCGCCCCCGACATCGATCGCGTCGACCGCGAGGTTGCCGGACGTGGCGACCGCTACATTGCGCCCCTGGAGATTCACGGCGCCGCCAAAGGCATTGCCGGCGCTGGTCAGGATGACGTCGCCACCGCTGATGAAGCGACTCGTTCCCGTCACCGAGAAGGCGGAGGCCTGGGTGATGTCACCGGTGATGGCCAGCGTGAGCGCGCTCGCGTTGACGGCGCCGATGGCGAGCGAGTCCGCCGCTACCGTCAACGACGGCAGGCTGCCCGGTCCGATCATGTTGTGGAAGGTGACGGCACCTACGGGCGCATTCACCGTGATGCTGTGCGATCCGCCCGTGGTGTCGAGCGTGCCATCGAAAGTCACCGACGACGCGCCGCTGATGAAGTTCGTGTCCCCGGCGACGAGTACCGGTGCGGCGTAGTGTTGCGAGCCGGTGGTCTGCATCGGGCCGGTCATGGCGAGCACCTCACCCGAGGCGTTGAAATTGGCGTTGCCGTCGAGGTCCAGGCCGCGCAGGTACAGGTCGCCTGTTCCGCTGCTGGTCACATTGCCGGTGCCGGTGATCGCCCGGCCCATGTCGAGCGCCTGGGCCAGGTTGAGCGATAGCGACGCGCCGCCGCCATCGAGCTTCGCGCCATAGATCGCCGACGACACCGCGGGAACGATCGTGGCCGTGGCGCCCGGTGCGAGTTCGACCGCACCGTTCACGACGGAATCGTTGGCTAGGGTGATGACGCCGCCACCGCCGTTGAAGACGACCGACGAGGCGTAGTCGCCGTTGACGCTACCGCCGGAGAGCGTTCCGCCGTTGGTGATGACCGCGTTGGACTGCGTGACGATCGCCGCCCCCGCCTGACCCGAGCCCGTGGCGTCGCCGCCCTGGATCGTACCGAAGTTCAAAACCGACAGACCCGTGCCCAGGGCACGGATGCCCGCACCCGAGTTTCCGTCCAGGCCGCTACCGGCTCCGATACCCACGCCGCCCGCGCCTCCCGCACCGCCACGGATGAGGCTCGTAGTGTCCGAGACGTTCACGCTCGCGTTGATGCCGAGAATCAGCACGCCGTCACCGCCGCCGCCACCGCCGCCGCCAAAGGTTGGGGCGGTAGCTGCGGCTTGGCCGCCATGCCCACCCGCGCCACCGATCAAGCTCGACGAAGCACCCACCGTCACGCCGCCATTCCCCCCGGCGGCGAGGATCACCGACGCACCGCCGCCGCCGCCACCGGCACCGCCCGCCGCCGCATCCGGGACACCGCCCGCGCCGCCGGCGCCACCGAACACGACGGTTCCCACTCCCGTGTTGAACGGACTGCCCACGCTGTAGATGCCGGCGCCTCCGCCGCCACCGCCGCTCGGCACGTGGATATCGAACGCCCCGTCCGCCCCCTGGCCGCCGGTGAGGACGCCATTGATGGACGTCCCCGTCCCTCCTCCCGCGCCACCGGACGGCCCGGTCGAGCCGCTGACATCGATGCCCGTCGCACCGCTGCCGCCGATGCCGCCCGACGACGATCCGCCCGCGATCTCGACGTGCGTGCCGGTGATGTTCTGCGCCGCGCCACCCTGGCCGTTGCCCTGGCCGCCGCTCGCCGCACGATCGCTGGTGGCGGCACCGCCGGCGGCACCGCACTGGGCACAGACCTGCGCCCAGCTAGGCGAGGCCATCACCAGCATGCCGCAGGCCGCCAGGGCGAGACCGAACGGGCTCAGGCGCGACGCGGACGAGCGGCCGCCCGGCGACGGCGATGCGGGCGACGACGAAAGCTCCGAAGCGACCTGGACGACGCGCAGCGCGCGGTTCCATACCAGACGGTATGTGCGATTCATGGATTTTCCCCTGCCGAAAGATGCCGCGACGGCGGCGCCCCGCGATGGTAGCCGCTAAGCCGGCGAAAAACGTCTACGACAGGCATCGACGGAGGTTCGTGCGATCATGTGGCATGAACGCCTTCGACCAGCTCGCCCTCTCCCCCGCCTTGCTCGCCGCCGTGGAATCCCTCGGCTACGCGTCCATGACGCCCGTGCAGGCCGAAAGCCTGCCGCCGATCCTCGCCGGTCGCGACGTGATGGCCGAGGCTCGCACGGGCAGCGGCAAGACCGCCGCCTTCGGCCTGGGGCTGCTGCAGCGCCTCGATCCCGACGTGATCCGCCTGCAGGCGCTCGTGCTCTGCCCCACCCGCGAGCTGGCCGACCAGGTGGCGAAGTCGATCCGCCGCCTGGCCACCAACATCCCCAACGTGAAGCTGCTCACGCTGTGCGGCGGCATGCCGTTGGGTCCGCAGCTCGCCTCGCTGGAACACGATCCGCACATCGTGGTGGGCACGCCCGGTCGCGTGCAGGAGCACCTGAAGCGCGGCAGCCTGCACGGCGGCGGCATCGCCACCTTCGTGCTCGACGAAGCCGACCGCATGCTCGACATGGGCTTCGGCGAAGCCATCGACGACATCGTCAAGCGGATTTCGAAGCACCACCAGACGCTGCTGTTCTCGGCCACGTACCCGGAGGAAATCCGTGCCGTGAGCGGACGCATGCAGAACGATCCGGTGGTCGTGACCATCGAGGAGCCGCACACCGAAGCCACCATCGAACAGCGCGTGGTGGAAGTGGAACCGCCGGCGAAGACCGCCGTGCTCGCGCGCATCCTCACCCACGAAAAGCCCGAGTCCACGCTGGTGTTCTGCAACATGCGCAAGGACGTGGACGACCTCGCCGCCGAACTCGACCGCCTCGGCTTCTCCGCCCTCGCGCTGCATGGCGACCTCGAACAGCGCGACCGCGACGAGGCCCTGGTGCGTTTCGCCAACCGCAGTTGCAACGTACTGGTGGCCACCGACGTGGCCGCCCGCGGCCTCGACATCGCCGGCCTGCCGCTGGTGGTGAGCTACGACGTGGCGCACGACCCCGACACGCACACCCACCGCAGCGGCCGCACCGGCCGTGCCGGTGCCAGCGGCCTGGCCATCACCCTGGCCGGTTCGCGCGAACTCAACCGCCTCCGCGCCATCGAGGAGCGCATGGGCGCGCCCATGGCACGCTACCCGGCCAAGGCCGGCGACGGCCGCAAGGTGCTCAACCTGGCTCCCAACAAGACGATCGTGATCGATGCCGGCCGCAAGGACAAACTCCGTCCCGGCGACATCCTCGGCGCGCTCACCGGCGACGCGGGGCTGAAGGCCGACGAGGTGGGCAAGATCGACGTCTTCGCCACGCGCGCCTACGTGGCCATTCGCCGCGATCTCGCGGGCAAGGCATTGGCGCGCTTGCGCGAGGGGAAGATCAAGGGACGATCGTTCCGCGTGCGCCCGTTGGGCTGAGCTGGAAACCAGCCCCCACTTGCCTTACCGTTCCGCAGGGGGAAACGAACGCACGGATGGCCACATGCATCGATCGATAGCACTGCTCTGCACCGCCCTGGCACTGACCGCCTGCCACGCGCCGACCAAGCCGGCGAACAAGCCGGCCGACCCCGACCGCGCCGGCACGGTCAGCTACAAGGAATTGCCGGCCTTCGCCGACAACCAATACAAGCTCAAGCGCGACGAACAGGCTTTCGGCGCGCAGCCGGTCGACCACGACGCACCCGCCTATCCCGCGTCACTGGTCGCCCTGCAACTCCCCGAAACGACCGTCCGCATCAAGGCCATCGTCGACGAGCAAGGGCGGGTCACCGAGGTGAGGGATCTGGATACCTCCAACGATCCGAACCATTCCGCGTTCTTCGCCGCCTGCCGCGACGCCGTGATGCGCTGGTCGTATACGCCGATGACCGTGGTGGAAGAATGGGACGACGGCCGCGGCAACATCACGCAGAAACGCAGGAACGCGCCTTTCAGCCTCGATTACGGGTTCCGGTTCGCGCTGGTCGAAGGAAAGCCGATGGTTTCGTCGACCCGTAAGTAACGATAGGTTCGGGGTGCGGAGCGCACCGCCGTGTCGACTTCCGCGCGACACGGCCCTCGAACGGCGTCATGAGCCTACCCACCCACCCGATAAACCGAAGGCGTAAGCATCCCCGCATATACCGCGTACGGGTCGGGTACGACCTGCAGCAAACGATGCTCGAGCGACAGGCAGTTCGCCACGAGGTAGAGGTGATACCGCGCTCGATGTTCTTCCGCGGCACGCCATTCGTTGGAGGTGATCTCGAACGAGCTGAAGGTGTTCCCGGTCGTCGACTTCACTTCGACACGGATCCTGACTCCGTCTTCGCCCTCATATTCGATGTCCCATCCCGGAGTAATCCCCTCCTTCGCCAGCCACGAAATCGTCCGACGTTGCGCTTCGGGCAACGTCGCTCGCAGATGGGCGACCACCGCCTCCTCCCCCGCATCGCCGATTTCCTTGGCACGACGTGACAAGCGGCGCTCGCTGACAGCCGGCGTCGGTGTCACGTCTCGCAAGCGCGTCTTCACAGGCTTGAAGAGAGATGCCGACACCTCCATTCGTTTCTCAACCGCAGCGGGCGGCAGCGGGATGAAGTATTCGTCCATTGCCTTCGTGTCCCAGACACCGTCGGCGTGCTTTTCGACAAACGCGATCGCCCACTCGTCGAAGCCCCCATAAGTCTTCATGGCATGAGCTGCCCGAGCAGCGTTTGAGAGCCTCAAGGCACCTTGTGGGCGGATCGCCATGTAGGTACCGCCTGGGTTGAGGCTAGCGGCCATCATCGCGGTGGTTGCGAAGATTCGAATCGGCTTCGCCAAGAAGTAAGGAAGGAAGTCGGCACTGTCCCAAAGGGCATTCGAGACCTCGGCGGCATGCGTTTCGCCGACCACGGATATCACCTTTGCTGCCCATCCGTACCCCTTCTTTTTGTCGCTGGCCGTATAGAAGAGGCAGATGTCCCCCGGCTTCATGACATTTTGCAACTGGACGCCGCGTCCGTTGCGTGGGAAACCCCAAGCGTGGATGTCTCCATCCGGCATGTGGATGCCCATGGGCAATTTGCGCCTGCGCTCGACGCCAATCGGCGAAGTGAGGGTCTTGGAGTAGTTCTTTTGTGCTGCGGGATTGACGGCAGGGACAATGAAGACAGTCATGCCCCGCCTCAGTACTCTGTGTATTTCTTGGCGGATCCGTACACGCGGTCAACGGGATATTTCTCCGCGTTCTTGACCAGCTTCTGCCTAACGGCCAATTCAAGGTCGATGTTCGTCTTGTCCGCCAGGCGAACCAGATAAAGCATCACGTCGGCGAGCTCTTCCGACACACGATGCTTGAGAGCCTCATTCCCGGAAACGACCGCGGCTTCGTCGTCAGTCAACCACTGGAATATCTCGACGAGTTCGCCGGCCTCGACGGAAAGCGCCATCGCTAGATTTTTGGGATTGTGAAATGAATCCCACGCCCTCGCCTCGGCGAACTCCCGCAGGGTGACCTGCAGCCCTTCGATATCCATGTTCCCCACCTGGCCATGTAGCGGCAAAAAGTCGATACGCCGACGCCTCGGCAACCGATAAGGAGAATTATCTCAAAAATCGAAGAGGAAGCATCAGGGCCCCGGATGCAGCGTCCGGGAAGTGGGTCTGAATTAGCGCATGAATCGATTCATCGAGCAAAATGCCAACGAATTCAAGCCTATAAGATTAACCCCCAATCACGTCGCAGCAAATGAATGGATGCAGCCTTGTTCAATGCGCGTAGTGAGGCGAGGCAAGAACACCTCCTCTTCCGATGAGGCGACTGCTCTCACATCGCGGGCATCGCCCGCAACGGCACATCACCTACCGTCACAAGAGTATCCAACCTTCGTAAAAACGGGCTCGAAGCGATTTCCGACCGGGCACGGGTTGTTCAACATGGCGCCCGCCTCATGATCGGAAAAGGACCTCCATGGCAAGCCCAGGCACGGCATGCGTGAGACGCGCTATCGCTCTTACGCTTCTCGTCTTCGTATCCACCGCATCCCACGCCACGTTCTTCTACCGGATGGACACCCGGCCTCCGGAGGAGGTGTTCCAGCACGGCTTCGCGCCCAGCGGGAACGATTCCAGCCTCTTCCAGCACGTGGTAGGCCAAACCTGCCAGCCCGGAAGCCAGACCTCCGGTTTCGTGGCCGTGTCCGCCAACGAGACCTTCGCCGTGAACTGGGGCCGCGAAACCCAACCCGTCGGCACGCGGTTCTACGTGTATCGCATCCGCGCCAGCGAGTTTTTCTACAACGCCGCGCAGAGCCTGTTCCATGCAAGCCGCCAGACCGACGACTCGGTCTACGAGCTCGCCGGATGGGTTTTCATGACGGAAAGCGAATGGGTGACCCCGATCGGCATCCCGGCCGAGGACATCGTCGGCGCCGCCGAATACGTCAGCCGCGGTCGCAACGAGCCGCCTGGCCGCGTGGGGGTCTTCATCCCGGCCGGCGCACGCGATACGCCGGGATCGATAAACCATGCGCCGTTCACCTGGAACTACTCGCTCGACGCGACACGAGCGCCTCCCGCGTTCAACCCCCTATGCCCCTCCGTCTGCTTCGGTACCGGCAGCCGACGCACCCGGCGCTCCGTGATCGAATGGATCGACGGCACGGAGGGCATGGACGAGGCCCGTGTCAAAGCCCGCCACATGCTGGAGTGCGTGGCGCGGACGGCTTCCGCTGTCCTGGACCTCGACGATCCACCCCCGGAACACCCGGCCACCCGACGGCCGACGACCGAGTTGTAAAGCGCCATACCCATCCATGAGCCCCTCGATGCGTCGCGGGCCATTCAACGCCAACCCAAGGACGGCACCGTGAGACAACTCCTCGTTCTCCTGTTTTTCCTCTTCGCTCCCGTGGCATCCCATGCTTCGTTCTTCTATCGGATGGACACTCGTCCACCGGAAGAAATCTTCCGCGATGGATTCACGCCCGGTGGCAACCGCCTGAGCATCTTCCAGCACGTGATCGGTGAGACCTGCCAGCCCGGCGTGCGAACCACCGGCTTCATCGCGGTATCGTCCAACGAAACGTTCGCCGTGAACTGGGGCAGCGAAAACCAGCCCGTGGGCGCGCGGTTCTACGTCTACCGTATCCGGGCCACCGAACACTTCTACAACGCCGTGCAGAGCCTGATCTATGCAAGGCGGCAGACCAACGACCTGGCCTACGAAATGGCGGCATGGCGCTACATGTCGGAAAGCGAATGGGTGACGCCCGTCGCCATTCCAGCCGACGACATCATCGATGCCGCCGAGTACGTCAGCCAGGGACGCGATCATGTGCCGCAACGCGTCGCGGAGTACGAATCCGAGCATTCGCTCGACGCGCCGGGCACCTTGAACCATGCCCCATTCACGTGGGACTACCTGCTCGACCGATCCGAGCCGACGCCGGCCTTCAACCCTCTGTGTCCTGCCGTGTGCTTCGGTAGCGGCAACCATCGGACCAAGCGATCCACCGACCCGATCAACGACTTCGGCGACATCGACGAAGCACGCAGGAAAATGGATCACATCCTCGAGTGCGTGCGAAAAACGGCATCCGCCGCCCTGGGTGACGACGTGCTTCCCGACGACAACCAGGGTCCCCACGGCGGGAGCACGGAGTTGTGAGCCGTCGAGGGCTCGCCGGACGCCAAGGGCGAGCAGGCAGCCGCGGACAACGCGTGCCCTGACGCGGCTCGACGGGACAGCCTGTCCACAACGTCGGCACACGACGATGTTGTCAGCGACGCACCGCTGGCAACATCGTTCGCCCGATCGTTCATGGGCATTCGCGAACACGGCGAAACGATCGGATTGCGTAAATTCTCAAGGCGTTCTACGTCGTACGCCGGAATGACATGACGTGCCGACGGGATTTTGCCGTGATCGCATAGCGCAACCATTAGTTTGCGCTTACACTCACAAACACACCCCAAACGAGCGTTCTGAAACGCACTATCCAGGAGCGATACATGCCACACGAATCAGGGACGATCCCACGCCACGATGTTCCAACCGCGGACACATGACGCCCCGTCATCGTTAGACGCCCACGCGTCCCGACAAGGTTTTCATCCCTTGCCCTCGAAACCTCGAGGGTAACCACCCCTTGCGTCCCGCCGTTGCGAGTTGAACTTGAAAAAACGTCATGCCCCCCTACGCCGATACGGCGTGCCGACCCTCCTCTGCATCGGCCTGATCGGCTGCGGCACACCCTCACCGAAGGACTTCGGTGGCTTCTGGAAGCCGGTGAACCGCTTCGACACGAAGATCAACGAAGTACCGCTGGCCTTGCCCTACACCTACTACGCCTCGCCCACCGACGGCACGCTCAAGGCCTCGCTCACGCGCTGGACCGAAGACACCGGCGCCACGTTGGCGTACCGCCTGCGTTCCGACTTCACGCTGCCCAAGGCCGCCTCGCGCATCCATACCTCGGAAGCGCGCGATGCCGTGGCGCAGTTGAGCGCCATCTACGTCAAGCAAGGCTTCAACGTGGTGATCGACGGCCCGCAAATCGTCGTGGAAGAGATCAAGCCCCCGGCGATCGCCGACACTTCCGACGCGGAAGCCGACGGAGCGCGCATCCCATGAAACGCTCCCATCGCCTCACCGCCACCCTCGTCGGCGGCCTCGCCTTCCTGTGCGCGATACAACCGTCCCGCGCCGAGGGCACCACGTCGAGCCACGCCGCCGTCGCCACCTACGACTACGCGGACGACAGCATCTACACCGTGCGCACCGGTCTGGGCATCACGACGCAGATCGAGCTCAGCCCCAACGAGCAGATCCTCGACTACAGCACGGGCTTCAGCTCGGGCTGGGACCTCACGCGTCGCAACAACGTGTTCTACGTCAAGCCGAAGAACGTCGACGTGGACACCAACATGATGATCCGCACGGCCACGCACTCGTACATCTTCGAACTCAAGGTGGTGGCCACCGACTGGAAAACCCTCGACCAGGCCCGCAAGGCCGGCGTGCAATACAAGATCACCTTCACCTACCCCGCCGACGCCAGCCTGGCCCCGGTAATGAAGCAGGCCGAAGAGGCCCCGCTACTCGACACCTCGCTGGTAAGGAACCGCGACTACCACTTCGACTACGACTACGCCAAACGCCGCCGCGTGGCCAAGTGGTTGGTGCCGACGCACGTCTACGATGACGGCCGTTTCACCTACATCAAGATGCCCGACATGAAGCAATTCCCCACGGGCAACTTCCCCACCGTGTACATGCGCGAGAAGAAGCGAGGCGCCGACGCCATCGTCAACACCACCGTGGAAGGCAACACCATCGTCGTCCACGGCACCTACCCCTTTCTCGTCATCCGCCACGACAGCAACGTCATCGGCCTGCGAAGGAACACCCGGAAGTGAACCAGAACATGTCCCATCCCCACGATGGCGAAGTGGCCGACGAGCGGGCGCCGCAGGCTGAGCATAGCGCGCCGGAGGAATCCAACACCTATATCGAATCGGCCAAACGCCGAGATGCAGAGCAAGTCAACCTGGATGCGGGCGCACCCGAACTCAACGCCCACGAGGAACGGCGTCTCAACCGTAAGGCCCTCGGCCTGCTGGCCAGCATTGCAGCACTTCTGGCCGTGATCATTGCCTGGGTGTTGAACGGGCCGAACGGCGAGACCCCACGTGCCCAGCCGCGCGAAGAGGTTTTGACGGTACACAAAGCTCCGGAAGCTTCGCTTCCCGAGGCCGGCGCACCTCCTCCGTTCGTGCCCAACGCCCAGGCGATTCCGCTGCGCTCGGTCACGACCGCGATCAGTGAACGGTTCGACGACGAGCCGGAGGCCGAGGCGCCGCGAACACCGACCCTCGTGGAGCGCCGCATCGCTGCCGCCAGCCAGGGGACGACCGGCGTCGCTGAAGGCGTGAGTGGCGGACCGGCCTCCCGGCGCCCTTATCCGCTCCTCATAGACCCGTCAACGCAGAAGGCCGAGCCCAGCATGAGCGCCACTGGCAACCTCGCCTACACCGCGAAGGAGCTGTCGAATGTATCCAGCGCCACGCCGCTGGTACGGCCTGACACACTGATGCTCCGCGGAACCCTCATCCGCTGCGTGCTGGAAACCCGGATCATTACCGATATCCCGGGCTTCACCTCCTGCGTGGTCCACGAACCGGTCTACTCCTTCACAGGAAAGCGCTTACTGCTACCCAAGGGTTCGAAAGTACAAGGCAAATACGCCATGGAACCCAATGGTCCTCGTGTAGCCGTCATCTGGGACCGCATCGTCACGCCCACAGGCATCGACGTGAACATGGCGAGCCCAGGCGTGGATTCGCTGGGCGGCGCAGGACACCCGGGTCACTACGACGCACACTGGGGAAGCCGGATCAGCTCGGCCCTCATGCTGAGCTTGTTCAGCGATGCCTTCAAATACACGGCCGCCAAGCACGGCCCTGCCGGAGCGACCGTCAGCAACGGCGTGGTCATGCTGAATCCATTCGAGAGCAACACGGCGTCCACCATCCAGTCGCTCGCCAACAGCGCCATATCTCGCGGGGCGAACCGTCCAGCGACAGTCACCATCAACCAGGGCACGGTCCTCGCGGTCTATGTGGCCAAGGACGTCGACTTCGGCGGCGTAGTTGCGCGCTATTGAATCGGCCAACAACCCGATGAATCTTCCGATGACCAAAACAAAACTTCTCGAAGCCATTCGCTCGGGCTTCACGAGAGCAGCTTTCGTGACCGCCTTTGTATTTTCTTGCGGAACAATCAGCGAGCCCGCTCGCGCTGGCCTTCCCGTCTGGGACTACACCTCCATGGTCCAGAAATACGAAGAGTATTTCGAGATGGTCGCGGAATGGCAGCAAACCTTTGAGCACTACCAAAACATCGTTGGTCATCAGGTCGAACAAGCTCGTCACTGGAAGACCCAGCTCAACAAGCTGGCACGCCTGGAATTCTCCTTGTTTGAGATCAGGCGAACGTTCAGCAAAACCGAGGACGACCAGGATGTCGATATCGAGTGCCCCGGAAGGGCCCCGCCACAGAGCGTGGCCGATCTTCTCAACGTGGCGCTAAACAAGCTCGTTCCCGACCTTAAGGGCGGCGTACTCGAGCAACAACATACCCTTTGCGTCGAAATCGTCCGATCAAGAAACGCCAAGTACAACGATACCGTGAGGTATCTCGACTTCATGGCCCTAAAGGCCCGTGAGATGGCCGCCATACAGGCAAAGCTGGTGGCCAAGGTTGGCGAGTCGTCCGGCAATACAGCTGGACTCACCCAACAGCTTTCCGAGTATGGGAAGACCGTCGCAACGGCCCGCGCTAACTGGCAGGCAAGCCAGCAACAGTTCGAGACCTACATTACTCGCCTTCTTAAGAGGCAATCGGCTCTGTCGCGACGGGCATTGAACGGGGCGCCAGACGCGTTCGGCACCATCGTCAATACGGTTGCGCTGAAAGCGGCACTTAGCAAATAACGAAAAAAGGAGTCCGGCACGTGCCGAACATCTCCAGCTATATCTACTTCAAGCTCATACACGACTATCTTGACAGAGAGATCGCGACGTTCGGCAAACAGCTCATGGGCAACACGTCCAAATGGGCAAGCGGCATATCGTTGACCCTCGTAACACTTTGGATCTTCGTTCTCGGCTACCGCATCCTTAGCGGTCAATCGCGCGGCCCCATGATGGCAAACGTGCTGCAGATGGGTCGTGTCGCCGTCATCGTCAGCGCGGCAAGCACGATGACAGTCGCCGGTATCGGCCTGCATCACTTCCTGACCGTCGAACTGGATAAGGAGGTCCATAGCCTGTTCACCGGTGAAACCGACAGCACCACGGCGCAGTCCATCGACAAGAACCTGGCATGGACCCAGCTCGCATTGAGCACGATCGGTTCCGTGCATGTCATTGCCGCTGATCCGGAAATGATCGCCGCCAAAGAGCGAACTACTTGGCTCGCTACCTTTGGTAGCGCCAGCCCAGCCATGGCGGCCGGCGCCATGCTGTTGCTCTACCAGTTCGCCATGGCGCTATTCATCGGCCTCGGACCGATCTTCATCCTCTGTCTAATCTTCGACCAGACCAAAGAGCTGTTCAAAAAGTGGCTCATGTACGGCATAGGCACCGTTTTCTCAATGGCTCTGCTGAGCGCCGTAACCGGCATCGTTCTCCGACTCACTGTCAAGGTCAGCGAAGCCATGTGGGGAGCGAAGATCGTCAACAACATTCTCGGTAACGACGCCGAAGGCTTGACCAGCACCGCGATGCAGCAAGGTGGCATAGGGCTCTTGCTTACTGTACTCATCGTTTCCGTTCCACCCATGGCTGCCATGTTCTTCCAGGGAACATTAGGCAATTTCATGAGTTATTCGGCCTTCGCGGGGGGCGCAGCAAGTCAGCCAGGTCCTCAGGGCCAACCCCCTGGCTCATATCACGGTTATCCCCAGATCGCTTCTGGGATTCCCCCGAGCACGAACTCCTCATCTCACGGCATGAATAACCTCGCCATCCGAAGCATCGATCAGTCTGCTGGCCAGCAGATGGACGAGATCAAGTCCGGTATAACGCCAAGGCATTAAGTGATGAGCAAGCAACCGATTCCGTTACTTTTTCTTCTGTCTATCTGGTCGGCGCAAGCGATCGGCGAAGGCGGCTGCCCGCCTGGACAGTATCCCCAGGCTGGCCAAGGCTGGCAGACCTGTATTCCCATGCCAACGGCTCCGCCAGAAGTGAGCCTGCCTCCGCGCCAGCATGAAGTATGGCGAAGCGGGTACGGGTCCCTTGCCATAGATGTAAAGGCTGGGGCACTGGGATCCGCTGATGATCAGCCATCACGGATGGCTGCCGAAGCCGAAGCCATGAATGCGTGTAGGCAGGCCGGTGGACTGGATTGCGTGATACGGAAGAGTTATGAGGACGAATGCCTGGCAATGGCCGTCGGAAAAAAGGGTTTCATGCTTCGTACTGGACTCTCGCAAGAGAAGACGGAGAAAGAAGCTTTGAAGGCCTGTGAAAAAAAGAACGACAGGTGCGAAATCCACCATTCTTCCTGCAGTACCCCCTTTAGGTTCCGCTAGCCGCAATTGGCGGGCTCCTCGAATGACCCCGCATTGGCACCTAAGCGAATCAGATAAGCGGCACGGACGCGTTACTTCCCACGACACGCCCTGTTGCTTCTGACACGGATGGGACGCAGGCGGCCGACCATCCGGCGTTTGGTTCAACAGGAGAGCCAAACAAAAACGTTCCAATCTAAAATCACGAACGGATCGATATGAAACGAACCATTATGTTGTTAGCCACAGCATCTTCCTTGCTTTCTCTGGGAGGATGCTCAAGCATGAGCTCAGTCTTCAGCAGTCGCACGGGGACGGAAGTTACCACGGAACAGCTTGCCTCCTTCAAATTCGGGAAGACGACCCGGGAGGACGTTGTTTCCGCCATTGGAAACCCAACGCGGAAGTCCGAACTCATGGGCAAAGAGATCTGGACTTACTACTTCACGATGAGTACAGCTCTAGGCGCCAATCGCGATGAAAACACTGTATTCGAGTTCGACAAGAAAGGCGTTCTCCTTAACGCTTACAAGGCTGGCGCCATGCCGGGAGATTCGGGCAATCCGCTATTGAACGCCGCAGGCAGGTAGTAGCTGCCCGCTTCTGTCTCGCCACGGCAGGAGCGATGACTTTTCCATGCTTACAGAGCGCGCCCTTCCGGGGCGCGTTCTTTTTTTTGCGCTTACACCTGCTCGTGAAGTTCAAACTACTACGTCCGACATAACTAGAACCTAGCGACGGGTTGCTATCAAGGTCTGCCTTAGTTCCATCCGTTAGCCTCATCCAAGCGGATAGCGCACGTCCTCCATAATCGACCGAAGCAACACTCCTCGGTCCACCGAAACCCTGGGCGGTCCACCATCCGATTTCCATCTCCAACCAGGCTCCCGCTACTCAAGGTGTTCGCTCACTCCTACGCTGGTCCAGTAAAGCCCGTTGCATAGCGGCAACCACCGCCATCTCCTGCGGCGAATAGATCATGTCCCAGACGTCATACAGGGTTATCCCCGGGGCACAGACTCGGCGCATGGCGCATACCTGCATCGTCTTGAGCCCTCCGGCTTCGCAGGTGCCCGAGTACGAGCAGGCGACGCTTTCGACGGCAACCTGCTGGAGCTCCCTGAGCTTCCCGGCCATCGCTGTACCCGCCACGGCATCCTTCCCAAGATCCCAATCGGCATCCGGCGTATGCATCAAGTATTGGCCTGCGGCCTCGATATCGGAGTAGGACGTCGAATGCAGGACAATGTCGATGGCCTCCTTCGAACGCCCAGCGATAAGCCCACCGTCGTCATTCACCAAATTCCTGACTTCCCCCAGGTCCGTGTGTGAGAGGCGATAACTCGTGGCGTCCATATCCCGAGCGTGACCGCAGAAGCGAAGACGCCACGCCCTGTACTCCCTGGTCGAAGCATCCACCGGTCGGGAGCTGGATGGCGGTCGCCCCAGGTTTTCACACTGGGCCGAGGCATCGGCTAGAAGCGCCCTCGCGTCGGGATCGTCCTTCGCCCTTGCCTTAAGGCGAGAAGACAGGGTTTCGTAGGTATCCCCTTGGAGATACAACCCACGATGGTCGGCGACGCGATTCAGTGGAGCATACTGAACTTTAGCCTCCTCTCTCGCGGCACGCGAGTTGGTCTGTACCGGACTCTGAGCGTAGGCGGCCTCTGCGAATGAGCCATTCCTCACAAAAATCAGCGTGACGAGTCCGGCTACCGTCACAAGCGCCAGACCGATTTTCAGCGTAGTTCGCGTCGTCATGTGAGTTTCCTACTGAGGGCGGCACTCACCAAAGGCTTTCCAGCGGACACTTCCGTGCTGGGATACCTTCGTAAATTTCCAGGTGTCGCCGCCATACATGTGAACCGTGACGCCGCTTCCCACTTTCAATGGATTCATCGGTGAAATGAGATCAGCTGCGTTCGCGAATTGACCCACGATGACATCCTCTGAGGTGCAATCCACCTCATCCGACATGACGTGCTTCCGATTTGGAGACACCTTTACCACCACCCCACTCCCAAGGGGAACGGGAATCATGGGAATGTCATCCCCCACAGGCGACCATCCGCTTCCATCGAGGCCACCACCGTTAGGAGGTCCGCCCGCCGGCGCTCCGCCGCTTCCTTCCCACGCATAACAGTTGCCGAACTGGGCCGTACAATAGCCGTCGGCGCATGCGTCAAATACTTCGCAGTAGACCCCGCCTCCAACGTCGTATAACGCGTGGGCGGGCGGGCTGTACAACATGCCAAACGCGGACGTCAAAATAAAAGCAATGATCGACTGAATCCACTTCATCATGCAGCTCCCTGTCTTGGTGAAGCCAACGGTGACTGACGATCGAATTTGGATAGGACAGTAGGCCACGTTCGACGATATCGCAATAACTTGCGAATACACATAATCGGCAAATGCCGCGAAACGGCACGGACCGCTCGGCTTTAGTGGCCGGCGCGTGCGGGAGCGTCGTGCAGTAACGGCAGAGCTCAGGCTTCGACGATGGAGCCTACTTGTCGGAATCGGTTTTCCACCCTCCATCCCGGTTACGCGATGCGCGCCATAGCGTCGTACCGCCCTTGCGCCACGGCGCATCCTTGTCCGGCGGCTCATCAAAGATGGGCGGGGAAAATCCCGGAAAGAGGATGAGTCGGACCTTGGTCTGACCAACGTCGAGCATCAGCCGAAAGTCCAACGACTTCGGAAGCCGGCGATTGCCGATCATGCCGGTAATGACTGCATCGGAACGGATCAACTCGTGCAGGCCCACCATCAACGACTGATCACGTCCGAAACGATCACAGAGAATGATCTCCAGGAAGGATGCCTGATCGTTTGATCGATAGCCTGTGTCATGCCAGATGTCGCGCGGCGCCTCATCTTCCGAACTCCAGGTGACTTCGGAGCTTCCACGATAAATGGCTTGATAAGGAAGCCAAGCGTCTCCGCGCACGGCGAGGGTGAATTCGCCTATGGGTAGCGATTTCGCCGACTTCAAACGCCGACGCAGCTTGCCGTAATAGCCGATCACCGTTATCGAAAATGCGGTGATAGCTGCACGTATCAACCGCGAATCGCTCTCGATCCGGTAACCGCCGTCCGCCATTCCCGCCATGCAGGTCACCGCCGCCACGGCCGCAAGCAATACCAGCGTCGCCGCTATGGCCTGTCGCATTTCCATACACCTATCGTCCTTATCTGTCGCCCGCACCCGATACATATCCGCCCGGCTGGGCAAGGCCATGCCCAGCCGGAACGCATCATCTCCAAAGAGATACAGAGCATCGCTCACCGTGACATCGACAGCCCACCGATCGACCTCTCCATCATCCGCTCCTGCAACCGCTGCTGCCTAAGGTCAGCCTCCTGCTGCTCCTGCTGTTCGAACATCCTCCTAGCCTCCGGCCATCGTGCCCCGCTCTGCTCCATGGGCGTGTTGGCCTCATTCGTCATCACATGCATGCGTTTACTTTCCCAGGTGTATTCCTCACCCCGAGGAGAGAACTGCTCGCCCCACATTTTTGTCCCGTCCGGCGTGAGCCAGACCTTGTCGATTCGGCTCAAGCCCTCCGTTCTTGCTTGCACGACGAGCGCCGAAGCGATGTTGTCGGTGTGTTGATCCGGCTGACGTCCGAGTGACGCATCGAGCTTGGCCACGTGCCTGCGAGTCTGCGAATACAGTGAGTGGTCCGGATGTCCGACGTTATCGAGGCGAATTGGGGCCGAGCTTTGCGGCTCCCATGCCGGCGCCGGAGAGATGCCCAGGCGGGCAAGTCGCTCCGAGGCATCCAGTTCTTCCTTCACCAGACCCTCGGGATGGCTCGTCGAGCCGAACCACCCTGGGCGGGACCATTCTCCGTCGCCGTCGCGCGTGTAGCCGTGACCGTCCGACGCCATGATCTTCTCCATTGGCTTGGCGAGAGTGCGTGACACCGCCTCGGGCATGGGGCCATGTCTTCCCCACCCCTCATGCTCATAGGTCGCCTGATAACGCATGGCAACCGACAGTGAGGACTCGGCGAGGTTCTCCGCGATCGTCCGCTTGGCGGCTTCGTCTAGCTGGGCAGCCCGTTCCGGCGATGCCACCTCCCGCCGCCTGAGCATGTGGCCGTGCTCCTGCCAGCCGACCGCGACGTCACGCGCCCACTGGTGCGTCTGGGGATCATGCTTCCACGGCGCATCACGCAGGCTGGGCGTATCCCGTGGCGAGGACAGCTGCACGTAGGGGTCTTTCGGCGTGTAGTCGCGGCCGAGGGCCATCTCGGTCGCCATGCTGCTTGCCTGGTAATCGAGCCAACTCGCCTCCTCGCGACTCGCCCGCTCCGGCTTCCAGTTCGGCACGCCGGGGACGGGCGGCATGTCCAGCTCCCAGACTGACGACTCGTTCAATACCCAGGGCCGTCCATCCCGCCCACGTTGATGGTGGATCCGATACGCGTCGACAGCATCCGCCAGCCTGTCGCCGACCACTCCCCCGACGAGACCGCCTAGACCGCCGGTCACGAGCAGGCCGGGACCGGACTCGATGCCCATCGCGCCACCGGCCAGCAGCCCGGCTTCGAGACCCGCCCACCCCGCGGCGTTTCGGCTGGCGAAATGCAACATGTGCGAGTCGGCCGCCGTCTCGTTGCCGTCGGCGAGTCGCTCCCGCACGTCCCGGGCGACGTTGACGGCATCCACAGCCGATATGACCCCTCCGAGGCCGCGGGTAACTTTGGGGGCCAAGGGCACCGAGCGCCCCGCCCGGTTGATCGCATCGTCCGAGGCAAATCCAAGTGGCGGACGATCCGACGTAAGCTTGGGCTCTCCAATGGCGACGGGTTTCGACGGCAAGCCTTCGAGCAGGCGCTTGTCCACGGGCTCGGGAAAGTGTGGCACCGAGGCGGCATGCCCGGCTTCCGGTGGAAACAGGACCCGATTCGTACCACTCGGTGTCCCTCGCACGGCGTCGCGCGGATCGAGCCGAAAGATCAGCTCGCCTTCCTTCGACTGATGGATCACGTTGAGACGAACGTCCGTCGGCTCGTGTTCCTTCTGCAGGTACGGTACGGCACTCAACGCATTGCAGTAATCCCGCATGAGGTTGCCGCAGCGTATCGACAGCCCATCGCGGCCGTAGCCGCCGCCGACATCGGAATGCGCGCCGGGCACCATCACGTTGAGGAAGCGACCGTCTTCGGACGGGCCAGGAGGAAGGATCTCGTCGACCGGGAAGAGCATGCGCTTCTCGTCCATCGCCGTAATCTGGAAGCCGGAGATCACGGAGGGTGGAAGGCGGCGGTCGAAGTTGAGGGGCACGCCGGTAGCGACAGGGTCGAACAGGCCAACGGCTTGGACGACTTTCCCAGGTTCGCTGATGTAACGGTCGTAGACGACTTGTCCGTCAGGCAGCACGAATCTGCTATTTAGATCGGGGATGCCCTTCTCATGTAAAAGTCGAGCAAAGCCGGGGACTTGACTGGCTCCTCTGCTGAAGCCAATGGAATTTACGCGAACATCGACATTGGGATTCTCCGCGGCCCACTGATTCGCCCGATGCACCAGAAAGTGATAGGCATCATTGATATTCGATTCGTAGGACGAACCACGCGCAGCATCGAGCGTCGCTTTGATGAAATCCTTCTGGGTTCCCGGCCCCTGGATGTAGATCGCGCCTGCCTGACCAGACCGGACGACATTCGACCCCATGAGCTCGTCATAGATCTTGGCTACGTTCGTGGCACGCAACGGATCACGAAACTTGTTGTTCCCCGTGCCGTCGAAGGCAACCAAGTAAAGCCGTTCGTTCGGATTATTTCCGTTCGTTAGCGGATGAACCTTAAAGCGCGCGAGATGGTCACTCGCATCCTTGTATTTCGCCAGCACGTCGGGCCCGGCAAGGGTGTGACCAACGCCGTCGTCAGGCGCGCCGTCAATGGCAAGCTTTTCCTTATTCATGGCATTCCTTGCTCAATAAGTGACGGACCTGGCCAACACGGCATCGCTACGAATCCGGCTAACCCGCAGACCTGTTTCGTTTTCGACCTCGGTAACGATCAACGCCTGCATATGGACGCTGACAGTCCGGTCATTGACCTCGACCAGAATGTTCGGAATCACCGGCTCAATCGGGACGCCTTTAAGCCAGGATTCCTTGACCTCGTGCCGAGGAACGGCGTGAAGGACCAATCGGTCCTTGAACAGGGCATCAAGGTCCACGGAGGTGGCATGCTCGTCTCCGTCCAAGGATGTCCACTCGATCTCGACCGGCCCAGGAAAGGTCTTGCCGCCTAGAGCAGGAATGGCATGTAGACAATTCCATTCGCTTCGCTCGTCCTCCGCCGACGGCGGACCGGCCGGGCCATCATATGGAATGCCGACGTGCCACTTGCGAGTCCCGAATTGGTAGCGGTTATAGATGGCGCTGCATTGGAGCGTGTTGTAGCAACGAAATGCGAAACCGTGGGTATGAAAACGAAGCGGCCAAGGCTCCTGACCGTACAACGGTCCGGCGAGCTCGCGACGGACGGATTCTTCAGACATGACGTTCGATCCTCCAGATCAGGGTGGTTAACCCATCGAGTGTTTCAGTCGTTCCAACGAAGATCTTGAGATAGCTCTCATTGGACGGAGTCAATTCATCATTGGGACAGGACGTCAGCGCGACGCCTTGATCCGCTGATCCCTCTCCAACCTACCCAAGTCGTGCGCCTGTTGCCAACACATGCGTGCATTCGCCTCGGCCGCACACAACACACCAAGATGCGTCAGCTCACCAATGGCTTCCAAGCCCAAAGCCATCCTGCCGCAGTCCAGGTCATCGGTTTCATGCACCAGGTCCGCCAGTAGCTGGCTGAGGCCTCGTGCGTACTGCAACCATTCGGTCGCCTGATTCAACAACTCATGGGCGGTTGCATCTTCATCGAAGGCATAGCAACCGACCTGTTTCACCACACGCTCGCTCGAGAAAGACATCTTCTGTTCCTTGAGAAAAACCGCACCCGAAGTCCAGGTGCGGCATGCCGCATCACGCGACATGCCGCGGATCAAACGGACTCGCGGGTTCCTCCGGCTGCCCGTGACCGGGCGCCGGGCGGCTGATTGACGAAGTAGGAGCGGCGCCCGCCTTTCTTACCGGCGCACGTGACCACGCCGGGTCGAAACGGCCAGAGAAAGCAGAGGCTTACGGCGGGACGCCGCGGTTCTTCAACCGTGTCTGCGAGGGACGCAGACGGCCCGGTTTCCAGGGGGGATGCCGCCTTGGGGGTTCGGCGGGCGAGCGGGTGCCGTATGATCGGGGGTAGCCACTGATCAGCTCCTAGCAAGTTGGTTGTGGTTAGCGAGTCAGGGGCGCTGCAACGCTCCTGGCTCGCGACTTCTCACCGCTTCAAGCGATGGTTGCCTGCGATGCGTGTTCGACGTTGGCGCGGGCAACAGATGGAACGTAGCAAATCAACGGAAGGTTGTCTGTAGTCCCAAGAGGCTTTGATATGTCGCCGCTGCTTTCAAGTCTCATCAAGCTAGTGAGTCGTTGTAGACAGCAAATAGCGTCTGCGGACCTATGTGGAAGCCATTGCATTCAAGGCAACGTCCCAGTGCTCCGCGGGATTGTAGGCTGAAATATGAGGAGGGAGATGCAAGGTGAAGGAGAGCCCATCCGCTTGCACAAATGTTTCGGCGATTGACTCACGCTTTAGTAGGCGCATTGCCGGATCGTCGACACGGTAGAGCCTAGGCGCGAACGTATGGACATATCTAGTCCCGTACATGCTCGATTCGCTCATAGCTCCATGCGCGTAACCAAAGCCCGCCGTCCCATAAAGTGAAACTCGGCGCAAGAACTCTTCACTCACCTCAGGGCCGGCAGAGCTGCGAGCGAGCAGTGTCAAGATACTCTCCACAACATCTGGAAGGCTTTCGCCGACCGTGGCTGATGCAATCAAACCTAAGCTAGCAATGTGAAGTCGTTCGATTGCTCCGGATGCTAAGCGGCCTGGCTCAACTTGATGTAAACCAGTAAATTGATGAATCGATTCGCCCAGCTGCGTCGTTTTTACTTCGATGGAGTAGTCGCCTATACGGAAGTCGCGCCCACCTTGCCGCTGCCAACCCTGCCAGAAGTCGATCGCGCGCAGTAATGCTTCATACTGTTCGGAGCATCCCATAACCAGCTGCCTTAGGACAGTCAACTCGCCAACGAGGCCAATGATCTCGCTCTCCGTGAGCGCCCCACGTCGAATAGCCATCTCAACAATGGGCTCCACGTCCGTGAACGCTGACTGTGCACCGTAAGGCCCTGCAACACCCGCTCGTAGAAGTTCGGTAGCAATAAGAGTGGCCACTGCGGCGAAATGCTGAGCGGAGGGAAGAACGATGCGGTTTGCAAAAAAGGGATCACCGCCCTCCTCCGGTTGCCATTCACTGTGCCTCATGTGTCGTCGAACGAGCGCTGATGAGGCCTGGATCGCCTCTCCGAGAATAAAAATTTCATAGTCGCCCGTGGATGTGCGACCGACGGCAAGCGTGGCAGTGAGCCAGAGAACATTTCGGGCTCGACCGGCAGGTACCGCCAGATTGTGGAGTTCATCCCGCAATACTTCGAAGTTGATATTCATTAGGCTCGAAGGGCTGCAATGTGGTCAGGTCCGCCGTGAGGCAGGCCAAGCCCCACGGCCAAAAGATCTGTCGCTAGATTGGGAGCGCTTACTACGTGAAATAGGGCTAGGCCTGGGTGCCCACGAGGTCGCCAAGTCGCTCCACCTTGGATATTTGGAACAGGTGTCGCGTTGTGGAAATAGTAGTCGACGAGCTCGTCACCGTAATAGTTTCCGCCATATCCGCGTGTTCCCCAGAGTGCCTCAAGCGCCCGCTCGTTACTAGATATTTTCCGCGTAACAGCCCGAACCCCATGTGCTGCTAGGCGTGAATCTCTCGCAGGAATGGGTCCATATCGAAACGCGACATAGAACTCAGGCGTCTTAGCGTTTAACGTATCCGCGAAGTTCCACGGTACCTCGGGACGGTCCGTTGGATAAAAGCCCGGAGCCAACCGATCACCGCTCAAATCCGACCATAGCCTAAGGTACGCCGCAATTGAGTATGGGCAGGCTTGTGGATCGACGCTAAAAGCCTGTGGATTCCGTGCAGGCGGAGAAAACAATGGGCGACTGATCTCCAGCAATCGGGCGTAATGCAACCAGCGGGAACTTAACTCGCTACTCAATTCCGGGTCATGGTGGGAGTAACGCAATCTGTCTAAAACGTCGGCGAGATCGTTAAGGCTCATTGGTTCCGAGCGAATCAGACCTCGCTGAAGTCCGCTGTGGTCCGAAAGCGGAACCCAAGTCCCCTCGCTCAAAATATCTGCCGCGAGATCCATGTTTTGCTTAGCCAACACATCATCGTGTGCCTCGATGAGCCGGATTGACGGCCTAGGTCCAGGAGATAGTGGCGCTCTCCTTGCTTCAACTTTACTGGTAGCAACAAAAGCCGCGCCCTGCAGCACTAAGGCAGGACCAAGGGCTTCGCCCTTGCTGTCCATGGACGCCATGATCTCAGCCTTCAACGCGCCGTCGTTGACGTGATAGCGCCTGAAGAGTTGCAACTGATCCTCGTAAGTGAAGACCCGGCAAAATGGCAAGAAGTTACCGCGATAGCCAAACCAGCGCTGCATCTGCATTTGGGTATCCGCAGCTGGCTCAGCGGCGCCCCGCAGGAAAAGACTCGAACTTAACCCCTCTAGCGTAAGGCCACGCGAAAGCACGTTGCCTGCCACAAAGATTGAAAGGCTGTCCTCGGCAATGCGAAATGCTCCATCACAACCCGTCGGCTCGAAATGGGGGCGATCGTCAGACGCGGGGTCGCTGTTCAGTACGCGGAGGCGAAGATTCGGAAAGATTCTGTTGACCAATGCATCACGAACCGCGGGCCAATCGGCTCTCTGTATAGAACGATAGGGTGCACCGGGAAGGGTGGCGAGGACAATCCGTGATGCTTCAAACCTCGTGAGCCATGCAGACCACGCGTTCTCCTCAGTTGACAGGCGGCGCGTCAACCCCGCAGCAGAAATCTGAAATGAATCTAGAATGTCGTCGTCTAAATGGACATCGTTCTCACAGCCGGGTTCCGCCAGCGCCCATCGCAGTACATCGGCTGCGACTTGGAAGTGATCTTCCTTTCTCGCAGAAGGATGAATAAGCATCGTATGCGCAAAGTGTGAAGCTGCGGGTACATCTAATATGCTTTGATATGTCTGCTTATGATCGAAAGCGCTTTCCCAGCCAGGTGCGATGCTCCTGACGGCAGCTCCGACAAGGTAGCAACGAAGTGCGTCGGAAAGCATCGTCCAACGAACCGCATCTCGTCGTCTAGCGAAATCGTAGTCTGTTTCGCCGGGCATCACCTCTGGGTAGGGCGCCGTAACACACAGCGCCGCTTCACCAGCTTTCCGTAGGCGCTCGTAGAATATTTCTCCGCCGCAATAGTGCGACCGAATGCCCGCTAACTCAGCATATGTGCCCGTCCTCGGGACGACGCTGCCCACTGTGCCAGGTGTTCTCAGAGCAGCGCTGAAATCTCTGGGACTCAAAGGGTTGTGCGTCGCTTGAAGAAAATTCGCTTGCGGCGTGGCAGTATATGCGACATAGCTTGCAACTAGATTTGGGTGGCGCGTAGCGGCTTCATCAGTATCCCCGCTCCACAATGAGGCAATAAGGCGCGGCGTGATCTTTTGTGCTCGATCGCTATCTAAGACGCTCGCGTCGTCGGCTTCGTCATCCAGGAGAAGAATGGAGAAGGCATCTTCTCTCGAAGATAGAAAAGCTCCATCAACGACATCTACAAGAAATCGACGAAGGGAGAGGAGGTGGTCATCCTCTTTCGGAACAACACATATGATAGGCCGGCCCGCCTTGAGTGCTTGACGAGCTAAAGGTCGCTGGAGATATCGCGATGGATCAGCGCGCTTCTCGAAAAGCACATCCGCAGGCTGTGGCAATATGAGCCGCTGATCTCGGCGCCGGAAGGCGCTCTCGACGTCCGATCCATCAAGTTGAGAGAGAAGACGCTCGTATGTCTGTAGCCACAAGCTGACTCTCGTGCCAGCGAGGAGAATCAGTAGGTCGACCCCTTCGTCGAGAGCCATGGCGGCGACGCCTAGCATGTTCGCGGTCTTGCCAGATTGCACTGACCCCACCACCATGCCTGTTCGAACGCGCGTGTCGTGCCATGCTGGGTGATCCCAATGATTATCTTTGCGCGGCAAGGCCTTAGTGACAATATACCGCGCGTCCTCGCGCAAGACCGCAAGCGCGGTCGGCGACATGCGATTCTCAATGCTCGCGTGGTAGCGGCTCCACCAGGGCTCATTCTCGAGGCGGCCGCCTTCCGACGGCCCCGTAGATGCACTCATTCCGTCGACGGGAACGATAGCCTTTGGTTTACCCGTAGGAATACTATTACTCATGTTAGACGATCGGAATCTTTCTGATCTCGAGAAGCGCCGCGATAGCGCTTTCGCCGTACCTTTCGACCAGAACAGCATCCACGCTGGTGAAATCCACCCCAACGGTTTCAAGAATTGTGATCGCCGCGTTAGCGATATGAGCCCACTGAGTTTTGTTCTGCGTACTCTGTGGCCCAACCATTTTGGAAGTGACATCGCGTACTGCTTCGACGTTGTCTTCCAGCTTTTGTTCTTGATGGCTTAACACCAAAACAATACACGCAAGAAGGCTTGCGACCACTGGCAGTTCTTCCCATCGCGACGCCATCTCGCTTTTGCCTTTTCGGCGAAACCTCGGATGCCATGCATCTGAGGCGGACTGGTGTAGTTCCAGCGCCGCAATCAGATCCCTGGCGAGATTCTCAAGTGTGGATGGTGATCTGAACTGCGCAAGGGATGTGCCGTCTATTAAGCGGAGGAATTCATCGATATGGCTCGCGGTCGACGGAGTGCGATAGCTCCCGTCAGGGCCTTGACCTGGCTTAAGAATTAACGTTGCTACCGTCCAAAGAAGAACTTTTGTGCGACGGAATCGAGTGATCCCAAATCCCAGCGCGCGGATGTTTTCATGAGCCGATGTCGGATCGATCCCCGCGCCGACCAGTTCCGGAGCAATCTCGGGCTCAGGCCTATCTCCGCCTACAAAAAGCACGAGCCTGGAGATGACGAGGTGATTGAAAACGGCATTTCGGATCTCCTCTGCATTTAACTTAATTCCCTGTTGATTGTAGAGTCGAAAAACCTTGTGAATATCTCGAACGGGCGTGTCTTTATAAATAAGGACGGGAATGAAATAGTCACATGCGCGTTCGAAGAGGTCGGCAACGGTGATCATTTCGCCCGCAATGAAAACCTGCTTTTCTCGAATCTCGCAATAGTACCGCCCGCCAAGACCCTTGAGCGGGTCCTTGTCATCCGTGTACTTCTTTGTCCTGAAGGGCAAGTACTTTTCGCGAACCTCTGTAGCACGCAAGTTATTTCGCTTTGCGAACTGAGCAAAATTTGAGTCGAATAGCTCTGGGTCCTTAAGCTTCATCGCGTTCGCCCGCCCTTCGGGATGGGCGCCCATGAATCGTAGGATTGCGGTAAGACGTTGCTTGCCGTCAACAATCTGGAATCGCTGGCTGCTGGAGACGCGAGCAAGAATAATCGACGGCAGGGGAATTCCGCGAAGAATTGACTCAATCAGCATTTGTGAGTCCGCGTTAGACCACACGAAGTCGCGCTGATACGTAGGATTGAGTTCGAGTTGCTGTTGTCGAGCTCGTCCTGACAAATCATAAATGCGCCACTTATCAACCGTCGCGTTAATTGAGATTGGCTCTGTTGCCGGAATCTCGTTCCAGGCGTCGCTCCATGCTTCCGTCGCAGCAGCCAGAGATACGTCTTCGTCCAGCATTTGCAAAAAGTCTGCTCTGTTGCTTACGGCGCGACTGAGCCGCTCCTCAAGCGCTTGAGCGCCCATTTCGAGAAGTAGGATCGCCCCCTCGGAGTCTTGAAAGCAAAGCCCAGATTTTCCTGGCAAAAGTTCATCAAACAGGCGTAGTGCGACCGTCCTCGGCGACTCGTCGCGTTCGAATGTAGAGTCCAAATTGAGCCAGGGGGTGACGTCCAGGAGCCGGGACAGCCACTCGTTGGAAGAGAAATCAACGTCCAACGGATCGAAAGCGATTGGTGGCTTTGTTCGTCCCCCGATCTTTGGCAGTTGCCCGGGCTGTGAAAGTTCGGCCAATAACGTGGCAACTTGATCAAAATCTAAATCTTCCAAGACAGATCCCCCCAATAGTGTTCTTCTCCACGCCAGGCTATCCCATCGGAACTAACCTTTCGCGTGTCCGTCCTTCTTCTTGATCCCACCTAATCCTATGGTGGTGCAAGTCGGATTGAAAAGATTATAGGGCCATGTCGGCTTCCGGGCGGAACGTTATCCCGCACGTATGCAATGACACACGAAGACGCCCCCCAGGGGGAGGAATGGGGCCGCGCCTGGCGCTGATGCTTGTACCGGGAGAGGGCGCTGGGGCGGAGCCATGCGGCACAAAGGAGGGGGTAGTGGTCGATCACCGCCTGCTGCCGAACGAGCCGGCGCCAACTGTGGTCGCAGACGGTGCGATAAGGCAGTAATATTCATCTACGGCGGCAACTTAGTCCGGTCGTCCACCTCTTACTATTGCAGTGGGCCCATATAATCGGGCGGAGATAGAGCTTGACCATGGTTCCAGATCCACCGACGGATGAAATTAGATTTGTGGACCTGTGCGCCGGCCTGGGAGGCTTCCACCATGCTTTGTCGGTGGCGGCGGAGGTGCTTCGCACGCTGTACCGCAAGGAAATTCGCTTTCAATGCGTTGCCGCGTCTGAAATTCAGGCAGATCTCCGCGAGTGCTACGTTCGGAATTTCTCGGATGTACAGGCCTCTTACCTCGGCGCACATACCCCAGCCGACTGCGCAGCGCTGCGGGGGACTCTGAGCGCTGCGTCACCGCTAGCAAAGGCGATTCCGGCGTATGGACCGGAAGGCCAGCTAATTTCCGTGCATGGTGACATGGCATGCTTCCTAACAGACGACCTGAAAGAGCTCCGTCGTTATCCGAGCGGAGCCGATGTACTCCCTAGTCATGACCTTCTCTGTGCTGGGTTCCCATGTCAACCTTTTTCAAAGTCTGGGGCGCAGCGGGGGTTTGACGACACACGTGGAACCGTGTTCCACATGATTGCAACTATGCTCCGCCATAGGCGTCCCGCATTCGTTCTTCTTGAGAACGTCGGAAACTTTGAAAAGCATGATGGCGGAAACACTTGGCGCCGCGTCCATGAGATTCTCACAGAGGAACTCGGATACGACGTGATTGCATCGGAGCACATCTCTCGTGGGCGACATGCTGAAGGGCTTCTTTCTCCTCATCATCTAGGGTTTCCCCACCACCGCGAGCGATTTTTCATCGTGGCTCAACGACGCGTGGCGCTAAAGAGTGACCGAGAACTAATCAAGGGCATTTTGGAAAGCTCATTGACGTCCAGGGTACTTCCGTCGAGGACCGCCACGAAACATTGGCTCGTCTCACCAAACGACCGTGCGAAGACGACTCTTAAAAAAATTATTTCAAGTGGAAAGGAATTTGCCGAATTGGCTGATTTGCAGCAAGCGCAAGTTTCTCCCGAACGCGTCGCCTGCATTTCGCACTGGCAAAAACTGTTGACAAAGCTGGCATCTGTCGATGAAACGTTGAAATCATCCTACTGGCGCGATTCCATGCCCTCATTCCCGATCTGGGGTTATGAGCTTGATCCGTGGCACTGGTATACATGCGATGAAAATCCATCGACATTCCGCGTTTCAGACTCGGAGCGCCGGTCTGATCGAAAGTCTAACCTTGCTCACGCTCGCGAAGAAGTACTCTCACTTTCGGCGCGTGAGTGCGACATATTTAACTATCCGCCTTCGGGTGAAAGAGCTTGGCTGCGCGGCCTTGATGGTGCGTCCGCGCTGAAGAAGTGGATTGAAAGTTGGCCCGCATATGCGCGAAAGCGCGACGAGTGGCCTGATTGGAAGCGCAAGTTCATTTCGCAGAACCGCGCTTGGGCCATGAAAGTGTGGGCGGCGGTCGGCGGTCAATGGATGCGTGAATGGTTGGATGACCTTTACTTGCAGATTCCTGTGCCCTCCTATCAAAAGCTTGAGTGGAATTGTAAGGGCGAGGCGCTCGATCTTTGGTCCCAGATTCTTCAGTTCCGGCCGTCAGGCTTGCGGGTCAAACGGCTTGCGCATGTACCTGCCCTTGTTGCTATGACGACTACGCAAGTACCAATAGTTCCAAGCTTAAATACGGAGGAATCGACCGCTGGGCGCGTTGAGGGAGCACGAGGGCGTCATCTCATCCGGTCGGAAGCGCTTCAGTTGCAGGGCTTTCCAGCAGACTGGGTTATCCCCAGTTCGCGCGAGCGCGCGTTCGCATGTTTTGGAAATGCGGTACATGCCGGTCTCGTTGCCGGCATATTAGTAAATTGGTTTCGGGTTGTTGAGCGCTCGGGTGAAGCGACGTTACAAGACGAATTTCGAGCGGATACGACTTACCGCAAGGTTCATCGTTTTGAGGAAGCGGCAAATTGCAGCCCTTAATTGAGATTTATCACTGCGTTGCGATTTTGGATTTTCGACTCCAACGAGTTAGCGCCAGCCATAACCCGAAGCAGCCGAAGAGCTATCTACGCCGCTTGTTTTCTTTAACAAATGCGTCAATTTTCGTAAGAAAGCTTCGAGTATCCAAATAATAATTAGGGAAAGAATCTCGAATTGTTTTAAAAGATTCTGCGCCAACTAAAACTGCCTGAGCCCCCGATGCATTTGCAAAATCGGGGAAAAGCGATAGCTGACCATCTGGTGGGTAAAGCGGCAACAGCCGCTCGTACCTCTCGTACTCTTTGTACGCGAGATCTGCATTACGTTTTGAATAAGAAAAGATCTTCAGCTCTGGCTGATAACGTCCAGGATCCCCGGGCGTAAGAACCAAGAGAAAGTATCCTGTATCACGCAGATTTACCCGCTCAGTGGCGCGAAGAGCCTCCCCGTATGCAGTCAGCTTTGCATGAACTTGCAGAGATTCATCCAAAGAGGCTAGCGATCGTGCGACATCGCCCTTAGAAAAAGGCGGAATACTAGCGAACGGCGCCGGTTCGGAAAATTCGAGTGCAAGCGCTGCATATTTAAAATATTCCAGCCACTCAGCTTGACCCTCGCTAGACTTAAGCGCTTGGCCTATGATGGCACCAACAGTTTCAACAGCAGTCGCCCAAGCATGCTGGGTGAAAGTTCTCAGCTGAACTTCAAATAGTAGTCGGTCGTATTCGGGATGGCTTCGACTTTTAAATCGGAAAACTAAGTGAAGCCCTCGATATCCCGATGTTTTAGGATGGGCTATGTAGTCGTCCTGGCTTATGATTTCGTGAAGAGAGCGACTTTGGAGATACAGCTCCTTTAGCTTATAAACATCTTCAAGCGAGCCAACAATTGCGCGACATCCTCCGATGTCTTGCATTTGAGTAAGGCGCATTGAGGGCTTAAACAGAAGTTTTCCAACTATGGACTTCGCCCGCTTCAGTCTTTGAGCGACGAGTCCTTGAGGGTTCACACGCTTTACCTTTTGCTTCAAATCCATTGTCATGGAATTGAGCGGGAACGCGTGAGATGACCGCCAGTTTGCAAGAACGTCCAAGGCCCTACTGACCTCCTCTTCCGAGGAAGTCAGCAAGGCTAAAGACTTTCCTGCTTTATCGATAGCCGCGCGGCTATACCTCAATGTGGCGTAACTAGAATCGCGGCGGGTTCGCTGTTTATTTCCCCTTGCTGGCAAATCCATTGCTCTGTCCACTCAACCTTTTAGCCGCACTTCGAATACCCACAATTCAAACAAGTCTGACACCCATCCATCAGCACCAGCGCCTGCGTATTGCACTTGCTGCAAAGGGTAGCGCCAGCGGGGAAGCCGGAGGCGTTGGTGTGGGGGTCGTTGCCGGATGCGGCGGTGTCGCTAGCCCCGATCGCCGCTGAAGCGGCTCCCACAACAGCGGCGGTGGAGGTGGCCGCGTTGGCCTTCTCGTAAGCCGCGCGCTTTTCGGCGATGAGCTGACGCGTCGCATCGCTCATCTCGGGATCGTGGATGAGCCCGATCGACTTCATGTGCTGCTCGATCACCGCGCCGATCTCGGCCACGATGCTGGGCATGTAGATGCCGCCGGCCTTGAAGTAGCCGCCGCGGGGGTCGAAGACGGCCTTGAGCTCTTCGACGATGAACGTCACGTCGCCACCCTTGCGGAAGACGGCGGACAGGATTCGGGTGAGCGCCACGATCCACTGGAAGTGGTCCATGTTCTTCGAGTTGATGAACAACTCGAACGGACGGCGCTGTTCGTGCGGGGTGCCCGCGTTGAGCACGATGTCGTTGATGGTCACGTACAGCGCGTGCTCGAAGAGCGGCGACTTGATCTTGTACGTGTTGCCCACGAGCGTCTCGGGACGCTCCAGGCTTTCGTGCATCTGGATGACTTCGGCGACCGGCGCGGCGTCTTTCGCCGGCGCGGCAGCGGGGGCCGGGACGGCCTTGTCTTCGGGCTTTACGACCTGGTAGCCCTTGATCTTCTTTTCGATCTTGATCGCCATGACTTACGTTTCCTGCTGTATCGGTGGCGGCGCGCCCGGTGGGTATCCGGCCCGGCGCGCGCGCCGGGCCGGATGGGTACTACTTACTTGCGACGGCCACGGCCGGCGGTCTTGCGCGCCGACGTACGGCCGGTGGTGCTGGCAGTGGACCTCTTTGCCGCCTTGACGGCGGACTTCTTGCCGGTTGCCTTGCGGGCGACCGTCTTGCCGGCGGCCTTGCGAGCCGTCTTCTTAGGTACGCCGCGGCCGGTCACCTTGCGGGCGACCTTGCCGACGGACTTCTTCACCGCCTTGCGGGCGGCGCTGGCCTTCTTGACGACGCGGGAAGCGGCCTTCTTGACGGCCTTCTTCACCGCGGCGACCTTGCGGCCGGACGTCTTGCTACCGCCACGCTTGGTTGCGGCGGCCGTGGAGGCGCTGCCGCGCTTGCTGGCGGCGGCCTTCGAAGCGCCACGCTTGGTGACGGCCGCCTTGGAAGCGTTGCCACGCTTAGGGGCCGTCTTCTTCGTGGTGGCCTTGCGGCCGGTGACCTTCTTCGAAGCCACCTTCTTCGAGGCGACCTTCTTCGAAGCGGCCTTCTTGGTAGCCGTCTTCTTCACCGCAGCCTTTTTGGCGGCGACCTTCTTGGCAGCCGCCTTCTTCGGCGCGGCCTTCTTCACGGCAGCCTTCTTGACGGCCTTCTTCGCCGCAACTTTCTTGGCAGCCGCTTTCTTGGCCGGTGCCTTCTTCGCGGCGGCCTTCTTCACCGCCGCTTTCTTGGCGGCAGCCTTCTTGGTCGCGGCCTTCTTGGCGGAGGCCTTCTTCGGCGCCGCGGCTTCGGTGGTGGCAACCGGCTTCTTCGACGCGGCCTTGCGGGCCGTCTTCTTCGCCGGGGCCGGAGCGGCCGGGGCGTCGTCGACGACCGGGGCGGCGGCCACCGGCTCGGCGGCCGGGGTGGCCTTCTTCGCGGCGGGCTTGCGGGCCTTCTTCTCGGCCTTTACCTGCGCGATGTCGGCGTAGTCGGAATCGTCCAGGTCGACGTGGCCGTGGCCGAAGGCGTCGTCCTGCGGCGAGGGCACCGCGTCTTCGATGGACTTCTTGGCCACCGGCTTGCGCTTGACCACCTTCTTCGCGGCGATCGGCGCGGGGGCGGCGGCGTCATCGTCGCCGTCGTCGGTGTCCGACACCGGCGTATCCACCGCCGTGTCAGCGGCGTTTTCCGCGTGTTCGTGCTGGCCGACTTCCGTATCGGGGGTGCCGGTGGTGACGGGCAGTTCGCCCTCGGCGGTGTCGTCGTGTTCGGTTGCCATGATGTTTTTCCCTCTCCGCGGGGTCAGAACTTGCCGTAGTAGCCTTCTTTCAGGGCATCGAAGAGGTTGGCGGCGGTGTGCATTTCGCCGTCGTATTCCACTTCGTCGTTACCCTTCAGTTCGACAACGCTACCGTCTTCCAATTCGAAGCGATAGAGGGTGTTTTCCAGATCGGTTTCTTTGACCAGCACGCCCTGGAAGGCGGCGGGGTTGAAACGGAACGTGGTGCAGCCCTTCAGGCCCTGCTTGTACGCGTAGAAGTAGATGTCCTTGAAGTCTTCGTACGGGTAGTCGGTGGGCACGTTGGCCGTCTTGGAGATGGAGCTGTCCACCCACTTCTGCGACGCGGCCTGGATGTCCACGTGCTCCTTCGGGCTGATGTCGTCGGCGGCCACGAAGTATTCCGGCAGGCGGGTGCGCGGGTCTTCGGAGTACGGCATGGCGTCGCCGTTGATCAGCGCGCGGTAGGCCAGCAGCTCGTAGCTGTACACCTCGACCTTTTCCTTGCTCTTCTTGCCCTCGCGGATCACGTTGCGCGAATAGTGGTGGGCGAAGCTGGGCTCGATGCCGTTGGAGGCGTTGTTGGCGAGGCTCAGGGAGATGGTGCCGGTGGGCGCGATGGACGAGTGGTGCGTGAAGCGCGCGCCGGTCTCGGCCAGGGCGTCGACCAGCTCGGGCGCCACGGAGGCCACGCGCTGCATGTAGCGCGAGTACTTGGCGTGCAGCACGCTGCCGCGGATGGTGTCGCCGGCCTTCCAGCCGTCTTTGACCATCTCCGGGCGCTTGCGCAGCATGTCGCCGGTCACGGTGAAGTCGCGCGCCAGGATCGGGGCCGGGCCCTTTTCCTTGGCGAGGTCGAGGGCCACTTCCCAGCCGGCCACGGCCATCTCGCGGGAGACTTCCTCGGTGAAGGCCACGGCGTCGGCCGTGCCGTAGCGCATCTTGAGCATGGTGAGCGTGGAGCCCAGGCCCAGGAAGCCCATGCCGTGGCGGCGCTTGGAGAGGATCTCGTTGCGCTGCTGCTCGAGCGGCAGGCCGTTGATCTCCACCACGTTGTCGAGCATGCGGGTGAACACGCGCACCACTTCGCGGTATTCGTCCCAGTCGAAACGGGCCTTGGGGCCGAACGGGTCGCGCACGAAGAGGGTGAGGTTCACCGAGCCCAGCAGGCACGAGCCGTAGGGCGGCAGCGGCTGCTCGCCGCAGGGGTTGGTGGCGCGGATGTGCTCGCACCACCAGTTGTTGTTCATCTCGTTGACGCGGTCGATGAGGATGAAGCCCGGCTCGGCGTAGTCATACGTGGAGACCATGATCATGTCCCACAGATGACGGGCACGGATGTGGCCGTAGATCTTGCAGGCCACCAGGCCGTCGTCGCGCACCACGTAGTTTTCGTTGGTGGGCCACTCGCGCCACACGACCTTGGTGGGGTCGTTGAGGTCGATTTCGTCCTGTTCCTTCACGTGCACTGGGAAGACGGTGGGCCAGTCCTGGTCGTTTTCCACCGCGTCCATGAAGCCGTCGGTGATGAGCAGCGACAGGTTGAACTGGCGCAGGCGGCCATCCTCGCGCTTGGCGCGGATGAATTCCTTGGCGTCCGGGTGGCTCACGTCGAACGTGCCCATCTGCGCGCCGCGGCGACCGCCGGCGGACGAGACGGTGAAGCACATCTTGTCGTAGATATCCATGAACGACAGCGGGCCCGACGTGTGGGCGCCGGCGCCGCTCACGTAGGCGCCGCGCGGGCGCAGCGTGCTGAATTCGTAGCCGATGCCGCAGCCGGCCTTCAGGGTGAGGCCGGCCTCGTGCACCTTCTCGAGGATGTCGTCCATCGAGTCGCGGATGGTGCCCGACACCGTGCAGTTGATGGTGGAGGTGGCAGGCTTGTGGTCGAGCGCGCCGGCGTTGGAGGTGATGCGGCCGGCGGGGATCGCCCCGCGGCGCAGCGCCCAGAGGAAACGCTCGTACCAGTGCTGGCGGAGTTCGTCGGTGGCTTCCACGTCGGAAAGCGCACGCGCCACGCGCTGGTAGGTTTCGTCCACCGAGCCGTCGACGGGCACGCCGGACTTGGCCTTCAGGCGGTACTTCTTGTCCCAGATGTCATACGAGGCGGGCTGGAGCGGAATGGCCGTGGGATCGATGCCCATCGCTTGCGCACGTGCAGTGCTCATGTTGTGTCGTCCTCGAGCTTGGGCCTGTGGCGGCCTTTTGTTTTGGCAGCGTGGCGCAACCCTGCCGACGCGTTCTGCGGAAAGCGCCGGCCATCCTTTGCCCATCGCCAACCCCCATAAGGAAAAACCCTTTGACGGCGACGGTTTGAAGCGGGAACGTGAGTCTTCGCAACACCAGCACTTGGTGACGAGCGGGTGACGGAACACAAGATGTTGTGGTTGCGGCCGGGGGCAACCTTAACGCCGGAGGTTGCCGATGTAAAGTGTCGTCCGATGCCGTCTCAAGGGTTGAAACCCGGCGGCATTCACGTGGTCGAATGGGCCGATTCATGTGCCCGGAGCACACCAGCCAAGGAGCTTTTCCATGCCTTCAAGCCTTTACCGGCATACCACTCGTTTCCTGATCGGTGCAGCCCTCGCCGTGGCGATGGCACCGCCCGCGTTCGCCGGCACCGCCCTGCCCTCGGCCATCGACGGCCAGCCGATGCCGTCGCTGGCGCCGATGCTCGCCAAGGTGACCCCGGCGGTGGTGAACATTTCCACCAAGACGCGCATCCGTACGCGCGATGCGTATTTCGACGATCCCCTCTTCGGGCAGTTGTTCGGCAACCAGGGCCTGCCGCGCGAGCGCGTGGCGCAGAGCCTGGGCTCGGGCGTGGTGGTGGATGCCGCCAAGGGCTACGTGCTCACCAACAACCACGTGGTGGGCGGCGCGGACGACATCACCGTCACCCTGCAGGACGGGCGCGACCTCAAGGCCAAGCTGATCGGCACCGATCCGGATACCGACGTGGCGGTGTTGCAGATTCCCGCGCAGAACCTCCAGGCCCTGCCGATCGCCGACTCCGCGCAGTTGCGCGTGGGCGATTTCGTGGTGGCGGTGGGCGATCCGTTCGGGCTGGGGCAGACGGCCACCTCGGGCATGGTCTCGGCGCTGGGGCGCTCGGGGTTGGGCAAGGGCATCCAGAACTTCATCCAGACGGATGCGTCGATCAATCCGGGCAATTCCGGTGGCGCACTGGTGAACCTGCGCGGTGAGCTGGTGGGCATCAACTCGATGATCTTCACGCCGTCGGGCGGCAACGTGGGTATCGGCTTCGCCATTCCCACGGACCTGGCCACCGGGGTGATGAAGCAGTTGCTGGCCTACGGCAAGGTGCGCCGGGGCAACCTGGGCGTGGAGGTGCAGGACATCACGCCGCGCATCGCGCAGGCGCTGGGATTGAAGGACACCAACGGCGCGGTGGTGACGCGAGTGAACGACGGCTCGCCGGCCGACGGGGCGGGATTGCAGACGGGCGACGTGCTGACGGCGGTGGATGGGAAGCCGGTGCGTAGTGCGCAGGATGTGCGCAATACCGAGGGGCTTCTGCCGCTGGGGGCGAAGGTGAAGCTGTCGGTGCGGCGCGAGGGGGCGTCGAAGGATGTGGAGGCGACCATCGCCGCGGTGAAGCTGGCGACGCTCGAGGGTGGCAAGGTCGACAAGCGCCTGGCCGGGGTGGTGTTGAGCGACCTGTCCACCGAGCAGAAGGAAGGTGGGCTGTATGGCGTGGCCTTGTCCTCGGTGCAGCGCGGGTCGACGGCCTATGCGGCCGGGTTGCGGGATGGGGATGTGGTGGTGGCCATCCAGCGGCAGCGGATCAATGGGGTGAAGTCGTTGCCTACGACGGGGTCGTTGCCGGTGCGGCAGTTGTTGCTGTCGGTGGTGCGGGATGGGGATGTGTATTACGTCGTGCTCTGACGGTGTCGCGACCGGGTTTCGCCGATGCGATCGGCTCCCACCCCTTCGGTAGGTAGAACACGGCCTTGCTACCGGAGGGTGGGAGCCGATCGCATCGGCGAACGGGCCGCGGACAGGGTCCACTCCCACCCTTCGGTAGGTAGAGCATGGCCTTGCTACCGGAGGGTGGGAGCCGATCGCATCGGCGAACGGGCCGCGGACAGGGTCCGCTTCCCCCTTCGGTAGGTAGAGCACGGCCTTGCTACCGAAGGGGTGGGAGCCGATCGCATCGGCGAACGGGCTGCAGACAGGGTCCGCTTCCCCCTTCGGTAGGTACAGCACGGCCTTGCTACCGAAGGGGTAGGAGCCGATCGCATCGGCGAACGGGCTGCAGACAGGGTCCGCTTCCCCCTTCGGTAGGTACAGCACGGCCTTGCTACCGAAGGGGTGGGAGCCGATCGCATCGGCGAACGGGCTGCAGACAGGGTCCGCTTCCCCCTTCGGTAGGTACAGCACGGCCTTGCTACCGAAGGGGTGGGAGCCGATCGCATCGGCGAACGGGCTGGCCTCACCCTTTCGCGATCTCGAACCGCGGACAGGGTCCACGAAGGGGCTTGCCCCGGTTCACATGAACACCACACCCCTACAGCCTACGTTCCGTTTCCCGTCGGCAGGATGCTGAACGACGTCGATGGTGCGCCAGCGCCTGCAATGGCCCACAATGGCGCCCTTCTTGCCAACCCCGTTCCGTCCCGAGGTTCTAGCCGTCCATGTCCTTTCGTCTCACGCGACTGTTCACCGCCACGCTGATCGGCCTTAGCGCCTCCGCCACCGTTCTCGCCGCCGGCAGCCAGTTGGTCTGGCGTGGCGACGTCACCACCGCGCGCGGCGTGGTCACCGACGTGGCCAAGGCCTGGGAGAAATCCGGCAAGGGCAAGATCGAACTGCAGCCCTTCAACACCGCGTCGGGCATCGATGCCGTCGCCAAGGGCACGGCCGACCTCGCCGGCTCCGCCCGCCCGGGCATCGGTGGCGCCGAGCAGTCGCTCACCTTCACGCCCGTGGCGTGGGACGCCCTGGTGATGGTCACCTACCCGTCCAACCCGGTGAGCAACATCACCCTGATGCAGCTCCATGAGATCTACATGGGCCACATCACCAACTGGAAGGAACTGGGCGGCGAAGACGCGCCGATCAACCTCTACGCGGTGGCCAGCCCCAACGACGGCGTGGAATACAGCCTGCGCAAGCTGCTGTTCGGCCGCGGCAACCAGCCGGTGGCCGCACCCCGCCTGTACGTGAACGCCGCCAAGCTCGAAGAGGGCGTCACCCTCGACAAGCGCGGCCTCGGCGCCACCACCATGGGCGGCGTGTCGGGCAACAAGAAGCTCAAGCTGCTGTCGATCGACGGCGTGGCGCCGTCGGCGTCCACCGTGACCAGCGGCGCGTACCCCCTCTATACCGAGCTCTACCTCGTCTCCAACGACGCCAGCCCGAAGGCGGCCGACGTGAAGGAGTTCATCGCGTTCGTCACCTCCAGCGCCGGCAGCTCGCTGCTTCGCGCGCACAGCCTCGTGCCCTACGCCGACGGCATGGCGCTGGCCTCGGGCGACGCCGCGCGCCGCGCGAAGATCGCCTCCACCGTGGGCACGCGCGCCAACGCCGGCCAGGCGATGACGACCGCCCCGGCCGTCGCGGCCGCGCCGACGGCCGCCGCCGTGGCGAAGGAAACCGCCCTCGCCCAGGCGCAGACCAAGGGCAAGGGTGCCAAGGCGGCGAAGGAGACCAAGGGCTCCGTGGCCACCACGGCCGAGCCGTCGCAGTTCGCGAAGGTGGTCGCCAGCGTCAGCACCACGGCGCACCAGGGCTTCTCGGGCGTGCGCGCGGAAGCCTTCACGGTGTCCGACAACGCCAAGCGTGGCGGCCGGTTCGCCAAGGTCACGGCCGATGCCGTCACCGTGAAGGGCAAGCCGGTGGCCAAGCCCGCCGCGCCGGTCGACAGCAGCGAAAAGCCTTCGGGCAAGATCGACACGCCCAAGGCCGCCGCGGCCAAGCCGGCCAAGGCCGAGCCGAAGGCCGTCGCCAAGGCCGAGAAGAAGACGGCCGCCAGCCGCACCTACAAGGTGGCGGCGGGCGACACGCTCTACTCCATCGCCAAGCGCAACAACGTGGACGTGACGCAGCTTCGCGCCATGAACGGCCTGAAGGACAACAACGTCCACCCCGGCCAGGTGCTCAAGGTCGGCGCCCGCTGACGTCGTGACGATCCGCGCCGTTACGCTCGACCTCGACGATACGCTGTGGCCGGTACTCCCGGCCCTCATCGAGGCCGAGCACTGCGCCGATCGCTGGCTGAAAGAGCATCATCCCAACGTCGCCCTCGCATGGCCGATCGAGGCCATGCGGGAGCTTCGCGAGAAGATCAACCGCGATTACCCGCACCTCGCGCACGATTTCAGCGAGCAGCGCCGCCTCACCATCCGCCACGCCTTCGCCGAATGCGGCATCGACGATGCCCCGGTGGAGGAGCTGTGGCGCGTCTACTACGTGGCGCGCAACAACGTGGAGCTGTATCCCGACAGCCTCGCGGCGCTCGAGCGCATCGCCTCGCGCCTGCCCATCGCCAGCATCTCCAACGGCAACGCCGACCTGGAAATGATCGGGTTGCACCACCTCTTCCATTCGCGCGTCAACGCATCCGGCGTGGGCGTGGCCAAGCCCGATCCGAAGATCTTCCTGCATGCCGCCGAGACCCTGGGCGTGGCGCCGGAACACATCCTTCACGTGGGCGACGATCCCCTGCTCGACGTGGTGGGCGCCCACGAGGCGGGCATGCGCACCGTGTGGCTCAACCGCACCGGCGAGGCGTGGTCGCACGGCCCCGAGCCCGACTTCGTTTTCACGAACATGACCGAGCTTGCCGACTGGGTTGAGACGGCGACCGACACCCACCGCTAGAATGGGCCTTCGCTGATTGCACTCATTCATTGGCGCAGGTGGAAGGCCGCGCCATTCGGGAGCCCTGATGTCGTCGCTGATCGAACGCAAGTCCGGAAAACGCCGTCCCATTCCCATCGAGACGGTGGATGCCGCCGGGATGGCCGCGGCGGAAGAGCGCCTGAGCCCGGCGCACCGGCAGTGGGTCGCCTCGACGGGTTTCCGGCCCATGCCCGGCTCCTGCGTGGTGCTGCCCGATCCGCGCGGCGCCATCGCCCGTGTGTTGATCGGCGTGGATCGCACCGATCCGCTGCCGGCCCTGGGTGATCTGGCCCGTCGGCTGCCTGAAGGCGTTTATGAGATCGCCGACGAGGGCGTGATCGACGACCGCGACCTGCTCGCGCTCGGCTGGGCGCTGGGAGCGTATCGCTTCGATCGCTATCGCAAGCCCGGCCGCGAGCCCGCGTCGTTGGTCGTCGAGGGCTCCACGCTGCGCGCGTTGCAGCCGATCGTCGACGCCACCGCGCAGGTGCGCGACCTGGTCAACACGCCCACCGAGGACATGGGGCCGGAGCATCTCTCCCAGGCCGTCCATGCGCTGGCGACCGAGCACAAGGCGAAGGTGCGCGAGTGGGTGGGCGACGAGCTGTTGCCGGCCAACTTCCCCACCATCCACGCCGTGGGCCGCGCCAGCCATCGCGCGCCGCGCATGATCGAGCTCACCTGGGGCAAGCATTCGAACCCGAAGCTGACCATCGTCGGCAAGGGCGTGTGCTTCGACACCGGCGGCCTGGACATCAAGCCGTCGGACGGCATGCGCTGGATGAAGAAAGACATGGGCGGCGCGGCGCACGCCATCGCGCTGGCCGGCCTGGTGATGGGCGCGAAGCTGCCGGTGCGGCTCACGCTGCTGGTGCCCGCCGTGGAGAACGCCATCGCCGGCAATGCCCTGCGTCCGGGCGAGGTGATCCGCACGCGCGCGGGCATCACGGTGGAGGTGGACAACACCGACGCCGAGGGTCGGCTGATCCTCTGCGATGCGCTGGCCTTCGCGGCCGAGCAGGCGCCGGACCTGATCGTGGATTTCGCCACGCTCACGGGCGCGGCGCGCGTGGCGCTGGGGCCGGAGTTGCCGGCGCTGTTCACCAATCGCGATCAGCTGGCCGACGACGTGATCGGCGCGGCGGAGGCGGTGCACGATCCGATGTGGCGCTTGCCGCTGTGGCGTCCTTACCGGCGCATGCTCGATTCGTACATCGCCGACTTCGCCAACGCGGGACCGTCGCGGCATGCGGGAGCGGTCACGGCGGCGCTTTACCTCGAACGGTTCGTTCCCGAGGGGCAGAACTGGATGCACCTGGATACGTACTCGTGGAACGACGGCGATCGACCGGCGCATCCGCGGGGCGGTGAGGCGCAGGGGTTGCGTGCGTTCTTCCGGTTCCTGTCCGAGCGGTATTCCTGACCTCACCGTCGCTCCTGCGAAGGCAGGAGCCCAGCGTCTTGCGGCGTGTCGCAGCACGGTACCTTCGGGCGAAAGACACTGGATTCCTGCCTTCGCAGGAACGACGTGAGGGGGCGGGAACGTCAGTCGGATGCCGAGCGCTTGGCCGCAATCACCGCGCGCAGATTGCGCTCCATTTCCGCCAGCGTGAGCGGAAAATAATTCTCCTCTGCATCGCCCACCGACCAGCTCGCCACGCGTTGGTCGGTCACCGGCACGCCGCTGGCGTTGAGCGCCGCGCGCACCTCGGCCGGCGACAGGTCGGTGGCCTGGAGGATCAGCTGCCAGAGCCAGTTCATGCGTTGCGGGTCGACGCCGCGGGTCATCGGTGGACGGGTGTAGTCGGACATGGTGAAGGTCTCGGCAGTGCGATGCGGCCGTATGCTAACGGCGGTCGCGCGCTTGCGTCAGGTCCTATCGCGGACCCTGTCCGCGATTCGTGCTGAATCACCGACACGACAGGCTCTCACGCAGTACGCTTCGCCTGTCCCCTCCTCCCCGGAGCACCCCCATGCGCCGCTTCGCCCTCTGCCTGCTCGCCCTCACCCTGCCCGCCTTCGCCGACGACACGCCGACCGTGCAAGATCTCGGCGCGCGGCTGGAACGTGCCGAATATCCCTACCCCGTGACGATGTTCCCGGTAAGCAGCCAGGGCCAGTCGCTGGAGATGGCCTACATGGACGTAAAGCCCGCCAAGCCGAACGGACGCGCGGTGGTGCTGCTGCACGGCAAGAACTTCTGCGGTCCCTACTGGAAAGCCACGGCCGATCGCCTCGCCGGGGAGGGATACCGCGTGGTGATTCCCGACCAGATCGGTTTCTGCAAATCGTCCAAGCCACGCGGTTACCAGTACGGCATCGCGCAATTGGCCGCGAACACGCACGCCTTGCTGGCGAGCCTGGGCATCGACAAGGTGACCGTGGTGGCGCATTCGATGGGCGGCATGATCGGTGCGCGTTATGCGCTGATGTTTCCGCAGGGCACCGAGAAGCTGGTGATGGTGGATCCGCTCGGACTGGAAGACTGGAAAGCCAAGGGCGTGCCGTGGCGCAGTGTCGACGACTGGTACCGGAGTGAGCTGAAGACCTCTTACGCGAGCATTCGCGCGTATCAGTTGAAGAGCTATTACGACGGTAAGTGGAAGCCCGAGTACGACACGTGGGCCTTGATGCAGGCGGGGCAGTATGAAGGCTCGGGTCGCGAGACATCGTCGTGGGCGGGGGCGTTGACCTACGACATGATCATGAACCAGCCGGTCGTGTACGAGTTCACGCAGATCCGCGTACCGACGGTGCTGATCATCGGGCAGCGCGATCGTACGGCGGTGGGCAAGGATGCGGCGCCTGCCGACGTTCGCGAGACGCTGGGGAATTACCCGGTGCTGGGGCGCGAAGCGGCGGCGAAGATTCCGGGGGCGAAGCTGATTCCGCTGGAGGGGTTGGGGCATTCACCAATGATCGAGGCGCCGGAGCGGTTCTATAAAGCGTTGGATGAGGCACTCTGAAAGGCCGTTCGCCGATACGATCGGCTCCCACCCCTTCGGTAGCGAGGTTATCGCAAGCCGCTTACGGACTTGTCTCATCCCTTCGGTAGCGACGGTGTCGCAACCCGCTTGCCGATGTGCTCACCCGCAGCGAACAAGCTTATCGAAGCCTTTCTACCGAAGGGGTGGGAGCCGATCGCATCGGCGAAACACGCCGCGAAGTGCTCACACCTCGTGCTGCACCGGCCGGATCACATACCCCACCGGCAACCACCCCGACGCCCCGGGCGCCAGCGATATCGTCTCGAACTGCACCGCTTTCGCGTAATGCGCCACGAAGATCACGTTGAGGTAATCGCCCGGGGGCAATCCCACCGGATCGCGCACGCGCGTCACCTCGAACCACTCGCGCGCCTGCAGCGGCCCACGATCGACGCGGATGCGGCGGATGTAACGCGACCATTCTTCGCGCGAGACGAGTTTCTGCATCATCGCCCCGGCTTCGAGCCACATCGCATCGGGGCGGCGCAGTTCGGCGAGCCTTACCCAGTGCGTGGCGCTGCTGACGGCGTTGTCGAGCGAATTGGGTTGGGGCCCGAGTTTCGGCGCATGGGCGATCGTGAGCATCGCGCCGAACGTGGCGGCGCTGGGTGTCACGGCGGCGACCTTGCCGGCGGTCGCTGTGTGCGTTCGCATGGACCGTCCTCCCTTTGGACGATCACAGATTGGCCACCCCCGCCGGCCGGGGCAATTCGGCCGGATGGACTACCCCGTAAGCCCCATCGCCGACGGCTCCCACGACACCATGTGACGCTTTTCCTGTGTAAGCCGCTTCAGCGACGATAGACAGGTTGCCGCAAGCTCCTTCGCGGACAGGGTCCGCTCCCACCCTTCGGCAGGGGGCTTGAGTGACCCGTCGGCAGGAAAGCCCGCTGCCGGTACGCCCTGCCTACTCCCACAGGTAAGCCTGCGACCGGAGTTGGCAGGAGAGCCCATACTCCCGACCTCGCATAGGCGAGCCTGCTACCGAAGGGTGGGTGGGAGCGGACCCTGTCCGCGATCAGCGCTTGCCGAAGGCCAGCACGTCGGCCGTGTAGGTTTCCACCACGAGGCTGAAGGGCTGGTTGGCCTCGGTGTACAGCACCGCCCGGTGCCGCAGCACTTCGTGCGGAATCGCCAGAGGCCCGGGATGGGACGCCGGCAGCGGCGCCTCCATCTCCCAGCCCTTGGGCAGCGGTGACCAGAGCAAGTCGGCGCTGATGGTCTGGCGGCGGAAATGCAGGGCCTGCACCACCTTGCCGAACGGCTGGTCGGTGCTGTCGAGGATCTGGTTCATCTCGGGCGTGAGACGCGAGGGCACGTACCAGTTGTCCGCCTCGGACAGCACGTGGCTGCCGCACGACAGACGCACGCGGCGGTAACGCACCGGCTCGTCGGGGCCGATGGCCAGCGTCTCGCGATCGGCGGCGGGAAGCGGCTTGTCCTGTCCCTTCACGCGATTGGCCACGATCTTCGCCTCGCCGGCCAGGCCGTGGTCGCCGCACCAGCGCTCGAGCGTGAGCGTGGCGCTGGGGTGGCTGAGCAGGTCGGCGTTGAGCGTCTGCAACAGCGCCAGCGCCTGCGTGCGTGAGGCCACGTCGTCGCCGAAGGCTTCTCGCGCCGTGGCGGGGCCGCTGCTGGTGGCGGCCATGACGGCGATGGAGCCGGCGGCGATGAAAGCGCGTGAATTCATGGATTACAGCCCCTTGGCGGCCTGGGCCACCGCGCGGAACAGCGCGCGACCCTTGTTCATCGTCTCTTCCCACTCGGCGGCGGGGTCGGAGTCGTACACCACACCACCACCGGCCTGCACGTGCAGACGGCCGTCCTGGATCACCGCGGTGCGGATGGCGATGGCCGTGTCCGCGTCGCCCCACCAGCCGAGCCAACCGATGGCGCCGGCGTAGATATTGCGTTTGAAGGGCTCGAGTTCCTGGATGATCTCCAGCGCGCGGATCTTCGGCGCGCCGCTGACCGTGCCCGCGGGGAACGTGGCCTTGATGACGTCCATGTACGACATGCCGTCTTTCAGGTCGCCTTCCACCTGCGACACGATGTGCATCACGTGCGAGTAGCGCTCCACCACGAAGGATTCGGAAAGCTGCACCGTGCCCGTCCGGCTCACGCGGCCCACGTCGTTGCGGCCGAGGTCGATGAGCATGAGGTGTTCGGCGCGCTCCTTCGGATCGGCGAGCAGCTCTTCCTCGAGCGCCACGTCTTCGGCCGTGTCTTTACCGCGACGGCGCGTGCCGGCGATGGGACGCAGCACCACGCGGCCGTTCTTCAGGCGCACGAGGATTTCCGGCGACGAGCCGACGATCTGCGTGCCGCCGATGTCGATGAAGAACATGTACGGCGAGGGATTCATCGCGCGCAGCGCGCGGTAGACGTCCACCGGCCGTGCGTTGAAGCCGACGCTGAGGCGCTGCGAGGGCACCACCTGGAAGATGTCGCCCGCGCGGATGTATTCCTGCGCGGTGCGCACCATGGCTTCGTATTCCTCGCGGGTGAACGAGGATTTGAAATCGGATTCGTCGATGGCCGCCGGCTGCAGCATCTGCGGATACGACGCGCCGGCCTGGCGCAGGCGGAAGGCCAGCGCGTCGAGGCGGCGCACGGCTTCGGCGTAGGCCTGCGGACGCGAGGGGTCCGCGTGCACGATGAGGTAGAGACGGCCCTTGAGGTTGTCGAACACGGCCAGCTCGTCGGCGAGCATCAGCAGCACGTCGGGCGTGCCCAGTTCGTCGCGCTTGTCCCACTGGGCGAGGCGCTTCTCGATGTAGCCGATGGTCTCGAAACCGAAGTAGCCGACGAGGCCGCCGTTGAAGTCGGGCAGGCCCGGCAACTTCGGCACCACGTATTGCTGGCGCAGCACTTCGATTTCCGCGAGCGGGTCGTCGAGGTGGCGGCGTTCGATCACTTCGCCGTTGTCTTCCACTTCCAGCTCGTGGCCGCGCAGGCGGTACACGCGCCTGGCCGGCAGGCCGATGATGGAATGGCGTCCCCAGGTGGCACCGCCCTCGACCGATTCGAACAGGAAGGTGTACGGGCCGTCGGCCAGCTTCAGGTACACCGACAGCGGGGTATCGAGGTCGGAGAAGACCTCGCGCACCAGCGGGATGCGGGTGTGGCCCTGCGCGGCGTAGGCGTCGAATTGTTCGCGGGAGATCATGGGGGGACGGATTCGGGAGGTGGCTCCCGATTGTAGTCCAGCCGTGAGGGGAGCCGTATCGCCGATACGATCGGCTCCCACCCTGTAGGCAGGCTTTCCTACCGGCGGTTGGAAGCGGGCCGATAGCCAAGCCTCGACCGCCTTGCTACCGAAGGGGAGCCGTATCGCCGATACGATTGGCTCTCGCCCTTCGGTAGACGGGCTTTCCTACCGACGGTTGGAAGCCGGCCGATAGCCAAGCCTCGACCGCCTTGCTACCGAAGGGGAACCGTATCGCCGATACGATTGGCTCTCGCCCTTCGGTAGACGGGCTTTCCTACCGACGGTTGGAAGCCGGCCGATAGCCAAGCCTCGACCGCCTTGCTACCGAAGGGGTGGGAGCCGATCGTATCGGCGAACCCTACGGAGCCATGCGGTCAGGCCAGCCGCTGCCTCGGCATCCCCTTCAGGTGCAGGGTGAAGGCCACCCCGCCATCGATATTGCGCGCACTCGCCGAACCCTGGTGCCGCTCGGCCACCAGCCGCACCACGTAGAGTCCCAGTCCCAGGTGCGGCGCATCGCCCGGCGTGGCCTTGTCGCGCAGGCTCACCAGCGAATCGAACAGGCGCCCCTGCATCGCCGCCGGCAACGGCGGGCCTTGGTTGGCCAGCTCGATATCGGCGCCGTCGGGCGTGGGACGCAGGGCGATGCGCAGCCAACCGTCGGCCGGCGTGAACGACACGGCGTTGTCGAAGAGCTTGTCCAGCGCCTGCGCGATGAGTTCGGGCGACACGTGCATGCGGACGGGTTCGTCCGGGAGTTCGGTCTGGATGCGGCGGCCGCCGGCCAGGCCCCGGTAACCCTCGGCGCAACCCCGCACGATCTCGGCCATGTCCACGTCTTCGGCTTCCGCGGCGGCGATGGCGCGCTCCATGCGCGTGGCTTCGCTCATGGCGCGCACCAGCGCACCCAGCCGGGCCACGCCGTCGCGCGCGCGGGCGAGGTAGGGCTCGGCTTCGGCGGGCAACCCCGCGTGATCGAGGTTGTCCAGCGACGACTTCACGATGGCCAACGGCGTGTTGAGTTCGTGCGAGAGCTTGGAAGCCAGCGTGCGCAGGTAGTCGGTGTAGCCGCCCACCACTTCGAACAATCTCGCGAAGCTGCGCGCGAGATCGCCCAGCTCGTCGGTGGCGTCGATGAGCGGGAACGGACCGTCGAGGCGGCCGTCGTTGTCCTGCGCGCGTTCGGCGGCGTTGCGAAGGCGGCGCAGGCGGAAGGTCAGGCGCGTGGCGAACAGCAGCAGCACGCCGCCGGCCACCAGCAGCACCCCGAAGCTCACGATCAGCAGGCCGAACAGCGCACGGTTCGCCAGCAGCGGCACGGCGCGGCTGGGCTGTTCGAGCAGCACCACGCCATGCAGCTTGCCGCGCATGGTGATCGGCATGGCGGCGGCCAGCACCACGCTGCCGCGGGCCTCGCCCGTGCGCCACGACGTGGACGGCTTGCCCTTCAAGGCGCGGCGCACCTCGGGCAGGTCGATGCGCGGCGCGTCTTCGGCCCAGGCACCGGCGTCGTCCAGGCGCCCGGCCACGAGCGAGCGGTAGATCAGCGAGGCCAGCCAGCCCGGCCGGTCGGCCAACGACTGGTCGGGAAGTTGCAGCTTGCCGCTCTGCGCCATCAGCCAGGCGTCGGGCGACAGCACGCGCACGCGCACGCCGTCGGGCGCCAGGCGCGACAACTCCTGCGAGAGCGACGCGGAGAATTCGAGCAGCGGCCGGTTGTCGGCGGACAACGGCTCGCCATCGCCCCCCAGGTGCACGCCCACGCCGAAGTGATCCAGGCGCAGGCCGCGCGGCAGTCGGAACTCGGCGTGGAAGCCGCCGCCGTCTTCCTGCCACTGCGCGTTGATGCGATCGGGCAGCACGCCCGCTTCGGCGTCGAGCGCGATGGCCGTGGTCGGGCCCGGTGCGGCGCTGGCGAGCAGGTAGCGCTGGGCGTCGTCGCCGCTGGCGATGGAGACGATGAGATGGTCGGCGCTGAGCGCGAGGCGGTCGCCCGCGTCGGCGCGGTGGCGCTGGGCCGCGCGCACGTCGATGTAGAAGTACAGCCAGTGGGCATCCTCGGCGAGCATCACGCGGGCGTTGCGGTCGAGCGGCTGTGCCCAGGCGCTGAGCGGAGCCCAGTCGTCGCCGTAACCGTCGACGGTGATGGGTACGTTGCTCTGCTGCACGTACCAGGCGGCGCCGGCGGGGGGCAGCGGGGCATCCACCACCACGAGGCTGCGCGCTAGGGCGCGGGCGGAGGCCACCAGGGCCTGGGCCTGGCCTTCGCGCAGGAGGGTTTCCATCTGGCGCACGTAGAGCCACCCGGCCACGGGAAGGGCCAGGGTGCAAAGGGCGACGAGGAGGAGTTTTTGTCGGAGGGTCATGGCAAGAGCATCGCGGACCGGGTCCGCTCCCACCCTTCGGTAGTGAACGAGCTACCGGAGGGTGGGAGCGGACCCTGTCCGCGATTACGGCGTCCAGCGATAGCCGACGCCATGCACCGTCTCGATCGCATCGAAATCCGGCGCCAGCGCCACGAACTTCTTGCGGATGCGCTTGATGTGCGAGGTGATGGTGGCGTCGTCGACCACCAGTTCGGCCTCGCGCATCAGCTGGTCGCGGTTCTTCACGTGGCCGGGGAAACGCACCAGCGTGTGCACCATCCAGAACTCGGTGACGGTCAGCGGAATCTCCGTGCCGTTCCAGGTCACGCGCATGCGTTCGGATTCCAGGCGCAGCGGCCCGTGCTCGATCACCGTCTCGCTGGAGGCGGGCACCTTCAGCGATTCGATGCGGCGGAACAGCGCCGCGATGCGCGCGGCGAGCTGGTGCAGGCTGGTGTCCTTGGAGAGGTAGTCGTCGGCGCCCAGGCGCAGGCCCGAGATCACGTCGAAATCCGAATCGCGCGCGGTAAGGAAGATGATCGGCAAGGTGGCCGACTTCGCGCGCAGTTCACGGCACAGGTCGAAGCCGCCCTCGGGCTCGTCGCCCAGGCCGATGTCGATGATCACCAACTCCGGCAGGCGCATGGCGAACGCGGTGGAGGCCTCGCCGCGCGAGCCGTAGCCGCGCGTTTCGTAGCCGAAACGGTTGAGGGCCTCGACGTAGTTGGCGCGGATGAGGGGTTCGTCTTCGACGATGGCGATGCTGCGGGCCATGGGCATTCCGTGGGGAGGGATCGGCGAGCGCAGGGTGCTACGCCGGTTGCGTGTTCCGCAAGCCTTCGTTTCCTTCACGGGTCCACTGCCATCGGTTTGCCATGAATGGCCCCCGGATTGCCCCGACCGGGTCGTTTCCCGCGCCGCGTCGGGCGTTCAACTGTCCATCACGGCGGCCATCCCGGCGCCCAAGGAACCCTCGCCATGAAGACCAAGCTCGACGCCGACAACTCCGAACTGGAACGCGACTTCGAACCGCTGCGCGTGATGCTCGCGCTGGGTGCGCTGATCCTGGGCATCGTCTTCGGCATGCACTGATCCCTTCCCCTGGGACGCTCTTGAGTGAGCCCCTTCACTCCCCCGGCCGCGTGGCCGGGGGAGCTTTTTCGCTGTCATGTCAGTCGGCGCGCGGGGCGACCTGGCTGATCGGCACGAGCTGTTCCTCGCCGACGAAGACCCGGCTGTTGTAGCCCTGAAAGTAGCTCGCTTTCTGCGCCTGGAGGAAACGGGCCAGGGAGAAGCCGCTCTGGTGGCCGATGCCGTTGGGGTTGAAGTTGTCGGGCATCGTCAGGCCGTCGATGAAGACCGATCCGCCGAAGTTCATCGCCCAGGCGATCTCGCGGTAGGCGCGGTCGAAGCGGGTCACCGCCCGCTTGGCGGCGACATCATCGGCGTACTTCGCCTTCAACTGCACCCAGTAGGCGTTGGCTTGGCGCATTTCGTCGGGCGTGACCGATTTATAGGCCGAGATGAAGGCCGGCTCGTAGTTCGGGTCGTGCCGTTCGGCCGCGAGCGCCAGCCAGGCCAGGCCGAGCGGGCGGTTCCGGTCGGCGTGGTCGCCATTGAAGTACATGATGCCCAGGGCGTACTGGGCGGGCTTGCTGGCCCAGGCGGCGGCGTCTTTCAGGCTTTCGCGGGCCATGCCTGGGTAGCCGCTCCAGTAATTACGCGCGGCCGAGCAGAAATAGTAATCGCCGGGCAGGAAGCGTTCGAGGCCGCCCGGGCACGGGAGCAACGATTTGGCGACCGCATCCTGCTGATCGGGCAGGGGCTGGGGCCTGTCGCGGGCGACGGCCGCTCCGGCGAAGAAGGTGGATGCGAGGATCAGAGAGAGCGACAGCAGGTTCGATGGTTTCATCGCCGTGTACTCCTTGTTTTGCCCCCCGAGGCGATGCCGAAGATACCACCGTGGCGGTCATGCGGGCGTTATCCGCTTCGTAGGGTTCGCCGATGCGATCGGCTCCCACCCCTTCGGTAGGGAAGGCTTCGGTGACCTTGCCTGATGGATAACTCCGGCGCGGGCAGGTTGAGGAGGCCTTGCTACCGAAGGGGTGGGAGCCGATCGCATCGGCGAACCCGCCTGGCCTCAGCCTTTGTCGATGGCGGCATGCATCCGCCGGATCACGTCGGCGTAATCCGGCGCCGTGAAGATGGCCGAGCCGGCCACGAAGGTATCCGCGCCCGCCGCGGCGATCTGACCGATGTTGTCGGCGTTCACGCCACCGTCCACTTCCAGTCGGATGTCGCGCCCGCTCGCGTCGATCCGCTCGCGCACCTGGCGGATCTTCTCCAGCGCCGAGGGAATGAACTTCTGCCCGCCGAAACCCGGGTTCACCGACATGATGAGCACCATGTCGATGGTGTCGATCACGTGGTCGAGCCAGTTCAGCGGCGTGGCCGGGTTGAACACCAGGCCCGCCTCGCAGCCTTCGCCCTTGATGAGCTGGATCGTGCGATGCACGTGTTCGGACGCCTCGGGATGGAAGCTGATGCTGCGCGCGCCGGCCTTGGCGAAGTCGGGCACGATGCGGTCGACCGGCTTCACCATCAGGTGCACGTCGATGTGCTCGGTGATGCCGTAATCGCGCAGTGCCTTGAGCACCATCGGTCCGATGGTGAGGTTGGGCACGTAGTGGTTGTCCATCACGTCGAAGTGAACCCACTGCGCGCCGGCGTCGAGCACCTTGCGGGTGTCTTCGCCGAGGCGGGCGAAGTCGGCCGAGAGGATGGACGGGGCGATGACGGGGGATTGCTTGGCCATGGTGGGTACCGTGTCTGGGCGCGAAAGATGCTCAGGGTAAACCGTTTCGGTTAAAGCTGACGTCGACGATCCGCTACGCCGGTTCGCCGACACGATCGGCGATGCTTTTACTTGAACCCTCGCTCGGACTTGATGCGTTCGTACGCCGCGTTGATCTCGCTCGCGCGCGCTTCGGCGCGGCGGCGCATGTCTTCGGGGAGATCGCCGAGGCGGTCGGGATGGTGTTCGGAAATGAGCTTGCGATAGGCGCGCTTCACCGCGCGCTCGTCGGCATCGCGCTGGATGCCCAGTACCGCGTAGGGATCGGGCCCCTGGGTGTTCCGCTGCGGCGGCACGTAGCCACCGCCGCCGTGACCCTGCGAGCGACCGCCCGGCCCCGCGTTCCACGCGTAGCCCTTCATCGCCATGAGCGCCATGAGTTCCATGTCGCTCACGCGCAGCGCGAAGGCGAGCTGGCGCAGAATGGCCATCTTCGCCGGCGACGGCGCACCCTCGGCGAGCACGGTGTCGATCACCACGTCGATCACGGGGAAGGCATGGTCGCGGCGATGGCCGACCCACTGGCGCAGCTCGTCGATGACCTCGGCGGCGTTGAACTCCGGCTGCTTGCCTTCGTTGAAGGCGCCGATGGCCTTGCGGCGCTCGTCCTGGTCGAGGCCCATGCGCGCCATCAGCCGCTCGGCGATGGCGATCTCGGCCTCGGAGATGCGGCCGTCGGCCTTGGCGACGGCACCGATCAGCGCGAACAGAGGCGCCACGTAGCCGCCCTGGGCGGGCGTGCGGCGGCGCTGCTGGCGGCTGGCGTCGAACATGAAGCCGAGCACGCCGCCGACGAGCATGCCGATCAGGCTGTAATGGGTGAGCCAGAAGCCGACCATGGCTCCGATGAAGGCACCGGTAAGGTTCATTGAACGCCCTTGGAGGGGGTCTGGGCGGAGAACCATTCGGCGAGCTGGCTGAGCTCCGCATCGGTGAGGGGGCCGACGGCGGCGCGCATCACGGGGATGTCGCGGCGGCCGTCGCGGTATTGGGCGAGCGCGGCTTTGAGGTAATCGAGCTTCTGCCCCGCCAGGTTCGGCGCGCCGGGAATGCGCGCCATGCCGTCTTCGCCATGGCAGGCCGCGCACAGGCCCAGTCGCGCCGGCTTCGCGGGCGGCGCGGCAAGGACGGGGGCGGAGAGGGCCAGGGCGAGAGCCGCGGTCGTGAGGTTGCGCATGGCAAGGCTATGGGGGCGGTAACCGCAGATTCTAGCAGGCTGCCGCAAGCGTGAATCGCGGACAGGGTCCGCTCCCACCCTTCGGTAGAAACCTTGCTGCCAGGGGGTGGGAGCGGACCCTGCCCGCGATTCATGCCGGCCTCGCGGCTACAATAAGCCGATCCCCGCCTCACCCGGAGCCTGCACGTGCCCACCACCCTGAGCCAATCCGACCTGCCCGGCCTGGACCTCATCCATCGCGGCAAGGTCCGCGATGTCTATGCCCTCCCCGGCAACCGCCTGCTCATGGTGGCCACCGATCGCCTCTCGGCCTTCGACGTGGTGCTGCCCGACCCGATCCCGGGCAAGGGCGAGATGCTCACGCAGATTTCCAATTTCTGGTTCGCCAAGACCGCGCACCTCATTCCCAACCACCTCACCGGCGAGGACATCGCCTCGGTGCTGCCGCCCGGCGTCGACCCCAAGCTCTATGAAAAGCGGGCCGTCATCACCAAGCGCCTGAAGCCGGTGCCGGTGGAGGCCATCGCGCGCGGCTACCTCATCGGCTCGGGCTGGAAGGACTACCAGGCCACCGGCGCGGTCTGCGGCATCACGCTGCCGCCGGGCCTTGAGCAGGCGCAGCAGCTTCCCGAGCCCATCTTCACGCCGTCGACCAAGGCCGCCGTAGGCGACCACGACGAGAACGTGAGCTTCGACGCCGTGGTGGCCGCCGTGGGCGAAGACCTCGCCAACGCCGTGCGCAAGGCCACGCTCGACATCTACCGCTTCGCCGCCGCCTACGCCGCCGAGCGCGGCATCATCGTGGCCGATACCAAGCTCGAGTTCGGCACCGACGAGAACGGCGTGCTGCACGTGATGGACGAGATGCTCACCCCGGACTCCTCGCGTTTCTGGCCCGCCGACGACTACCAGGTGGGCATCAGCCCGCCCAGCTACGACAAGCAGTTCGTGCGCGATTACCTGGAACAGATCGGCTGGAACAAACAGCCGCCCGCGCCCCGGGTGCCGGCCGACGTCATCGAAGGCACCGCCGCGAAGTATGCTGAGGCCCTGGACAAGCTCGCAGGCATCCGCCTCGGCTGATACGTCCCGGGGAGGCCACGATGCGAGACGCAGCGACCTGGTTCGGCAACTACAGCCGCGATCACCAGAATCCCACCAACCGCCTGATCCATTGGATCTGCGTGCCGGCGATCACCTGGACGGTGGTCGCCCTGGTCTGGCTGATTCCCGTGCCCTCCTGGCTGGGCAAGCCCGGGCTGTGGGCCGTGCTGGCGATGTTCCTGGCGTTCTGTTTCTACTACTACCGGCTCTCGCGGGCGATCGGCCTGGCGATGGCCGGCGCCTTCGTGGCGCTAGCCTTCGTCACCGACACGCTCTACCGCGGCATCGGCGCCTCCGGCCTGGCCTGGCTGGCCGTGATCGTCTTCGTGGTGGCCTGGGTGGGCCAGTTCATCGGCCACAAGATCGAAGGGCGGCGCCCGTCCTTCCTCACCGACGTGCAATACCTGCTGATCGGCCCCGCGTGGCTCATGAGCAAGGCCATGACCCGCTTCGGCGTGCGCTACGAATGACCCAGCCCCTGCTTACCCTGCTCTCCGCGGGCATCTGGTGGATCATCTACTCCAGCGCGGCGGCCGTGCTGCCCGCGGTCATGATCTGGGCCATCCTGCGCTGGCTCGAACGCACCCCCGTGGTGTTCAACCGGGCGTACTTCGCCAGCCTCCTCTGGGCCTTGTCGCTGGTGGCCTTGGGCGGCCTGGTGATCGCCGCGCAACACGGGCAGGCCATCGGCCAGTCGGTGTTCGCCCTGCCCTGGATGCGGGCCGTGCTCGTCGTCGGAATGCTGTTCGGGGCTTTTCTCGTCTGGCGCCTCGTGCCACGGGTGGACGCCCGCCGGGTGAAACCGACCAGCGCCTGCATGGCGGTGGCCATGGTCATGGTGGTGGTGATGGTGCTCGGAACCACGCTGCATCGATAGGAAACACCTATCGAATCGATGCGAATGATCAGTTGGACTCAGGGGACGGCATCCCCATAATGAGAGTCATTCGTATTGGAGAGTCCCCATGGCCCGCAAGATCAAATATGCCGCGACGCATTTCAGCATCGCCTTTTCCATGAGTTACGCGGTAAACCAGAACGTGGCGGTCAGCACCCTGGTAGGCCTGGCCGAGCCGTTCTGCTTCGCCTTCGGTCGCAACGTGGCGCGCGAGGCCCGCATGGGCCTGTCAGTGGCGCCCGCCGCCTGATCCACCGCCCACGCGCGCGTTGACGTCGGTCACGGCGCGGGTGAATCCCTCGAACGGGACGTCGGTGATGCCGACGAGCCCGATGTGTGCGTTCTCGCCATCGAGAACCCGTCCGGTGACCGGCTGATCGACGTATTGGAACCAGTGCGTTCCGACCACCACGCCCGATGCGGCCGCCGCGTCGACGAAGCGCGCGTAGGCCTTGCCGCGTTCCTCCTCGTTCGCCACCGCCGCCACCCCGTTGCCGAACGGTCCGCGGTCCGCCGAGCCGAAGTGGAATTCCGTCAGCAGCACCGGCTTGTCCCAGCGACGGAATTCGGCCACGTCGAAGCCGTGTTCCGGCAAGTCGGTATAGGTGTTGATGCTGGTGACGTCGGCGACGGTCGCGCTGGCCTCTTCCACTTCCGGCGTGCGCACGGCGAGGCGGCCGCCGAGGAAGAGGTGGTTCGGGTCGGCCTTCTTCAGCGTCCGGGCCACGGTCTGGAAGTAGCGCGTGGCGAAGGTTTTCAGGAAGGCGATGTAGTCCGCGGCGATGGCCGGGTGGGCTTCGTTGGGATCGGGTGCGTGGAAACCCTGGGCCTCGACGCGGTGCCAGTCCGGTGCGTCGACGCCCCAGGCTTTCGCGAATGCGCTCGCGTCGGGATACGTGCGTTTGAGTTGCGCGAGGAAGGCCTGCTTCGCCGGGCTGTCGGGACCTTGCGCCAGCGAACCCGTCGCCAGTGCCCAGCGCCCCTGCGGCCCCTGCCCCGCCCACGCCAGTTCGTTGTCGGCGAAGTAGCCGAGCAGCCAGGGATCGTCGCGCACGCCTTTCGTAGCGGTGGCCACGGCCTGTTCGGTGGCTTTGGCGAACCGCGGGTCGAAGGGGTCGGGCATCCGACCCCAGTAGTCGTAGCCCGTGCTCACGGTGTTGAAGTCGCCGCGGATCAGGATGGGCACGGTGTAGGCCATGCGTTTGTCGCCGGCGAACGCGGGATCGCTCCAGTTGCCGAGCGTGTTGAAGTGCCAGGCCTTCAGACGATCGAGTGTGCGTGAGCGCCATGCGGCGGCGAAATCGTCGCCCAGCGTGCGGGCGACGTTGTTCGCGTAGATGTCCCACCAGCGGCCATGGTTCATGCCGTTGTCGCGTTGCGAACCGTTGTCGCTGCGACTGTCCGCCGTGCCGCCGAAGCGGCCGTTCGAGGCCGAGGGGTCGGCGAACATGAACTCGCGACCCTGCACGTAGGTGCGGCCATCGGTGTGGTTGACCGCGTTGACGCCGAGGGAGAAGAACGCATGGCCCTCGGGGGTGACGAGCCACCAGCGGTCGCCTTGTTTCTGCGTACGGAACCAGCCCGTCGCGCGCATGGCCGGCAGGTCGGTGCGACCGCCGTAACGATCGAGGCCCGGCACGGCGTCGATGTGCGGCGTCGCGTTGGCGCGTTGCTTCAGGTCGTCGTCGTTGGCGATCTTCTCGGGCCACTTGGCACGTGTGTATTGGCCGTAGCGGTCGACGATGTGGGTGTAGGCGGCGCGGAGGTCGGCGTCGCCGGGAACGTCATCGAGTCTGCCGATCAGGATCGTCTGCGCGGCGCCGGGTCGCGGCATGGAGAGCGTGACCGCCGTGACGTTGGCCGCGTCGATGGCACCTTCGACCGTGGTTGCGACAAGGCGTTTCTCCTTGCCGTCGTCGAAGGGCATCGGCGGACCGACCTGCATGCCGAAGGCACGTGGCGAGGTGGCCGTGAGCGGTAGCGACAGGGTTTGTGGCGGGCCGGGCGGGAGGCCCACCGTGGTTTTCAGATGCTTGTCGCCGGAGGCGACATCGACGATGAGGGTGACGGGCCAGGGCATGCCGTTCTGCACGCGCAGGCGGAGGGTGCCATTGGCTGGCCAGGTCCAGGGGGCGCGGGCCGGTGCGAGTGTGAGCGAAGGCGATGGCGCAGGTTGGAACGTGACGGCGACTAAGTCAGTGCCGTCGGCGGCTTTGCGTGCCGTCGGATCCAGCGATGCACCGTTCCCGCCGATGCGCAGGTCGTCACCTGGGTGAACGGGATCGACCGCTACGGCGTGGGCTGCGGGAACGAGGCAAGCGGTGAAGGCGAACGTCATGAAGCGCATCGCTCAACCTTAGCGCATCGCAAGACGGGTTTCGCCGATGCGATCGGCTCCCACCCCTTCGGTAGGCGAGGTGACGCGGGTGGCGGGTGGATTGCGGCTACCGGGTTCGCCGATGCGATCGACTCCCCCCTTGGGGGCAAGATGACCGTAAACGACCTACCGAAGGGGTGGGAGCCGATCGCATCGGCGAAACCCGGCCGCGACACCGCGACGTTTAGCGGTCAGCCTTTCGCCCACTGCCTGCGCCATAGGTAATACACCGGCACGCCGATCGCGATGATCAGCAGGCTCATGCCCGCATCGCCGGGCGCGGCGATGGCCGTGGCGGCGATCACGCACAGCACCGTGGTGGTGAACACCAGCGGCAACCATGGATACCCCGGCACGAGGTAGGGCGACGGCTCGGACGTCAGCTTTCGGCGATACCAGAAGATCGTGGCGATGCCGAAGGCATGCGACAGCCACTCGCCGACGGTGGTGTAGTTGAGCAACGCATCGAAGCTGCCGGAGAGGATCAGCGTAATCGCCCAGGCACCGAGCACGATCAGGGAAATCTGCGGCGCACCGGTCTTCGCGTCGATGCGGGCGATGGGCTTGAAGAACATGCCATCGGCGCTCATCACCTGGAGCACGCGGGCACCACCGGCGATGGCGATGCTGCAATAGCCGAAGGTGGAGCAGGCGATACCCACGGCGATGATGGTGGCACCGGATTCGCCGAACAGCTTGCGCATGAGATCGGCCGCGGGGGCCGTGCTGGCGGCGAGCCCGTCGTGGCCGAGCCCCGCCATGTAGGCGACGTTGACCAGGATGTAACAGATCACCACGCTGCCCATGCCCAGGCCGAGTGCCCGCGGCAACGTGCGTTGGGGCTCGCGCACTTCGCCGGCGAGGTCGTTGAGGTAGTGGAATCCGCCGTAGGCGAATAGCGCGGGCAGCAAGGCGCCGACCAGCGTGCTTACCGGCACGTCGTGTGTCGGGTCGTGGGCGAAGGCCGCGCCGAGGTGACCGCGCGCGAGGTACAGGCCGACGGCGATGAGCAGTGCCACCGCGCTGAGCTTCAGCACGGTGAAGATGTTCTGCACGACGGCACCGGCGCGGATGCCGAAGAGGTTCACCGCCACGATGAAGGCGATGGCCGCGACGGCGAGCGGCTTGACCCATTCATGCGGGAGGCCGACGGCTTTCGTGGCGTAGTCGGCGAAGGTGGTCGCCACCGCGGCGACGCTGCCCGGGTAGTTGATGAGGGCCATCGTCCAACCGAAGAGGAAGGCGGGGAGTTGGCCGAAGGCTTCGCGCAGGTACACGTAGGTGCCGCCGGCCTGGGGACGTCTTGCGCCCAGTTCCGCGTAACACAGCACGCCGGCCAGGGTGAGCAGGCCGCCGAGGGTCCAGAGGATGAGTACCTCGGTACCGGAGCTGGTGCTTTTGGCGACGGAGGCCGGGGTGCGGAAGATACCCGCGCCGATGACTCCGCCGATGACGATCATCGCGGCATCCCAGATGCCGAGGCGACGTAGGTAATGGGCTGGCTGGGGGGCAGGCATCCGCCGACGATGCCATAACCGATGGCGGGGTGCGATAGGGGCGTTGGTCATCGACCGGGACGACCGGGTTTCGCCGATGCGATCGGCCCCTACCCCTTCGGTTGGTGCGTGGTGGAGAGGCTGGGGACTGAGGTGATCGGGTTCGCCGATGCGATCGGCTCCCACCCCTTCGGTTGGTGAGGTGGTGGAGAGGCTGGGGGACTGAGGTGATCGGGTTCGCCGAAGCGACGGCTCCCACCCCTTCGGTTGGTGAGTGGTGGAGGGGCTGGAGGACTGAGGTGATCGGTTTCACCGATGCGACGGCTCCCACCTCTTTGGTAGGCAAGTTGGCGAATGGGTGGCTACCGGAGGGGTGGGAGCCGATCGTATCGGCGAATGGCGCAACAGGATCAGAGCCAGACGGCATTCCAGTAGGGATAGTCGCCAATCGTCGAAACCAGTCCCGCTCGCAAGGGATTCGCCACGAGATAACGAGCAGCCGCCTTTACGTCGACATCCCGGCGCAGCCCAGCGTCATGAAAGCTTTTCTGCCAAACGGGATAGCTTCGCGGACGGACATCGCGCACGGCTCGCGAAGCCAGTGACTTGAAACGGCCGACGATCTTCCAAAGGTCGCCATCGTCCAACTGCACCATCCCGTGCCAGTGATCCGGCATCAGTACCCAGGCAAGGCACCGGGCGCCCTTCCACGTGTTGGCGGCATGGCACACGCGCGAGACGGCACGTGCGCATGCGTGATCGCGAAATAGAGGCGTTCTATTCCACGTGGCCGTGGTGATGAGATAGATATGCCCCGGTTCGGATGTCCGGGCGATTCGGAGGCGGTGGGATTCGGAGAGCTTGCGCATCTCCCTAACCTGCCTCATGCCGATCGTCGAGGAAGCCGGTACAACGGCTTCCTCGACGCAGGGTTTTACTTCTTCTTCGGAATATACAAATCCGTGATCGTCCCCTCGTACACCTCGGCCGCCAGGCCGACGGATTCGCCGAGCGTGGGGTGCGGGTGCACGGTGCGGCCGATGTCGCCCGCTTCGGCACCCATCTCGATGGCGAGGGCCAGTTCGGAGATGAGATCGCCCGCGTGCGGGCCGACGATGCCCGCACCGACGATGCGGTGGGTTTCTTCGTCGAACAGCAGCTTGGTGAAGCCTTCGGTGCGGTCGATGCCGATGGCGCGACCCGACGCCACCCACGGGAACTTGCCCACGCCGATCTTCAGGCCCTTTTCTTTCGCCTCGCGCTCGGTCACGCCGACCCAGGCGATTTCCGGATCGGTGTAGGCCACCGACGGGATCACGCGCGCGTCGAAGAAGCTCTTCATGCCGGCAGCGGCTTCGGCCGCCACCTTGGCCTCGTGCGTGGCCTTGTGCGCCAGCATCGGCTGGCCCACCAGGTCGCCGATGGCGAAGATGTGCTTCACGTTGGTGCGCATCTGGCGGTCGACGGGGATGAAACCGCGCTCGGTGACTTCCACGCCGGCCTTGTCCGCACCGACCTTGCCGCCGTTGGGCGAACGGCCCACCGACACGAGTACGCGATCGAACACCGTGGTGTCGGGGATGCTCTCGCCCTCGAACGTCACCTCGATGCCCTTCTTCGTGGCCTTGGCCTCGACCACCTTGGTCTTGAGGTGGATGCCCTTGTAACGCTTGGCGATGCGCGACTGCAGCGGCTTGATGAGGTCGGCGTCGGCGCCGGGGATGAGCTGGTCGGCCAGCTCGACCACGGTGACTTCCGAACCCAATCCCGCGTACACCGTGGCCATTTCCAGGCCGATGATGCCGCCGCCCACGACGAGCAGCTTCTTGGGCACGTCGCGCAGCTCGAGCGCGCCGGTGGAATCGATGATGCGCTCGTCGTCCCACGGGAACGACGGCAGCTTCACCGACTGCGAGCCGGCGGCGATGATGGCGTGTTCGAAGCGGATGAGCTTCACGCCATCGGCCGTGGTGACTTCCATCTCGTTGGGCGAGATGAAGCTGCCCACGCCGGTGACGGTGCGCACCTTGCGCGCCTTGGCCATCTGGGCGAGGCCACCGGTGAGCTTGCCGACCACGCCTTCCTTGAAGGAGCGCAGCTTGTCGAGGTCGATCTTCGGCTTGCCGAAGGTGATGCCGTGCGCCCCCATGGATTCGGCTTCGTCGATGACGGCCGCCGCGTGCAGCAGGGCCTTGGACGGAATGCAGCCCACGTTGAGGCAGACGCCGCCGAGCGTTTCGTAACGCTCGACCAGCACCGTGTCGAGGCCGACGTCGGCGCCGCGGAAGGCGGCCGTGTAACCGCCCGGGCCCGAGCCCAGCACCACGAGCTGGCACTCGATGTCGGCCTTGCGGCCGGACGCGCCGGCGGCTTGGGGCGCGGCGGCGCGAGGCGCGTCCTGCTTCGGCGGCGGCGGCGCGGGCGACGGCGTGGCCGGAGGCGGGGCCTCCTGCACGGTGGCCTGGCCGACCGACTTCGCCGGCTGTTCGCCCGCCGCGTCGATCACCGCGATGACGGTGCCTTCGTTGACTTCGTCGCCGACCTTGACCTTGATCTCGACGACCGTGCCGCCCTGCGAGGCGGGCACATCCATCGTGGCCTTGTCGGATTCGAGGGTGATGAGGCTCTGGTCTTTCTCGACCGTATCACCCGCCTTGACCAAGATCTCGATGACCGGCACGTCGTGCGAGCCGCCGAGGTCGGGAACCTTCAATTCGATGTTCGCCATGGTTCGCCTCCCGTCAGAGCAACAGGCGACGGATGTCGCCGAGCTGCTGGGCCAGGTACACGGCGAAGCGCGCGGCGAGCGCGCCGTCGATGACGCGGTGGTCGTACGACAGCGACAGCGGCAGCATCAGGCGCGGCGCGAATTCCTTGCCGTTCCACACGGGCTTCATCTGCGCCTTGGAGACACCGAGGATCGCCACTTCCGGCGCGTTGACGATCGGCGTGAACGCCGTGCCGCCGATGCCGCCGAGCGAGGAGATGGAGAAGCAGCCGCCCGACATGTCGGCGGCGGTGAGCTTCTTGTCGCGCGCTTTCTTGGAGATCTCGCCCAGTTCGGCGGCGAGCTCGAGCAGGCCCTTCTTGTCGGCGTCGCGGATCACCGGCACGACGAGGCCGTCGGGCGTGTCCACGGCGATGCCGATGTTGAAGTACTTCTTGAGCGTGAGGGTTTCACCCGCCGCGTCGAGCGAGGCGTTGAAGGTGGGAAATTTCTTCAGCGCCGCGACCACCGCCTTGATCTGGAACACCAGCGGGGTGACCTTCAGGTCCTTGTTCTCTTCGCCGAGCTTCTTGCGGAAGGCCTCGAGCTCGGTGATATCGGCGTCTTCGAACTGCGTGACGTGCGGAATCATCGCCCAGTTGCGGGCGAGGTTCGCCGCGGAGATCTTCGGGATGCGACCGAGCGGCTTTTCCTCGATCTCGCCGAACTTGGAGAAGTCGACCTTGGGCCACGGCAGCAGGTTGAGGCCGCCACCGGCGGCCACGGTGCCGCCGGCGGACGGCGCCACGCCGGAGGTCATCACGTTCTTCACGTAGCCGGTGATGTCTTCGCGCTGGATGCGACCGCCACGGCCGCTGCCCTTGACCTGGGCCACGTCGACGCCGAGCTCGCGCGCGAAGGCGCGCACGGCGGGGCTGGCGTAGGGGGCGTTGCCGGGCATGACCGCCGAGGCGTCGAACGACACCGGCGGCGTGCGCGGCGCGCCGCCGGCCGGGGCATCGGCCTTGGCCGGAACGGCGACCGGCGCCGGGGCCGGGGCCTCGGCCACACCGGGCTTGTCGGTGCGGGCGGCGGGCTGCGCGTCGGCGGCCGCTTCGGCGCCACCGGCGCCTTCGAGGATGGCGATGAGGTCGCCGTCGTTCACTTCGTCGCCGACCTTGACCTTGAGCTCCTTGATGACGCCCGCGGCCGGGGCCGGGATGTCCATCGTGGCCTTGTCCGATTCCAGGGTCATGAGGCTCTGGTCTTTCTCGACGGTATCGCCGACCTTGACCATGATCTCGATGATCGGCACCGGCTTGCCGCCGATGTCGGGCACGTTGACGTCGACCGGACCGGAGGCCTTCGAAGCGGAAGGGGCCTTGGCGGCAGCCGGCGCCGGCGCGGGCGCGGGAGCCGGCGCGGCGGCGGCCGGGGCTTCCTGCTTGGGCGCTTCGGCCTTGGCGGCCGCCGGGGCGTCGCCCTCGGCCTCGACCAGCGCGATGACCGCGCCTTCGTCGACTTCGTCGCCGACCTTGACCTTCAGCTCCTTGATGACGCCGGCGAAGGGGGCCGGGACTTCCATCGTGGCCTTGTCGGACTCGAGCGTCACCAGGCTCTGGTCTTTCTCGACGCGATCGCCGACCTTGACCATGATTTCGATGACGGGAACCGCTTTGCCTCCGATATCGGGCACGCGGGCTTCTTTGACGTCGGCCATGGAACCTCCTCGAACAGTCGTCGGCGGGCGGACGAACCCACCGGCGGGGGAATGACGGGCGCCGTGCTGCGGCGCAACCGGTCGATTGTAATCCCTCGGAGGCTGATTTTCGGCGTTCGAACGGGTGTTCGGGGTGATTTCTGTTGTGCGGGGCGGTGATGGACGGGTTTCAGCGGCTCCCATCGCGGACAGGGTCCGCTCCCACCCTTCGGTAGGAAAGCTTCCCTTCGAAGGGCGGGAGGTTCGGGGTGGGCCTGGGTAGTTCCCATCACCCTTCGACAGTTAGCTCGCTACCGGAGGGTGGGAGCGGACCCTGTCCGCGATCCTTACGGAGCGCCCTGCCCGCTGGTCACCAGCCGGATCTCGCTCTGCGGGAACGGGATGGTGATGCCCTCTTCCGCGAAGCGCTCCTTGATCCGGCGCAGCAGGTTGGTCTGCGCGCCGTACATGTCGGCTACGGTGGCCCAGCCGCGGATCACGAGGTTGACGGCGGAATCGCCCAGGGTGTCGGTCCACACGCCCGGGGCCGGGTCCTTGAGGATGCGCGGGTCGGCCGCGAACAGGTCCTGGATGACCTGCATGGCCTTGCCGATATCGTCGCCGTAACCGATGCCCACCTTGAACTCGAAGCGGCGCGTGCCGCGACGGTTGAAGTTGATGATGGCGTCGCCGCCGACCTTGGCGTTGGGTACCACCGCTTCGCGGTTGTCCGGCGTGGTGAGGTAGGTGTGCATGAGGTTGATGCTTTCCACCGTGCCTTCGACACCGCCGACGAGCACGTAATCGCCGATGCGATACGGACGGAACAGGATCAGCAGCACGCCCCAGGCGAGGTTGGACAGCGAACTGTTCAGCGCCAGGCCGATGGCCAGTCCGGCCGCACCGAGCGCGGCGATGAGCGAGGCCGTGGGAATGCCGGCCATGCCCATCACCTGCACGATCACGAAGGCGATGAGCAAGCCGTAGATGGCGTTGCGCAGGAAGCCGGACAGCGTGGCGTCGACATGCGCGCGGTCGAGGGCGCGACGGCCGATGTTGGCCACGCGAGCGGCGATCCAGAAGCCGATCAGCAGCGCGACGAGCGCGATGCCGATGCGCACCAGGTAGGTGAAGATGATCACGCGCGTGGCGTGGTCGATGCCGAGATGGTCGAGGAAATCGGTCATGGGGCCTGCCTTGTCCTTGCCGGGGAATCGGCGGGAAGGTAGCAGGCGGGTCGTGAAAAGAGCGAGGGTGGATGACCGAAAGATCCTGCCGTGGGAGCGGACCCTGTCCGCGAATCCTCGGGGCGTGTGCATGCGAATGAGGCTATGCGGTGACCTGGCGGGCTGTTACCGCTCGCCCGATCATCGCATAGCCTCTTTCGTATCGACGGAAGAAGGAGGGTTCGCGGACAGGGTCCGCTCCCACCCCTTCGGTAGTTACGTTACGGCGTGTTGTTGGCGGGCTTGGCGGCCTGGGCCGTTTGCGGGCCGTCGATCTTGCGGCCGCCGTAGGGAAGCACTTCGGCGGCGACCTTCGGATCGGCCTTGATGAGGGCCACTTCGTCGCTGACGATGTGCGCGGCTTCGTCGAGCGGGGTGTCCTTGGCCTTCTTGGCCTCGGCCTCCTGCTTGAGATCGCTCTTGATGCTGCGCTCGTTGGCGTTCAGGCCGTCGTCGGCGGTGTCCACGCCATCGTCGCCCGCATCGCCGAAGATGGCCTTGCGACGGTTGCGGAAGTCGGCCTGCGTGGCGTCGAACTGCTTGCGCTCGGCCTGGCGGGTGGCGAGGTTGAGCGAGATGTCGGTCTTCTCGCGCATCTTCTTGTACTGCGCCAGCTCGTCGAGCATCAGCTTCCATGCCGGCGAATTGGCCACGCGCGCCTCGTGCTTCTGGTTGAGCGGCGCGAAGATCGCCTTGAGATCGGCCACCGGCTTGTAGTCGGCCGGATCGATGTGGCGCCACGGCAACGCGTTGTCGTAGGTGGATTCGCCGAAGTCCTTCGCATCGCCGTTTTCGGGGAAGCGCACGTCGGGCGTGACGCCGTGCAGCTGCGTGCTGTCGCCGTTGATGCGGATGAATTCGGCGATGGTCATCTTCAGCTCGCCGTATTTCGCGTCTTCGCCCGTGGTGGCCTTGCCGAACTTGTCGAGGTCGACGAGGTTCTGCACGGTGCCCTTGCCGAAGGTGGGCTCGCCGATGATGATGCCGCGGCCGTAATCCTGGATGGCGGCGGCGAAGATTTCCGATGCCGACGCGGAGCCGCGATTGACCATCACGGCCATCGGGCCGTCCCACGCCATGCCCGGCTCGTCGTCGCCCTGCGCCTCGACCTGGCCGCGCGCGTCGCGCACCTGCACCACCGGGCCGGTGTCGATGAACAGGCCGGTGAGCTCGGTGGCTTCGTTGAGCGAACCGCCGCCGTTGTTGCGCAGGTCCATGATGACGCCGTCGACCTTTTGCGCCTTGAGCTCGGTGAGGAGCTTCTTGACGTCGCGCGTGGCGCTCTTGAAGTTGGCGTCGCCGTTACGGCGGGCGCCGAAGTCCTGGTAGAACGTGGGCAGGTCGATCACGCCGATCTTGCGGGTGACGTCACCGTCCTTCACGTCGATGACCTTCGACTTGGCGGCCTGCTCTTCCATGGTGACCTTCTTGCGCACGAGGGTCACGATGTCGTGCTTGCCGTCCACGCCGGCCTCGGCCGGAAGCAGTTCGAGGCGAACGGTGGTGTCCTTCTTGCCGCGGATGAGCTTGATGACGTCGTCCTGGCGCCAGCCGACCACGTCGACCATGGTGCCGGTCTCGCCCTGCCCCACGGCGACGATGCGATCGCCCGGCTTGATCTTGCCCGACTTGCTCGCCGGACCGCCCGGCACGAGTTCGCGCACCGTGGTGTAGTCGTCGCGCGCCTGCAGCACCGCGCCGATGCCCTCGAGCGACAGGCGCATGGCGATGTCGAACTGGTCGGCGGCGCGCGGGCCGAGGTAGTCGGTGTGCGGATCGGTGGAGTTGGAATACGCCGTCATGAACGCCTGGGTGGCGTCCTCGTCGTCGAGCTGGCGGATGCGGGTGATGTAATTGGCGTAGCGCTTGTCGAGCGTCTTGCGGATGTCGTCGTCGGTCTTGCCGGCGAGCTTGAGGCGCAGCCAGTCGTTCATCGTGCGCTTGCGCCAGATGTCGTCCAGCTCGGCCTGGTTCTTCGGCGGCGAGGCCTTCTTGCGGTCGAAGTTGTAGGTTTCGTTGCCGCTGAAGTCGAAGCCCTTCTTGAGCAGGCCGCGCGCGAAGTTCATGCGGTCGACCGACCGCGTGATGTAGAAGTTGAACATCGAGAACGGACCGGTGAGGTCCTGGTTCCAGATGGCGTCGTCGAACTGCGTCTTCAGCGGCTCGAACTTGGCCAGGTCTTCTTGCGTGAAGAGCACCTTCTCGCCGTCGAGCGAGTCGAGGTAGGCCTTGTAGATCTTGGCCGACATGGCGTCGTCGAGCGGCTGCGCCTGGTAGTGGAAGCGCGTGAGGAAGCGCGCCGACAGCTGCGAGGCCTGGGCCTCGGCCGCGGTGGGCTTCAGCGGCAGGGTGGACTCCTTGCGCTGCGGCTCGGGCGACGTGGCCGCTTCGGAAGCGTCTTTCGGCTGGGGGGTGGAGTCCTTCGCCGGCGCGGTCGCGCCCGGCTGCGGTGTGGCGTTCTGGGCGTGCACTCCGGGGATGGCGAGGGCCAGCAGGAGTGCGAGCGACACGGGGCGAAGGATCATGAAGTGAAAGCCTCGGGGTGCGTCTTGCGGGTTATTCGACGACGCCGGCGGCGTGCGCCATCAGGTCGGCATGGTAGGAGGATCGCACCAACGGGCCGGACGCGACATGGGAGAACCCCATGGCCTCGCCTTCGACACGCAGCGCCTCGAATTCGTCCGGCGTCCAGTAGCGGACCACCGGGTGATGGTGCGCCGTCGGCTGCAGGTACTGGCCGATGGTGATCATGTCGACGTCATGGGCGCGTAGATCGCGCATGGTCTCGATGACCTGGTCGTGCGTTTCACCGAGGCCGAGCATGATGCCGGACTTGGTGGGCACCTCGGGGTGCTGCGCCTTGAACCGCTTGAGCAGGTCGAGCGACCACTGGTAGTCGGCGCCCGGACGCACTTCGCGGTAGAGGTGCGGCACGGTTTCGAGGTTGTGGTTGAAGACGTCCGGCGGGAAATCCTTGAGCACCTCGAGCGCCCGCTCCATGCGGCCCTTGCCGCGGAAGTCGGGCGTGAGGATCTCGATGCGGATGTCCGGGCTGGCGTGGCGCACCGCGCGGATGCAGGAGGCGAAGTGCTCGGCGCCGCCGTCGCGCAGGTCGTCGCGGTCGACCGAGGTGATCACCACGTATTTCAGGCGCATGTCGCGGATGGTCTCGGCCAGGCGCGCCGGCTCGAGCGGATCGGGCGGCAGCGGGCGGCCATGGGCCACGTCGCAGAACGAGCAGCGGCGGGTGCAGACCTCGCCGAGGATCATGAAGGTGGCGGTGCCCTTGGAGAAGCACTCGTGGATGTTCGGGCACGAGGCCTCTTCGCACACCGTGACCAGCGAGTTCTCGCGCAGGCGCGCCTTGAGCTGCTGCACGGCGTTGCCCTGCGGCAGGCGGACGCGGATCCAGCCGGGCTTGCGCAGCGCGGGCTGCGCGGTGTCGAAGCTCGCGCGATTGAGCCCGATCTTGTCGTTGCCCAGCATCTTCTCGCCGGGCTTGTCGACGACGGCGATGGGGATGCTGCGGGTGGGGGAAGTGGCTGTCTGGCTCATGGTGGTCAGGCCTTCAGACCGCAAGGCGCGCGGGGAGTTCGGGGATGGAAGGGTCGGCATCGACGGCATGGAAGCCGAACTGCCTGCAGAATTCCTGCACCAGGACATCTTCCACGTCGGCCAATCGCGACGGACCGCCCAAGTCTAGCACCTGGGTGATCTCCAAGCCCTTGTAGCCGCAAGGATTGATGCGGTGGTAAGGCTCCAGGTCCATGTCGACGTTGAAGGCCAGGCCGTGGAAGCTGCAGCCACGGCGGATGCGCAGGCCCAGGGCGGCCACCTTGGCGCCGGCCACGTAGACGCCGGGGGCGCCTTCCTGGCGCTCGGCGCCGATGTTCCACTCGCCGAGGGTGTCGATGATGGCCTGTTCGATCTTGCAGACCAGCTCGCGCACGCCCACCCCGGTGCGACGCAGGTCGATCATGGGGTAGGCCACGATCTGCCCGGGGCCGTGGTAGGTCACCTGGCCACCGCGGTCCACCCGCACCACCGGGATGTCGCCGGCGAACAGCACGTGCTCGTCGAGCCCCGCCTGGCCCAGGGTGAACACCGGGTCGTGCTCCAGCAGCCACAGCTCGTCGACGGTGTCGTCGGTGCGGTTGTCGGTGAAGGCGCTCATGGCCTTCCAGGTGGATTCGTAGGGGACGCGCCCCAGCCGGCGGACGTTGAGGGGGAGGGTCATGGGGGGAGGGGTCGGGAGGGGATAGGCGGAAGCTGTGGGCTGGGGATGCACGATACAAGAGATGAGCCACCCGGTACCGCCGTTCGCCGATTCGATCGGCTCCCACCCCTTCGGTAGCCGTCTTGCCTTATTCCTGCTACCGAAGGGGTGGGAGCCGATCGCATCGGCGAATGGGCGCGAAGCGCCCCTCGGGGTCACATCGTGAAGCGGATGTTCTCGTCCGCGCGCAACGTGGCGTGGGCCTCGTCGTACTTCTCACGGGTGGGTGCGACGAAGGTGACCGTCACCGACTGGTAGTTGCCGGCCGGCGTCAGCTTGGTCGAGAGCGTCTCGTGGAGCACTTCCAGGCCGATACCGTGCAGCAGTTTCGGCACGTGCGCGTCGAGGCCGGCGTTCGCGTTGCCGATGGCGGTGATCTCGAACTCGCCCGGAAACTGGAACCCCTTGCCGTCTTTCTTCGCCTGGGTGAAATCGATCTCACGCATGGTGCGCTCCTTACTTCTTGTCGGACTTGTCGTCGTCGCTGTGGAACCACAGCAGGATCGTGTCCCACAGGCGCGAGAAGAAACCGCCCTCGGGCGCGTCGTTGAGCGCCACCAGCGGTGCGGTGACCACGGGCTGGCCGTCGAGCGTGACGCGCAGCGTGCCCACCTGCTGACCCTTCTTGAACGGCGCGATCAGGGTCGACGGGATGTCGAGGTTAGCCTTGAGCTTGTCGTAGTCGCCGCGCTTGACCGAGACCATGACGTCTTCGGACACGCCCAGCGGCAGCGTGTTCTCGGCGCCCTTCCACAGCTTGGGCGTGGCCAGCGGCTTGTTGGCCTCGTAGAGCTTGTGCGCCTCGTAGAAGCGGAAACCGTAGTTGAGCAGCGACAGCGCGGCGTCGGCGCGGCCCTTCTCGCTACCGGCACCCATCACGATGGCGATCATGCGCGCGTCGCCCTGCTTGGCCGAGGCGGCCAGGCAGTAGCCCGCGGCGGCGGTGTGGCCGGTCTTGATGCCGTCGACGGTGTTGTCGCGCCACAGCAGCAGGTTGCGGTTGTGCTGCTTGATGCCGTTCCACTCGAATTCCTTCACCGCCGAGATGGCGTAGTCCTCGGGGAAGTCGTGGATGAGCGCGCGGGAAAGGAGCGCGATGTCGCGCGCGGTGGTGTAGTGGTTGGCGATGGGGTAGCCCGACGCGTTCTCGAAGTTCGAGTGCGTCATGCCGATCTGCTTGGCGTAGGCATTCATCAGGTTGGCGAACGCGGGCTCGGAGCCCGCGGTGTGCTCGGCCAGCGCGATGGCGGCGTCGTTGCCCGACTGGATGATGAGACCGTAGAGCAGGTCTTTCAGCGGCACCTGGCTGTTGAGCTTGAGGAAGCTGGTGGAACCGTCGGTGCCGGCACCGCCGCCGCGCCAGGCGTTTTCGCTGATGGTGACCGGATCGGTCATGTGGATCTTGCCGTTGGCGATCTCGGCCGAGACGACGTAGTCGGTCATGATCTTGGTGATCGACGCCGGTTCGACCTGCATGTCCGGATCTTTCGACGCGATGATCTGCCCGGTGTTGTAGTCCATCAGCACCCAGCTCTTGCCTTCCACGTCGGGCGGCGGCGGCACCGGCGCCTCGGGCACCACCGGGCGGGGCACGGAGGGACGCGGGGGCGTCTGCTGCGCCACGGTCACGCCGGCGACGAGCGCGGCGGCGGCGAAAGCGAACAGGGAACGGGGCAAGAGCTTCATCGTTTCAGCGGTCCAGTCAAAGCAACAAAAAAGGGGTTCAGTCTACCGCGACCTGGGGTCGGGGCAGGCCCATGGCGGCGATCTGGTCGGTCACGCGGTCGGCGGTGTCCACGTCGGCGAGCGGGCCCACGCGGACCCTGCGGACGCCGCGACCGCCGATGGTCGCCTCGATCACACTGACCGGTCCCAGCCCGGCCCGGTTCAATCGGTCGGCCACGCGGTTGGCGTTGGCCAGGTCGGAGAAGGCGCCGACCTGGAGGTAGATGCTGGGTTTGCCGGGCACGGCCGCCGTGGCGGCGGGTGGTGTCGTGGCCGGCTTGGCGGGAGGCATGGCCGCGCTCGTGGATGGCGCGGGCTTGCCGGGCAAGGCAGGCAAGGCATCGGAGACGGAGGCGTCGGTCATGCCGGGCACCGGACCGGCGTCGGCCGGATTGCCGGTGGCGACCGGGGTGGCCGTGGTGGACGTGGGCGCCGGGCGCGGCATGGCGGCCAGCGAGGCCCCGGCGGCGACCGTCGCGGGCGTCGGCGCGGTGCGCGCGGCCGGAGATGGCGGCGTGCCGGCCATGCGCGGCGGCGGCGGCGGCGCGGTCACCGGCGACGGGCGCGGGCTCGTGACCACGGGCGGGGCGACCGACGACGAGGCGTCGCGTGGATCGATGGCGCGCACTTCCACCAGCCCGGTGCCCTTGGGCCACACGCCGATCTTCACGGCGGCGGCGAAGGAGAGGTCGATCAGGCGGTTCTCGTGGAACGGGCCGCGATCGTTGATACGCACGATGACGCTCTTGCCGTTCTCGAGGTTGGTGACGCGTGCGTAGCTCGGCAGCGGCAGCGTCTTGTGCGCCGCGCTGAACTGGTACATGTCGTATTCCTCGAGGTTCGAGGTCTTGTAGCCGTGGAACTTGTTGCCATAGAACGAGGCGATGCCGCGTTCGACGTAGCCGCGCGGGTTGTCCATGACGGTGTAGGTCTGGCCGAGCACGCTGTACGGGGATTTGTTGCCGTAGAGCGACCGCGGCTCGTTCTTCGGCACCGGCTCGGGGAGCTTGCTGACGTCGGGAATGTCGGTGGGAACGCTGTCGCGACTGGAGCGATAGCGCGACGACTGGGACTTGCTGATGTCGTCGTAGCCGCGCGAGCTGCCGCCGCTACCGCGGTGGGAGCCGGAGCCAGGGCGGGTGTTGTGGGTGCCGCCGCAGGCCGCGAGGAGGATCGACACCAGCATGATCGCCAGCCATCGCGCTATCCCGTCGCTCCCGCGCAGGCGGGAGTCCAGCGTCTTGCGCCTGGACGGCGCGGCACCTTCGGGCGAAAGGCGCTGGGTTCCTGCCTTCGCAGGAACGACGGCGCTTCCCCCGACCCGCCGCTTCATCGGCCGTTCGGTCCTATGACGCGGGCGCGGATCTCCTGTGCCAGCTGGTGGACCGCGAGGGCGTACATGGGGCTGCGGTTGTAGGTGGTGATCACGTAGAAGTTCTGGAACGTGAACCAGTATTCGTCGCCCGCGGGACCGTCGAGGCGCACCAGTTGCGCGTCGCGGCCCGGGTTCAGGTGCTGCAGCGGCGCAAAGCCCTCGGCCACGAAACCTTCGACGGTGCCCGTGGGACGCCAGTCTTTCGGCACGGCCGGCGCCTCCGCGCGGCGGTCGGGCTGGGCGCGGGCCACGACGGGGCCGCCGGTTTCCCAGCCGTGCTCGGCGAAGTAGTTCGCCACGCTGGCGAAGATGTCGCCCAGGTTGCCCTTCATGTCGATGCGGCCGTCGCCATCGTAGTCGACGCCCCACTGGCGGATGGACGAGGGCATGAACTGGCCCCAGCCCTGCGCGCCCGCATAGGAACCGGTGAGCGTGTCGAGCGGGCCGGCGAGGTGGTTGGATGGCAGCTCGAGCAGGGTCTTCAACTCGCCGCGGAAGAACGGCGCGCGCTTGGGGTAGTAGAAGGCGAGCGTCGTCAGCGCGTCGAGCACCTTGTACTTGCCGGTGTTGCGGCCGTAGAAGGTTTCCACGCCGACGATGGCCACGATGTATTCCGGCGGCACGCCATAGCGTCGGCCGATGGTGTCGAGTAGCTTGCGGTGCGTGCGGTAGAACTCGGCGCCCGCCGCGATGCGCTCCTCGGTGAGGAAGATCGGGCGGTAGTCCTTCCAGGGCTTGCCCTCGGCGGGCCGGTTCATCGCGTCGATGATCGACTGCTGCTTCTTCGCGCCGTCGAGGATCGCGTTGAGCGACTTCACGCTCTTGCCGGTGTCCCGGGCCACTTCACGCACGAGCTCGGCCTGGCCGGGATGGGTTTCGGCCGTGGCGGCGACGGACGCCAGCATGAGGGGGAAGGCAAGCATCGCGCTCGCGAAGCGCGGGAGGAAACGTACGGGTCGGGCGCGGCGCGCGGCGAGAACTTCATCCATGCGCCGAAGCGTAACACGCAGCCATGGCCGTTCCGGGGCGCGCGTCGGCCGCCGTTCAGTCATGGAGCTTGCGGTTGGCGTGGATCGACATCAGCACGCCGAAGCCGGTGAGCAGCGACACCGCCGAGGTGCCGCCGTAGCTCACCAGCGGCATCGGCACGCCCACCACGGGCAGCACGCCCGCGACCATGCCGCCGTTGACCGCCACGTAGACGAAGAAGCTCATGCCGATGGCGCCGGCGAGCAGGCGCGAATAGGTGTCGCGCGCATTCATCGCGATCCACAGGCAGCGGCCGATGATGAAGGCGTAGAGCAGCATGATGGCGATGACGCCGACCAGGCCGAATTCCTCGGAGAACACCGCGAAGATGAAGTCGGTGGTGTGCTCGGGAAGGAAATCCAGCCGCGACTGCGTGCCGTGCTGCCAGCCCTTGCCGAACACGCCGCCGGAGCCCACCGCGATCTTCGACTGGATGATGTGCCAGCCGTTGCCCAGCGGATCGGATTCCGGATCGAGCAGCGTGCGCACGCGGTTGCGCTGGTATTCGTGGAGGAATTGCCAGGCCACCGGCACGGCGGCGCCCGCGCCGCCCACCAGCAGGCCGATGCGCCACCAGGCCATGCCCGAGAGGAACAGCGCGAACGCGCCCGCGCCCGCCACCAGCAGCGCGGTGCCGAGGTCGGGCTGTTCGGCGATGAGGCCCGCGGGCACGGCGATCAGCAGGCCGACCACGACGATGTCCTTCCAGCCCGGCGGCAATTGCCGCGGGTGCAGGTACCAGGCCACCATCATCGGCATGGTCAGCTTGAGCAGCTCCGACGGCTGGAAGCGCATCACGCCCAGGTCGAGCCAGCGGTAGGCGCCCCTGCCCTCGCCCAGCGCCGCCACCACCACCAGCAGCGCCGTGCTGCCCATGTAGAGCCACGGCGTCCATGAACGGAGGACCGGCGGGGGGATGCGCGAGATGATCACCAGCAGCACCGCGCCGAGCACGAAGCGCGCGGCCTGCCCGCCCACCAGCGAATAGTTGCCGCCGCCCGCGCTGTAGAGCGTGGCCAGGCCCGCGCAGGCGAGCACGAACAGCGCCAGCAGCAGCGGCAGGTCGAGGCGCGGCCGGCTGAGCATGCGCACGCCGAAGCGCTTCAGGCGGACGGTCATTCCTTCGAGCAGGCTCATTGATCGTCCCCGTTGTCGTCCGGCGGTTCGGTGCTCTCGGCCCCCGCGGGCTGCGCCCCCTGCACGGACGAGGCCTCGGCCGGCGTCGGCTCGGGCGTGGCGTCGGACGTGGTCACCGGTGCGCCGGGCTCCGGATCGACGGGCCGCGGCCCGCCCTCGTCGACCACCCACTGGTCGAGGATCTTGCGCGCGATCGGGCCGGAATCCTCCGCGCCCCACGCGCCCGCCTCGAGCACCACGGCGACCGAGATCTTCGGATCTTCCGCCGGCGTGTAGGCGATGAACAACGCGCGGTGGCGGCTGGCGAGGTAAGCCTTGTTCTTGTTGGTGTCATAGGCGTCGGTCTTGCGCGAGAAGCGTTCGGCCGTGCCGCTCTTGCCCGCGATGACGTAGGGGAAGCCGATGCCCAGCTTCTTGCCCGTGCCCTTGCCCGAGTTGATCACCGCGATCATGCCCTGGTTCACCGCGTCCCAATCGGCCGGCTTGCGGATCACCGACGGACCGGTCGGCGGGAACGGCTGGGGCACGCGCGGGCTGTCGACGCCGTCCTGGGTGTCGAGCAGCAGGTGCGGTGCGTAAGGCACGCCGTGGCCGGCGAACGTGGCCAGGGCATGCGCGAGCTGGATCGGCGTAACCGCCCAATATCCCTGGCCGATGCCCGCGATGATGGTTTCGCCGGGGAACCAGCCCGCTTTGCTGCGCGTGGCCTTCCACTCGCGCGACGGCAGGATGCCTTCGACTTCGCCGACCAGGTCGATGCCGGTCTTCTTGCCGAAGCCGAGCTTGCCCATCCATTCGGACAGCCGGTCGATGCCCATGTCGAGCGCGAGCCGGTAGAAATACGTATTGGTGGAGTGTTCGATGGCCTGCATCATGTTGACCACGCCGTTGCCGCCGCGCACGTCGTCGCGATAGCAGCGGCTCTGGCCGGGAATGCAGAACTCGCCGGTGGACAGCACCGTATCGGTCGGCCGGCGGATGCCCATCGTGAGGCCACCCAGCGCGAGGAAGGGCTTCACCGTGGAGCCCGGCGGATACACGCCGCGCAGGGCGCGGTTGTAGAGCGGCTTGTCGGGCGAGGTGGTCAGTTCGGTGTAGTCGGCATGGCTGATGCCGTTGACGAAAAGGTTCGGGTCGTAGGTGGGGTCGCTGACGAACGCCAGCACCTGGCCGTTGCGCGGATCGATGGCGATGGCGGCGCCCGCGCGGCCGTTCATGGCTTCCTCGGCGGCTTTCTGCAGGCGCACGTCGATGGACAGGTAGATGTTCTTGCCGGGCGTGGGCGGCGTGGTGTCGAGCACGGCCTGCGTGCGGCCGTCGGCGTTGACTTCCACCAGCTCGTAGCCGGGCTCGCCATGCAGCAGCTTCTCGTAGGCGCGCTCGATGCCGATGCGCCCGATGTGGGTGGTGCCCTTGTAGCTGGCTTCCTCGTCGTCGTCCATGCGCTCGAGGTCGTCGGCGTCGATGCGGCTCACGTAGCCGATCACGTGCGCGAACAACGGGCCCATCATGTAGCGGCGGGTGAGGTACGGCACCACGTCCACGCCGGGAAAACGCCAGCGATTGACCGCGAAGCGACCGATCTCGTCCTCGGTGAGCTTGAGCTTCAGCGGCACGCCGTCGAAACGGCGGCTCTGCTTGACCTGCTTCTTGAAGGTGGCGATGTCCTCGTCGCTCAGCGGCACCACCGCGCCGAGGTCGGACAGCATCTTGTCCATGTCGCCGACCTGCTCGGGCGTGACTTCCAGGCGGAAGGCAGGCACGTTGTCGGCCAGCAGCACGCCGTTGCGGTCGTAGATGAGCCCGCGCGCGGGCGGGATGGCGCGCGGCTTCACGCGGTTCTGTTCCGAGCGCGCCACGAATTCGTCGTGATGCATCACCTGCAGGTACACGTAGCGCGTGACCACGCCGGCCAGCCCGAGCAGGATCAGCGCGAAGCCCGCCAGCGCGCGACGGCGGAACAGCGCCACTTCGCCGCGGAGTTCCTTGATGGAGGCGCGACGGAGGCTCATGCCTCGTGGATGCGCAGGCGCGCGCGCAGGTCGTCGAGGATGAGGAACAGGAACGGCCACAGGGCCGCACCGACCAACGGCGAGATCCAGAACTCCGCCGGGGGCAGCGGGTCGCCCCCGAGGACGCGCACGAGCAGCAGCAGGATGCGGTCGTTCACCAGCAGGCCCAGCACGGCCAGCGACTGCTGCCACATCGGGAAGAAACGCAGGCGCGAGCGGAAGCGCAAGGCGATGAACACCATGGCGGTGAGGCGCAAGGCCTGCTCGCCCAGCAGCGCACCGTCGAAGACGTCGGCGGCCAGGCCCAGGCAGAAGGCCATGCCCAGCGTGACCCGGTCGCCCGACTGCAGGCACCAGTAGAGCATCACCAGGGCGGGCCAGTACGGCTTGAACGGCGCGAGCGGCCCCGGCATGGGGATGAGCATGAGCAGCAGCGAGAAGAACAGCGTGGCGGCGAACCACAACTGGCGGACGCGGACCTTGTTCATGGCTGCGCTCCGCTCGAGGCCGCGTGGGCAGGCACCGGCGTGGCCGTCGGCGAGGTCACCGAAGGCAGCGTGGGCGCCACCGGGGCGTTGGGATCGGGGGCGAGGTCCGCCGGCGGCCCCACCGCCGGCGCGGGCGGCGGCGGCCCGGCCGACTCGGCCAGGTCGTGCAGCAGGAGGACGTCCTCGCTGCGGTCGAGGTCGGCCGCGGGCCTGGCCTGCGCCGAAAGGAAGGTGCCCGACGGGGTCTGCGCCACGTCGCGGATCTCGCCCACCGGGAAACCCGTGGGGAAGCGCCCGCCGAGGCCCGAGGTGACCAGCTTGTCGCCCACCTGCACGTCGGCCGACACGGGGATGTTCGGCAGCGTGAGCATGTCGCCGGCGCGCGAGCCGTAGGCCACGGTGCGCAGGCCGGTTCGCTCGATGGTGACGGGAATGGCGTGGTTGGGGTCGGTGATGAGCATGGCGGTGGAGGTGGTGGGCATCACCTCGACGATCTGGCCCATCACGCCGCGCGCATCGATCACCACCTGGCCCACGTGCACGTTGTCGCGCGCGCCCACGTTGAGCACGATGCGGTGGCGGAAGGTGCCCAGGTCGACGCCGATCAGTCGGGCCAGCTGCACGTTGAGCGACAGGCTGTGCTGGGTGTCGAGCAGCTCTTTCAGGCGCTGGTTCTGCTCGGCCACGGACGCCATGCGGTTGAGCTTGGCGTTGGCCAGCAGGAGGTCTTCACGCAGGCGCTGGTTGGCCTCGGTGAGGGCCTGGCGGTCGGCGAAGGCCACCGTCGCCGCATGGAAACCCTGCGACGGCAGCCCGGCGATGCGGTAGACGGGCTCCACGGCCAGCGAGAGCGCGTAGCGCACGTTGCCCAGCCAGCCCCCACGGTGGTCGAGCACCATCAGCACGCAGGCGAGCGCGAGGTACACGATCAGGCGCAGGGTGCCCGCCACGCCGGGCGAGAACAACGGCGACTTGTCGTCGCGATTCAGGGCCATGGATCAACGCGCTCCGGCCAAATGCGCGGCGCGCGTGACCATCATTCGAAGGCGAAGAAGTCGCTGCCGTGCTGGTCGATCATCTCCAGCGCCTTGCCGCCGCCACGGGCCACGCAGGTGAGCGGGTCGTCGGCCACCTGCACGTGCAGGCCGGTTTCCTCGGAGATGAGGCGGTCGAGGTCGCGCAGCAGGGCGCCACCGCCGGTGAGCACGATGCCGCGCTCGGCCACGTCGGAGCAGAGCTCCGGTGGGGTCTGCTCCAGCGCCGCCTTGACCGCCGCCACGATGCCCGAGAGGGGTTCGTGCAGGGCTTCGAGCACCTCGTTGGAGTTGATGCTGAACATGCGCGGCACGCCCTCGGCGAGGTTGCGGCCGGAGATTTCCATCTCGCGGACCTCGCTCTGCGGGAAGGCGCAGCCGACCTCGAGCTTGATGCGCTCGGCGGTGGACTCGCCGATGAGGGTGCCGTGGTTGCGGCGCACGTAGTTGATGATGGCCTCGTCGAAGCGGTCGCCGCCGACGCGGACCGACTGCGAATAGACGATGCCGTTCAGCGAGATGACCGCCACTTCGGAGGTGCCGCCGCCGATGTCGAGGACCATCGAGCCGCGGGCCTCGTGCACGGGGATGCCGGCGCCGATCGCGGCGGCCATGGGCTCCTCGATGAGGAAGACGTCGCGGGCGCCCGCGCCTTCGGCGGACTCCTTGATGGCGCGGCGTTCCACCTGGGTGGAGCCGCAGGGCACGCAGACCAGCACGCGCGGGCTCGGACGCAGCATGCGCGAGCGGTGCACCTGCTTGATGAAGTGCTGGAGCATGGCTTCGGTCATGGTGAAGTCGGCGATCACGCCGTCCTTCATCGGGCGCACCGTGGCGATGTTGCCCGGGGTGCGGCCCAGCATGCGCTTGGCGTCGCCACCCACGGCCGCGACCGCGCGCGGGCCGCCCGGGCCGCGATCCTGGCGGATCGCGACGACCGACGGCTCGTTGAGGACGATACCCTGGCCCCGCACGTAAATGAGCGTATTCGCCGTGCCGAGATCGATGGAAATATCGTTCGAAAAGATTCCGCGGAACTTCTTAAACATGATGCGGCGGGCGCCAATTGCGGGAAAAAGTAAGCGTGCGAGTCTAGATTGGCGTTCTTTTCCACGCAAGGGCGCAGAAGTTAAGAAAGCCTTGTAAGTCCGGGTGATGCGCGTGGATGCTGTACCGGGATCGTAAATCCGTACGACAACCGGTGTCGCCTCGCGCGGCGATTTTGGGTACGATCCGCAGGTTTGGCGGACCCCAGGCGGTCCGGCATCGCGGCGGCCGGTCCCGGCCGAGCCACTCACCGTTTTCCAGGGTCGCCCAATCGCATGACTGCCGTTATCTGCGGATCGCTCGCCTATGACACCATCATGGTGTTCCAGGACCAGTTCAAGAACCACATCATTCCGGACCAGGTGCACATCCTGAACGTGTCGTTCCTGGTGCCGGCGATGCGCCGCGAATTCGGCGGCTGCGCCGGCAACATCGCGTACAACCTCAAGTTGCTGGGCGGCAACCCGATGCCGGTGGCGACGGTGGGCCAGGACTTCGCCCCGTACCGCGTGCACATGGAAAAGCACGGCATCCGCATGGACGGCGTGCGCCAGTACGACGACATGTTCACCCCGCAGTGCTTCATCACCACCGACCTGGACAACAACCAGATCACCGCCTTCCATCCCGGTGCCATGTCCAACGCGCACGACAACCACGTGCGCGAGATCACCGAATGCGAGTTCGGCATCGTCGCGCCCGACGGTCGCGAAGCCATGCTCCAGCACGTGGATGAGTTCGCCGCGCGCGGCGTGCCCTTCATCTTCGACCCGGGCCAGGCGATGCCGTTGTTCAACGGTGACGAGTTCCGCTCGATGATCGAGAAAGCGACCTACGTGATCGTCAACGACTACGAGTCGCAGCTGCTGCAGCAGCGCACGGGCTGGAGCGCGGCCGAGATCGCCTCCAAAGTGAAGGCGTACATCGTCACGCTCGGCCCGCGCGGTTCGTTGATCCATGCCGACGGCGACACCATCGAGATCCCGCCGGCGCGCGAACACCGCGTGGTCGATCCCACCGGTTGCGGCGATGCGTATCGTGCCGGTCTCATCTTCGGCATCATGAAGGGCTACGACTGGCCGACCGTCGGCAAGATGGCGTCGCTGATGGGCGCGCTGAAGGTGGAGCATCCGGGCACGCAGAACCAGTACTTCACGTACGAGCAGTTCGCGTCGGAATTCAAGGACCAGTTCGGGTACGAACTGCCCTGATGCCTGGGATGTGAAAGGGCGGCGCAGTGATGCGCCGCCCTTTTGTTTGTCGCTTTCGCTTCGCCGGGTTCGCCGATACGATCGGCTCCCACCCCTTCGGTAGTGAGGCCGCTACCGAAGGGGTGGGAGCCGATCGTATCGGCAAAATCCGGTTGCCCCGTGCTCCAGCAGCCTTGGTCACCTGCCTACCGGAGGGGTGGGAGCCGATCGTATCGGCGAATCGTCAGTGCCGCGGCTTGAAGGCCATCGTGGCGTTGACGGCGTCCTTCCATCCTGCATAAAGATCCTCGCGTCGCTCCTTCGGCATCTCCGGCTTGAACTCGCGATCCACCGCCCAGCGCTTCGCGATGTCTTCCTTGCTTTTCCAGAAACCCACCGCGAGGCCGGCGAGGTACGCCGCGCCCTGCGCCGTGGTTTCCTGCACCTTCGGGCGCAGCAGCGTGACGTCGAGAATGTCGGCCTGGAACTGCGCCATGAAGTCGTTGGCGATGGCGCCGCCGTCGGCGCGCAGTTCTTTCACCATCAGGCCCGAATCGCTCTGCATCGCCTCGAGGACGTCGCGCGTCTGGTAGGCCATGGATTCCAGCGCCGCACGGATGAACTGCTCCTTGGTGGTGCCGCGCGACAGGCCGAACACCGCGCCGCGAACGTCGCTCTTCCAATAAGGCGCGCCCAGGCCGACGAAGGCCGGCACGAAGTACACGCCGTCGGTGTCCTTCGCGCGTTCGGCGTAGGCCTGCGAATCGGAGGCCTTGCCGAGCATGCGCAAGCCGTCGCGCAGCCATTGGATGACCGAACCGGCCACGAAGATGCTGCCCTCGAGCGCGTATTCCACCTTGCCGTCGACGCCCCAGGCGATGGTGGTGAGCAGGCCGTTCTTGGAGCGCACCGCCTTCTCGCCGGTGTTCATCAGCATGAAGCAGCCGGTGCCGTAGGTGTTCTTGGCGAGGCCTTCCTCGAAACACGCCTGGCCGAACAACGCCGCCTGCTGGTCACCGGCGATGCCCGCGATGGGAACTTCGTGGCCGAAGAAATGTTTCTTCAGCGTGTGGCCGTACACCTCGCTGGAGGATTTCACCTCGGGCAGCATCGCGCGCGGCACGTTGAGCATCTTCAGCAGCTCGTCGTCCCACTCGCGCTTGTAGATGTCGTACATCAGCGTACGCGAGGCATTGGTGTAATCGGTGACATGCACCTTGCCGCCGGTGAGGTTCCAGATCAGCCAGGTATCGATGGTGCCGAACAGCAGCTCGCCCTTCTCCGCACGCTCCTGCGCGCCCTCCACGTGGTCGAGGATCCAGCGCACCTTGGTACCCGCGAAGTACGCATCGATCAGCAGGCCCGTCTTGTCGCGGACCATGGGATCGAAGCCCTTTTCCTTCAGGTGGTCGCAGATCTCGGCGGTCTGTCGCGATTGCCAGACGATGGCGTTGTAGATCGGCTGCCCGCTGGCCTTGTCCCAGACCACCGCGGTCTCGCGCTGGTTGGTGATGCCGATGCCTTCGATGCACGAGGCGTCGATGCCGGAGCTGCTGATGACCTCGGTCATCGTCGACAGCACGCTGGTCATGATCTCGCGCGGGTTGTGCTCCACCCAGCCCGGTTGCGGGAAGATCTGCGGAAACTCGCGCTGCGCCGTGCCGGCGATGTTGCCGTCATGATCGAACAGGATGGTGCGCGAACTCGTCGTGCCCTGGTCGATCGCCAGGATGTATTTCTTGTCCATGTCCGGGCCTCACTGCATGGTTTGAGCGTTGGCGTTCGCCTTGCGCGCTTCGGCGAGCGCGCGCTGGCGAGCGGGAAGGAAGGGGTGCACGAGGAGCTGATAGGCTCCGCCGCCGATCACGCCACCGACGAAGGGACCCACGATGGGGATCCACCAGTAGTTGTCGGGCGCGGGAAGGGCCGACGGGCCCCATCCGGCGAAGTAGGCGAACAGGCGCGGACCGAAGTCGCGCGCGGGATTGATGGCCCAGGCTTCCAGGTAGCCCATGCAGGCGCCGATGGTGGCGACGAGCAGGCCGATGATCAGCGCGCCGGAATTCGCTCCCGGCGCCATTTCGTTGTACTGCTCGGTGATGGCGAAGATGCCGAAGAGCAGGAACGCGGTGAGGATCACCTGGTCGGACAACGCGTGCATGGGCGAGATCGCCAGGCCCGGATGCGTGAAGAACACGCCCGCCGCCCCACCCGCCTCGCGGGTGAGCTGGTGGGTTTCGTTGAAGTGGTCGATGACCGGGCCGAACAACGCATAGACGATGGCCGCGCCGAGGAAGGCGCCGATCACCTGCGCGATCCAGTACGGGATCACTTTTTTCCACGGGAAGTCGCGGAACAGCGCGAGGGCCAGGGTCACGGCCGGATTGGCATGCGTTCCCGAGATGGAGCCCGTGGCGTAGATGGCGATGGTCACCGCCAGGCCCCACGCGATGCATACGCCCCAATAGGCATTCTGGTAGGGACTGGGGTCGTACAGCACGTACATGCACGCCACCGAATCGCCGAACGCGATGATGATGAACATCGCCAGGGCTTCGGATATCAGTTCGCCGATCTTTTGCCGCATGATCCCTTTCTCCATTGGTTTCACGGTGTCGGCCGGAAGCGCTTGGCCAGGTAGTCGGTAAGGCGCCGCACGCCGTCCGGGTCGACCCGGAGACCGAGCTTGCTGCGTCGCCAGAGGATGTCTTCGGCTTCGGTCGCCCATTCGTGACGGACAAGGTAATCGACTTCGGCCTGGTAGAGGTCGGCGCCGAAATGTTCGCCCAGCGCGTCCAGGCCCGCGGCTTCGCCGAGCAGGTCGCGCGCGCGCGTACCGTAGCTGTGGGCCAGCCGCCACGCGTGGCGTTCGGTGAGCCATGGGCGCGAGGAGCGCAGATCGCCGATGAGTTCGTCCAGGTCGCGTTCGCCGCCGCCGGGCAGCGGCGGCGCGTCCGCCGTCCACGCCGGATGCGGGTTGCCGAGCAGCGGGCCCAGACGGTCCATGGCTTCTTCGGAAAGCTTGCGGAACGTGGTGAGCTTCCCGCCGAAGACGTTGAGCAGCGGCGCGCCGTGGGTGTCGATGTCGAGCAGGTAGTCGCGAGTGACTTCGGACGCGTTGCCCGAGTCGTCCTGCAACAAGGGGCGCACCCCGCTGTAGCTCCACACGACGTCGGTGGGCACGAGCTGCTTCTTGAAATAGCGGTTGGCCGCATCGCACAGATAGGCGATTTCCTCGGTGGAAATCACCGGGCGCGAAGGATCGTCCTTGTATTCGATGTCGGTCGTGCCGATCAGCGTGAAGTCGCGCTCATAGGGAATGGCGAAGACGATGCGGCGATCGGGCTGCTGGAAGATGTAGGCATAGCGATGATCGAACAGCTTGGGCACCACGATGTGGCTGCCCTTGATGAGGCGCAGCGAGTGATCGTGCTTCACGTGGGCCACGTCGTCGAGGAACGACGCGGCCCAGGGACCGGCGGCGTTGACCAGCGCCCGGGCCTTCACGAAATGCTTCGTGCCGTCGCGCGATTCCAGCTCGGCCGTCCAGCCGTCGCCGTCGCGTCGCGCGCTCACGCAGCGGGTATGGGTTTCGATGCGGGCACCACGACGCGCGGCGTCCATCGCATTGAGGACCACCAGGCGCGCGTCCTGCACCCAGGCATCGGAGTAGACGAAACCCTGGTGGAACTCGTCTCGCAGCGGCTCGCCGGTGATGTGCTTGCCGAAGCGCACGCGCCGCGAGCCCGGCAGCGTGCGGCGGCCACGGCCGAGGTGGTCGTAAAGGAACAGGCCGATGCGGATCATCCACGCCGGACGCAGGTGCGGCTGGTGGGGCAGGACGAAACGCAGCGGCCAGATGATGTGCGGCGCCGCGCGCAGAAGCACCTCGCGCTCGGCGAGCGCCTTGCCCACGAGGGCGAATTCGAACTGTTCCAGGTAGCGCAGCCCGCCATGGATGAGTTTGGTGCTGGCGCTGGACGTGTGGGAGGCCAGGTCGTCGCGTTCGCAAAGCCAGACGCTCAGGCCGCGCCCCACGGCGTCGCGGGCGATGCCCACGCCATTCACGCCGCCACCGACCACCAGGATATCGACCTGCTCGACCATCGCGCACTCCGCTTGGGCTGGGGGCAACGCGCCGCCGAGGATGGATACCCTACGCTCGGGTACGTTCGTTTGAAAGCGCCTTGCGCAGCATCTTGCGCACAAACGAACATTTCACACCGATGACAGTGCATTGCCCACGTTCGAATGAGCATATTCGAACATAAACGAACATCGCACGCTGCGGTGCAGCGAACAGACGGAGTCGTTGCCCCTCCCACGGCTGGTCACTGGCTTGCCTGGAGAGGTTCCCTCGCGCACAGTCGCGATTTTCGTTCGTGGAGACGGGTCGTGGAATGGAGCGACGTCCGCATCTTTCTCGCCGTGGCTCGTGAGGGCTCGCTCGGCGCGGCGGCCCGTGCCCTGGGCTTGAGCCATCCGACGGTCGCCCGCCGCATTGCCGCCCTGGAGCATGCCATGGATCAGGTCTTATTCCAGCGGCACAAGGACGGCGTGCTGTTGAGCGACGCGGGGGCACGCGTGGTGCGGCTCGCCGAGGAGATGGAGGCCTCGGCCCTCGCCATCCATCGGCGGCTCGCCGGAGAGCCGGGCAAACCGAACGGGCCGCTGCGGATTTCGGCGGCGGACTGGTTCGCCACCTACGTGCTTCCGCCGGTGATCGAGGCCTTGCTCGACGAGCACCCCGGCATCCTGCCCGAGCTGGTGGTGAGCGCACGGCGCTACGACTTGTCGCGCAGGGAGGCCGACATCGTGTTCCGTGTCGTGCCGTTCGAGGAGCCGGGCGTCGTGCAATGTCGCTTGCCGCGCATCGCCTATGGTCTCTATGCGCGCGAAGGCGAGCCGCCGCCGGCTCGTGGGGACGGACGGGGCGCCCGGCTGGTATTGATGGACACCTCGACGCACGCGTATCCCGAGGTCGAGTGGCTGCGGGAGATGCTGCCCCATGCGAGGCCCGTGGTGGTGTCCAATCACCGCGCCTTGCAGGCCCGGCTCTGCCAGCGGGGGGTCGGACTTGCCGTGCTGCCGCGCGCCGTCGGCGACGCCACGGACGGATTGGCTCGGATCGACCTGGGCGAGCCACCGCCATCGAGGCACGTGTGGATGGGTTACCACGAAGACATGCGTGGCATGGACCGGGTACGCGCCTTGGCCGACATCGCGCTGCGCATGCTGGACGACACCGAAGGGGACCCTCGATCCTGAGCGTCGGGCCAACGTTTCTGTCAGTGTGCAGCGGAGCGGGCGATCGGCAGGCTGATGCCTCCTTTTTTCCGGAGGCGCTTCATGTGCAGCGATCTGCCCGTTCTTCCCATGGACTCGACGCACCGGCATCGGCCGACGCCTGAGGTGATCGGTTCATGTCACGCCGGGGTCGCAGGTACCGATCCACGGTGCGATGGACCGATGATCCGACGATACCGTTTCGGATCGATCACGGTGACGACGCTTTGCGACGGCCATTTCGCCCTCGCCGCTCACGACATACTGCGTGGCGGGCACGCTCCGCTCGATGCCATGCTGGGCCAGGCACGCCTGGGCAACGTCGTGCCGAGCCATGTCAATGCGTTCCTGATCGACGACGGCGAGCACCGGGCCCTTATCGACGTGGGTGCGGGAGACCTGCAGGACGACACCCTCGGCCATGTGCGGGCACGGCTGGAAGCCGCGGGCCACGGCGTCGACGACATCGACACGATCCTGCTCACCCATCTTCATCCGGATCATATCGGGGGGCTTACCCGTCACGGCGAGGCGGTATTCCCGCGGGCGACGGTCCACGTCGCCGGTGACGAGGCACGGTTCTGGATGGGCGAGTCCGCGCGGGACGATGTCGATGCCAGCGTCGTGGCGACATTCGCGCACGCGCGAACGATCCTCAGGCCTTACATGGACGACGGTCGCTATCGCACGTTCGAGCCTGACGCGACCTGGTACGGCTACCTGGGTGCGGAAGCGCTGGCCGGACACACGCCTGGACATACGGGCTATCGCTTGCGTGTGGATACCGGCGACATCATTTTCTGTGGTGATCTTTTCCACGTGGCCGGAGTGCAACTGGCCGATCCGTCGGTTACCGTCCGCTACGACAGCCACCCCGCGCAGGCGCACGCGGTGCGAGAAGCCTTCCTCGCGAGAACCTGCGCGCGGGGCGACCTCGTTGCCGCCGCGCATGCGCCCTTTCCAGGCATCGGGTCCGTGGGCCGCGATGCCCGCGGCTACGCGTGGATACCGCTAAGCGATTAGCCGGCGATGTGCAGCTCGGTGCCGGATGCCTCGAGCACCGGCATCAGTTCGCCCGGCGGCTGGCGATCGGTGAACCATGCGTTCACGCGGGAGAAGTCGCCCAGGCGGACCATCGCATTACGACCGATCTTGGTGTGATCGGCGCCGAGGAATACCTGGCGCGAGTGCTCGATGATGGCCTGCGCCACGCGCACTTCGTGGAAATCGAAGTCGAGCAAGGTGCCATCCAGCTCGATGCCCGAGATGCCGATGATCCCGTAGTCGACCTTGAACTGGCGAATCAGCTCAATCGTGGCTTCGCCCGTCACGCCATGGTCGCGACCGCGCACCACGCCGCCGGCAACGATCACTTCGAAGGTGGGATTGTCGCTGAGCAGGATCGCGATATTGAGGTTGTTGGTGATGACGCGCAGATCGCGATGTTCCAACAGCGCGCGACCGACGACCTCGTTGGTCGTACCCAGGTTGATGAAGAGGGAAGATCCGTCGGGAATCGCCCTGGCGATCGCCTTGGCGATGCGCCCCTTCTCGTCGGCTTGCAGGCTTTGCCGTGCGGCGTAGGCAACGTTTTCGACGCTCGAGGGCGCACTCACGCCGCCGTGGTAGCGACGGATCAGCCCACCGTCGGCTAGCAGGTTGAGGTCGCGACGAATCGTCTGCGGCGCCACGTCGAAGTGACTGGCGAGCTCATCCACGCCGACAAAGCCTTCGCGCTGGACGATGGCGACCAGCTCCTCCTGCCTCCGATTGAGTCGTGGGTCCATCGATCCTCCCGTGCTACGCGATGCAAAACCATCATGACGCGTAAGCGTCCATGTGTCATGCGGCGAACGCCCATGTCGTCAGGAACGCAAAGACAAAACCCCCTGGCGGTGACCTGTGGCGGGTCGTGCCCGCTGGGCACGGGAGCGGGCAAAGAAAAACCCGGCCTCTGACGAGACCGGATTTTGGGATAAAGCCCCTGGCGGTGACCTGTTGCGGGTCGTGCCCGTTGGGCACGGGAGCGGGCAAAGAAAAACCCGGCCTCTGACGAGACCGGGTTTTGGGATAAAGCCCCTGGCGGTGACCTGTGGCGGGTCGTGCCCGTTGGGCACGGGAGCGGGCAAAGAAAAACCCGGCCTCTGACGAGACCGGGTTTTGGGATAAAGCCCCTGGCGGTGACCTGTTGCGGGTCGTGCCCGTTGGGCATGGGAGCGGGCAAAGAAAAACCCGGCCTCTGACGAGACCGGGTTTTGGGATAAAGCCCCTGGCGGTGACCTACTCTTGCATGGCTTGAGCCACACTACCATCGGCGCATGCGCGTTTCACTTCTGAGTTCGGGATGGGATCAGGTGGTACCACGCCGCTATAGCCGCCAGGGAAGGGGTGGGAGCAGCGCAGGTGCGCCGGCTCCACAGAGGGGTAAACGAGTGACAAGCGTCCGGGCTGGATACCGGCAGACTTGAGTTAAGACGGTGAAGCGTCTTGGGGTTATATGGTCAAGCCTCACGGCTCATTAGTACGCGTAAGCTCAATGCATTGCTGCACTTCCACACCGCGCCTATCAACCACCTAGTCTTGATGGTGCCTTAAGGAGAGTCGAGCTCTCGGGAGATCTCATCTTGGGGCGCGCTTCCCGCTTAGATGCTTTCAGCGGTTATCGCTTCCGTTCATAGCTACCGGGCAATGCCATGGGCATGACAACCCGAACACCAGCGGAACGTCCACTCCGGTCCTCTCGTACTAGGAGCAGCCCCCCTCAAATCTCCAACGCCCACGACAGATAGGGACCGAACTGTCTCACGACGTTCTGAACCCAGCTCGCGTACCACTTTAAATGGCGAACAGCCATACCCTTGGGACCGGCTACAGCCCCAGGATGTGATGAGCCGACATCGAGGTGCCAAACACCGCCGTCGATATGAACTCTTGGGCGGTATCAGCCTGTTATCCCCGGAGTACCTTTTATCCGTTGAGCGATGGCCCTTCCATACAGAACCACCGGATCACTAAGACCTACTTTCGTACCTGCTTGATCCGTCGATCTCGCAGTCAAGCACGCTTATGCCTTTGCACACAGTGCGCGATGTCCGACCGCGCTGAGCGTACCTTCGTGCTCCTCCGTTACTCTTTGGGAGGAGACCGCCCCAGTCAAACTACCCACCATACACGGTCCCCGATCCGGATTACGGACCTAGGTTAGAACGTCAAGCACTTCAGGGTGGTATTTCAAGGATGGCTCCACCGAAACTAGCGTCTCGGTTTCATAGCCTCCCACCTATCCTACACAGAAGAACTCAACGTTCAGTGTAAAGCTATAGTAAAGGTTCACGGGGTCTTTCCGTCTTGCCGCGGGAACGCTGCATCTTCACAGCGATTTCAATTTCACTGAGTCTCGGGTGGAGACAGCGCCGCTGTCGTTACGCCATTCGTGCAGGTCGGAACTTACCCGACAAGGAATTTCGCTACCTTAGGACCGTTATAGTTACGGCCGCCGTTTACTGGGGCTTCGATCAAGAGCTTCGCCTTGCGGCTGACCCCATCAATTAACCTTCCAGCACCGGGCAGGCGTCACACCCTATACGTCCACTTTCGTGTTTGCAGAGTGCTGTGTTTTTGATAAACAGTCGCAGCGGCCAGGTTACTGCGACCCCTCGATGCTCAGTCACGCACGTGACCACACCAAGGGGCGCACCTTCTCCCGAAGTTACGGTGCCATTTTGCCTAGTTCCTTCACCCGAGTTCTCTCAAGCGCCTTGGGATTCTCACCCTGCCTACCAGTGTCGGTTTACGGTACGGTTTTTCTACAGCTGAAGCTTAGTGGCTTTTCCTGGAAGCGTGGTGTCAGTCACTTCGTCCTCATAGGACTGGTCTCGGTGCTCGGCATAAAGATTCCCGGATTTGCCAAAGAATCATGCCTACCGCCTTTCCCCAGGACAACCAACGCCTGGTAGACCTAACCTTCTCCGTCCCCACATCGCACTGTAGAAAAGTGCAGGAATATTAACCTGCTTCCCATCGACTACGCATTTCTGCCTCGCCTTAGGGGCCGACTCACCCTGCGCCGATGAACGTTGCGCGAGGAAACCTTGGGCTTTCGGCGAGGGGGCTTTTCACCCCCTTTATCGTTACTCATGTCAGCATTCGCACTTCCGATACCTCCAGCAAGCCTTACGACTCACCTTCACAGGCCTACGGAACGCTCCTCTACCGCGTACACCTCAAAGGTGTACACCCCGAGCTTCGGTGCATAGCTTAGCCCCGTTAAATCTTCCGCGCAGACCGACTCGACCAGTGAGCTATTACGCTTTCTTTAAAGGGTGGCTGCTTCTAAGCCAACCTCCTGGCTGTCTATGCCTTTCCACATCGTTTTCCACTTAGCTATGACTTTGGGACCTTAGCTGCGGGTCTGGGTTGTTTCCCTTTTCACGACGGACGTTAGCACCCGCCGTGTGTCTCCCGTGTAGCACGTGTTGGTATTCGGAGTTTGCCATGGTTTGGTAAGTCTCAATGACCCCCTAGCCATAACAGTGCTCTACCCCCAACAGTGTTCGCACGAGGCGCTACCTAAATAGCTTTCGAGGAGAACCAGCTATCTCCGAGTTTGTTTAGCCTTTCACTCCGATCCTCAACTCATCCCCATCTATTGCAACAGATGTGGGTTCGGTCCTCCAGTGCGTGTTACCGCACCTTCAACCTGGTCAAGGATAGATCACTCGGTTTCGGGTCTACTGCCAGAGACTATTCGCCCTATTCAGACTCGGTTTCCCTTCGCCTCCCCTATACGGTTAAGCTTGCCACTGACAGTAAGTCGCTGACCCATTATACAAAAGGTACGCAGTCACCCTTGCGGGCTTCCACTGCTTGTACGTATACGGTTTCAGGGTCTATTTCACTCCCCTCTCCGGGGTTCTTTTCGCCTTTCCCTCACGGTACTAGTTCGCTATCGGTCAGTCAGGAGTATTTAGCCTTGGAGGATGGTCCCCCCATGTTCAGACAGGGTTTCTCGTGCCCCGCCTTACTCAATTTCATGCCACGCACCCTTTCGTCTACCGGGCTATCACCGTCTACGGCCCGCGTTTCCAAGCGGTTCGACTAGAATGTGCGACACTTTTGGGCTAGTCCGCGTTCGCTCGTCGCTACTGACGGAATCTCGGTTGATTTCTTTTCCTCCGGGTACTTAGATATTTCAGTTCCCCGGGTTCGCTTCGCATAGCTATGTATTCACTATGCGATACCGCCTAAGCGGTGGGTTTCCCCATTCGGACATTGCCGGATCAAAGCTTGTTGCCAGCTCCCCGACACTTTTCGCAGGCTGCCGCGTCCTTCATCGCCTCTGACTGCCAAGGCATCCACCGTATACGCTTAGTCGCTTGACCATATAACCCCAAGTCGCCTCGGGGTG